>CAVCRI010000043.1:0-18897 GCA_963604545.1 Lachnospiraceae bacterium | reverse complement strand
CAGACGAGACCCAAGAGGCGTTAAATATAATTAACGTTAAAAAATACACTCAAAGCTTGCTCAATTAGAGTAAAACAGGGCGACATAAACCACCTAACATCACCCCCAGGGTGTCGCTTCGCTTGCCCTGGGCTAAGTGCTTCTGCCCTTTCAGGGCGTATAGGCAATTTCAACCGTACAGGTCGATAAATATTTTAATCTTTACTGCCATTTTAGCATTAATATTTGATAATTTTGTTTTTGCACTTACCGCAGATTATTATAGTAGGCCACGTGGATGTTTCTGATATTCATAATGTACTTCGCTTTCTTTCGGGTATAAAGTTACAACTTTTAACAAGAAGTAAATGACTTAAAGGCAAAAAAATTGTGAATATGGAAACTATATCGTATCTTTGCAACCGATTTTTATAAGCAAGGTTGTAACAATATTAAGTATAACAAGAAAAAATGAAAGATATGAAAAGACTGTTTTTGTTGGCATTTGCAATGACTTCCATGGCAATCACAAGTTGCTCACAAAGCAAACAGAATAATAACGTTAATGCAACCGCTGCACAGTCAAAGGACGCAAAGCAAGACAACAAAGAGGCATCATCTGCAGAAGGAAAGCCTGGAGATGGCAAGGTAAACTACCTCACCACTTCTGATTTCAAGAAGAAAGTGATGGATTACGAGAAGCACCCACAGGAATGGGTATTCGAGGGAGACCAGCCTGTCATCATCGACTTCTATGCCACCTGGTGCCGCCCTTGTAAGATGACTGCCCCTGTGGTAGAAGAACTTGCCAAGGACTATAAGGGAAAGATTGATTTCTACAAGGTAGATATTGATAAGGAACAGGAGCTAGCCGCTACTTTTGGAATCCAGAGCATTCCTACCTTCCTTTTCATTCCTGCCAAGGGCAAACCTACGGTACAGATGGGAGCCATGCAGAAAGCAGACTTTGAGGAAATCATCAAGTCGGTCATCTTCAAGTAAATCATAGTTTTTAGGCAATTAAAGATGTTGTTTATTGTCTCATGGTAAGTAGTGATGAGGGCTCATCAGAAACTGTAGAAATTAACGAATGAATCAATCGTAATTATGGCTATCATAAAAACTGTAGAAGGTAAAAGCCCTAAATGGGGCAAGAACTGTTTCATTGCCGAGAACGCCGCTCTCACTGGCGATTGCGTCCTGGGGGATGATGTTTCGGTGGGACATGGTGCTGTAGTGCATGGGGCTATCGTTCATAAGGGCGCACTCATCGGGATGAATGCCACAGTGCTCGACAAGGCAGACATTGGCGAGGGTGCCATCATTGCCGCAGGAGCAGTGGTGACACATGGCACAAAGGTTCCAGCGCATGAGATTTGGGCAGGAATCCCTGCCAAGAAGGTGAAGGACTGTGCCCCTGGGCAAGCCGAAGAGTTCGCCAAGCACTATGCTGGATACATCAAGGACTGGTATTTGGATAAGTAATCTTTTAGGAAACCCGAATATATTGCACGGCTCCCTAAAATCAAATAAAGAGCCCTAAAATTGTTTTAAAAAAGCATTTATGTAATGATTAAAAAATAACTTGGTAAATTTTTGCATCGCTTTTATGAAGCGACACATATCCGTAAGATAGAGTTCCGAACTCTTCTTTTTCCTAAAATTTTCCCACCTGTACGGTTGAAGCGGGCTGAAGGCCCAACGAGCACCTAGCCCAGGGCAAGCGAAGCGACACCCTGGGTAAGAAGATATGCATTCTAACGCCCTGTAAGGGCAAAAGCGTATCTATTAAGTTGCTTGTTGTGTATGCTTTTGTCCTTACAGGGCGATTTGATTGATTATTACCCTCAGGGGGAAGCCCTGAGACTTTGAGATTAGCTAACCTTGTTCAACTTCTTGATGATAGAGAAGATGAAGAGGGCTGCGAGCAAGCAGATGACCATCAAGGTACCCCATACCACAGGCAATGGCATATCCCACATGTGACCAGGGATGGAAACCAACTTATTGCCAAGGGCGGTAGCCACAAACCAGCCACCCATAATCATACCCTTATATTTAGGAGGTGCCACCTTGCTAACGAATGAGATACCGATAGGAGAAAGGAGCAACTCGGCAAAGGTCAAGATGAGATAAGTACCCACCAAGAGGTTTGGAGTCACATCTGCCACATGGTTAGGATGATCTGTTGCAGGCAAACCAAGGCTAAACATCGTCATCAAGAAATAAGCAAAAGCAGCCACAAGCATACCCAAGCCAATCTTCACTGGCGCCTTAGGTTCCTTGCCCTTCTTGCGCAACCAACCGAAGAGCGCGATGCTGACAGGGGTGAGGGCAACAACGAAACATGGATTAAACTGCTGGAAGATAGGAGCGTCGATAGCCACAACATCAGAACCAGAGTTGGCGTATGTTACGCCCAAGATGATGGCAGGGGCGGCGATGAGCAAGGTATTGATGAGCTTGCTCTTAGAAGAACTCTCCTTGTTGGTGGTAATCCAACCTACCAAACCGTAAACGATGAAGATGCACCATACCAAGTTTACTACATTAAACTCCATACCCGTAACGCCAGTGGCAGAACGAGCTGTGAACTCATCGGCAAACCAAGTCAATGTCAAACCATTCTGATGGAAAGCCATCCAGAAGAAAATAACCACTGCGAAAACCAGGCAGAGGCAGATGATGCGCTCCTTGGTCTCGGCAGGACTCATCTCCTCAACAGTCTCCTCATTGGCTTCCTTGCCCTTCTTGTCGGCTACCAAAACCTGCTGATAGGTCTTCTTACCCAAGAAGTAAATCAAGATAGAGATGATGACTGACACACAAGCCACGGCAAAAGCGAAGTGATAGGAATCAGCCTTGGAATAGCCCAAAGAGTTCTGTGCCCAAGCCATAATAGTGGTGGCAGCAGTAGGTGCGAAAAGGGCACCGATATTGATGGCCATATAGAAGAGGGAGAAGCCTGAGTCGCGCTGAGCGGCATACTTAGGGTCGTTATAGAGGTCACCAATCATTACCTGCAAGTTACCCTTGAAGAAACCAGTACCCAGACTGACGAGCAACAACGCCAAGCCCATAGCCGCAATGGCAGCAGTACCACCACCCAGAGGAATGGATAGGCAGAAGTATCCCAGGAACATGATGAGGATACCGATGATAACCATTCTGTTGTAGCCCCATTTGTCAGCAGCCATACCACCGATAAGAGGCAAGAAGTAAACAGCGGTGAGGAACCAAGTGTAGATTTCCGATGCCATACCTGCATCAAATCCGAAGTTCTCACCCAAGAACAAGGCGAACACAGCAAGCATCGTGTAATAACCGAAGCGCTCACCAGTATTTGCCAAAGACAAGACCCAAAGGCCTTTTGGTTGATTCTCAAACATAATCTTTCTTTAATTTGTTATTATTTTTAATTTTATTCGTTATCTTAAGACTGTTTATCAAATATATTGTATTTTGTAAATTTACTTTTACTTTTGCTTTGCAAAGGTACACATATTATTTCATATTTCCAACAAATTAGGAAGAAATCCTACCTTTTGACACTACTTTTAACGGAAGAACACCTTGAAATATAAGAAAAAGTTTGAAATTCTAGTAAACTTTTCTATATTTATTACAATGATATTGCGATTTTTTTTGTAATTTTGCAGCCCGAAACCGTAAAGGTGGAATCTGTATATACAAAATTCTTCAAAAAATAAAATAGAAAGGTAAAAGGATATTTATGAGACAACTTAAGATTAGCAAGAGTATAACCAACCGTTCCAGTGAAGCACTCGATAAGTACTTGGTGGAGATTGGTCGTGAACCTATGGTCTCTATCGACGAGGAGATCGAGCTCGCACAGAAGATTCGCAAAGGCGGTCGTGAGGGTGAGCGTGCCAAGGAGAAATTGGTAAAGGCTAACCTCCGATTCGTGGTTTCTGTTGCTAAACAGTATCAGCATCAGGGACTTGGCTTGACTGACCTCATCGACGAGGGTAACATCGGATTGGTGAAGGCTGCCGAGAAGTTTGATGAGACTCGTGGATTTAAGTTCATCTCATACGCCGTATGGTGGATTCGCCAGAGCATCCTTCAGGCTATCGCTGAGCAGAGCCGTATCGTTCGCTTGCCTCTCAACCAGGTAGGTGCATTGAGTAAGATTAGTGCCGAAATCAGCAAGTTTGAGCAGGAGAACCAGCGCAAGCCTTCGGTTGCTGAGCTTGCCCAGATTACCAAGATGGAAGAGAGCAAGATTGACCAGACCATCAAGGCAGACAACCACCACATGAGTATCGACGCTCCATTTGGCAGCGACGATGATGACAATGCGATGGTAGACGTGATGGCATCAGGCGATGATAGTCGTACCGACAAGGGCGTGGACTTCGAGTCTATGAGCAGCGAGTTGGAGCGTGTACTGAAGTCTGTACTCAAGGAGCGTGAGCGCAAGATTCTTTGCTACTGCTATGGCATCGGTTGCCATGAGAAGGGCTTGGAAGAAATAGGTAGCGAGTTTAACTTGACTCGTGAGCGTGTTCGCCAAATCCGTGAGAAGAGTATCATCAAGCTCCGTGAAAGCGGAAAAATCAAGATTTTGATGAAGTACTTAGGCTAAGAGAAAAGTGAAGAACGAAGAGTGAAGAATTCATTTGCTCTTCTTGGCATTTGAAGACGAGAGAGAAAATTAGATAAGTGACAGCTGAAAGGCTGAAACGAGAAAAAGGGCAATCAGCTGGGAACATTCCCATTCTGATTGCCCTTTATTATTAATTATTTACGAAGTTTCCGAACTTATCTATGAGTCCTGTCATTCCATTCTTAGTTGCCTCAAAGTAAGGATATTCATCTCTGAGGCAAATCTCATCGTATAAGAAATCTGCCACGATGGTATCCTTGCCATCAGGCATCACCAGTCCCATCTTACCATTCTTCTCGGCGATGACAGGCATGATGCTCAGGTCATCGTTGTAGATGTAGCAAGTACGAAGGAAATCGTAGACAGGCTGAAGCAACAGGTTGCCCTGATGGTCCTTCATGCCGAACTTACCGTCCTGCTCAAACACCTCGTGCCACTGGATATACTTCGCCTTCAAGCGTTGATAATAGAATATCATCTTACGCTTGTCGTTGATGAAGTCCAGCATATACTGGAAGGTATCGCAGTAGTTGGCTACCGAGCGAACCAAAATCATCTTCAGGTCCAATCCGTCAAGTGCCTTGCGATTCAAGTCAATATACTTGGCTATCGCCTTCTCCTTCTCTGGTACGGAGAGGCTGGCTAGCCGTTCCTCAAACTTCAACATAGCTTGTTTTGTTCCCGACATACCCTTGATATATCGGTGAATCTGACGCCCCATTTCTGAGCACACAAACTTGTCTATCTCCTGCTGCTCTATTGGGTCAGCATAATCCTTAATCAGTGATTCAGGTGTCGCATTCATGGTTAAGTCCTTTCTTTATTATGGAAGTTCCCCTTTCAGAGAGCTCCCAGTTATTGTTAGTTATTTTTTCACATTAGGCTGCTGCAAGCCATAGCCCTTTCGCTTGTCCTCCATCAAGAGGAGCAACGAGATGACGATGGCGACAACACCGAAACATGCGAAGATGGTCATCGTCTCTGTATAGTTGATGGTACCATCTGCAGCGGTATTAGCCTGGTTCACCTTACCTATCCATACAGGTATCAGTGCGAGACCGATGTTCTGGATATAGAAGATGAGGGCGTATGCAGTGCCCAGGAGTTTCATTGGGATAATCTTTGGTACGGATGGCCACATCGCAGAAGGTACCAGTCCGAAGGCGATACCAAGGATGAGCATCATCACGATGGCGAGCACCCATGAGTTGAGAGGAAGTGCGAACACCACGTGTACCAAGGTCAAGAGGCAGCTACCGATAATCATCAGGGTGGCACCCTTGCCATACTTATCGTAGATGCTACCGAAGAGTGGGGTCAAGAAGATGGTACCGAATGGCAACATCGCTGGTATCAGTCCTGCCACATCTGGATCTACACCATACTTGAAAATCATCAGCTTGGTGGCAAACTTCAAGAATGGGAATACGCCTGCGTAGAACATGAGACAGAGGAATGCCACATACCAGAAGCCTGTTGTACAGAACAATCCACCGAGGTCGGAGAACTTAAAGCCCTCCTCTGGCTCGCCAGCCACAGCAGCTGCCGAAGCATCCTCCTTCTTATCCATCACGCAATATACGAGGTATACGAGTACACCAGCACAAAGCAAGGCGGCACCCAAGCCTACAGAAGCGGCTACACCACCCATCGACTTAGCGAATGGAAGGGAAGCACCCAGGGCAGCAGCTGTACCGAGACGAGCGGTGGCCACCTGCACACCCATCGCCAAAGCCAACTCATGACCGGTAAACCATTTCACGATGACCTTGCTCACGGTGATACCGCAAATCTCGCAACCCACGCCATAGATGGCGAAGCCGATGGAGGCGATAACTACCTGTGTACTATAGGTTCCGAAGAAAGGCACAGCTACTGAGCCCTCAAAGCTATGACCTACTGCATACCATTTTATCAAGGCACCGCCAAACATCAAGACGGTAGAGAGAATACCCGTGAAACGGATGCCAAACTTATCGAGGATCAGTCCTCCGAAGAAGAGAAGCAATAGAAATACATTGAAGTAGCCGTATGCTCCTGAAAAAAATCCGTATTCATCCGAACTCCAGCCGAGTCCGAGTCCATTCTCCGCACCCTTGGCTGCTGTCAAGAGAGGTTCAAGTGGCGACATCACGTCTGTGAAAAAGTAGCCAAACATCATCGTGATGCTCACGATGAGGAGGGCTGTCCAACGAGCCGACGCTGAGTCGCTCAGTTTCTTTTGAATTTGTTCTGTTGTACTCATTTATTTATTATTTTTCTATTTTCTTTTTACTCCTTTCGTTCTGCTAATGTCAAACAGGTAAGAGACCTTGAAGACGATTTGTCCGTAGTTGCTCTTTCCGAAGTAGTCACGCTTGCTGGAACCGTAGATGTTGCCCAGTCCATAGTAGTAGCGAGCCTCAGCCAGGAAGTGTCCCACCTTAGGGATGCTGTATTCTGCACCAAGACCGAGGGCGATACCATAGTCGAGTTTGTTCTTGATAGCCATCGTGTCCTGCGCCACCACATTGCTTACACGCTCATTGTCGGTGGCAGGCATATTCTTCACATCGAAGTTGGTCTTCTGCGAGTCGCTCAGGTAGAAGCCAAACTGCGGACCGGCATTCACGAAGATGTTGAGTCCCCTCACCTCCCTACCCCATGCAAGATGGGCGAAGACAGGCACCTGGATATAGTTGATGGTTCGGCTATACGCCATCGCCTCGCCAGTGCCAGAGATGATGACAGGCTGATTATCCTTGTCGAGAATATCCTCTTTCCATCCCACCTTGGCGTAGTTTACCTCCGCCATGATGGAGCAGATACTCTTAAAGTACTTTTCACAAGTATACTTGGCAGAGAATCCGAAGGTCATTCCCCCATGCTGTTTCTGTTGCACATCAGGCTGGAATCCCACACTGCTCAAGATATATCCTCCGTTGAATCCGATGGAGAAGTCGTTGCGATGCTCTCCTATCTGGGCAAAGGCAGAAAGCCCTCCTCCAAAGAGAACTATCAGCAGCAATATCCATCCCTTTCGCAGCCCCCCAATATATTTTCTCATTATTAATTCTTAATTATTAATTCTTAATTATTAATTCTTAATTGTTTAGTAGTTTACCGCCTCAATCTGGTGATTGAAGGTATAGTGAATCAGCTGGAAGTTTCTGTTCTTGTATCCACCCTTGCTGGTCTTCACAAAATTGAGAGGAGTCTGCACAGGCTGATAATTCACCTGCTGTCTTTCTCCCGTAAACTCCTTGCCCTTGTTCTTCACACCCATGATAAAGAACATCGCATGGTCGTAACCCGTGATGGCAAACCTAGGCTGAGCTATCATCATCGGCTGATGGAACCAATGCTGGTAAGCCGTCTCCAGCGACTGGGTGCGGGTGGCATTGGCGTTATAGTAGAACGTACTTGGGATGTAGGTGTCATACTTGTAGAATCTATCTATATGATACTTGGCATACATCAACCACTCGGTATAGCCAAAGAGGGAGATGGCAGCACCAGGGTACTTGGTGTCAAACTCATCGAGCTTGTTGAGTACCGCCGTCAACTGTGGCATACGACCCGTATTCAAGATGATTACATTCTGCTTGCTTGGCAAGAAAGCCTTGGCAAACTGGTCTATGCTTGAGTTTACGTTGGTGATGCTATAGTTGATGTTGCGCTTCTCCAGCTCCTTACGCAGGCCAAAGGTAAAATTACCCTTGCGAGAGATAGAGTCATTGCAGTCCACGAAGATAGGATGCACATTGGTAAAGCGCTTCAAGAAAGCCTTGATGGTGGCATCGTTCAGGCTCTCAGGACTCTGGTAAACCTGATAAATCTCCTTGTTGCGCTCCACATCGTCGCCATTGATGGAGAATGGGATGACGAGCTTGATGCCGTAAGTCTTGCAGAATCCTGCCAACGGAGCCACCTGCTTGGTATAGAGCGGACCAAAGATGATGTCGCATTTGTTGGCACCCTCCTGCAACAAGGTGGTGCGGATGTCAGCGTCAATAGACACATTCCAGGCATGCACATCGGTAGAGATGCCCTTCTTCTTCAGATAGTCGCATGCCATCAAGATGCCACGATAGTACTCCACCATACGCTTACCGTCGCCATCCACATCATGCAGCGGCAGCATCACGCCTACCTTCACGGCATTGCTAACCACAGCGGCAGGCTGGTTTGCCTTGCCATTGGTGGTACGCTCATTAGGGTTCTTCTGTTCGTTGGCGTAAGGTATGAAGAGGGTTGCGCCCTTCTGCAGCATATAGCCCTCCTGCTTCATCTCAGGGTTGGCATCCATCAGCTCAGGCAAGCTGAGTCCATACTTGTTGGCGATACCAAAGACGGTATCTTTCTTCTTCACCGTATAGATGTCACGCCACTTGGTTGTCTGCGCAAAAACGCTAGCACTGAGAAAGAGTGCCACAACCAAAAAGAAATATCTCATTATTCGTCTCATATCTACATACTATTTTTGGTTTCCATTCCTCGATACGAAGACCTCGCATCATCAGAATTAAATGTTTTCACGTGCAAAAATACAAAAAATCTCTCATTTAGCCCAAAATCTCTCATCTTTTTATTATCTTTGCACAAATTATTTGAGAAATGAGACTAAAAATAACGATACTTTACATCTTTGCGTTCCTTTTCGGGGTACATTTGAGAGCAAATGCAGAAATGCCGTGTACTCTTCCGACCGTCAGTTCGACGAAGGCACAAGCCGACGATTATCCATCGGTGAATCCATCGGCTACCTTCACGGGGCCGGACGGCGAGGCGGTGGCAGAAGAATCATATACCGGTTCGGCTCCTGTACACGCCGCCTTCGAGGCGCATCCTGCCAACGCCGATGGCTGGAGTACCTACTATGAGTGGCGCATCTACAAGGACAATGCCGAGGAGCCATATATAATAAGGTATGAGGAGAACACAGACATCGACTTCTCCGAGTCGGGCAACATCCGTGTTATCCTCTATGCCAAGTTTACCCAGGGCGACCAGGAGACAGAACTGCTCAACGACGACAATCCCCTCACCCTCTCCATCGCCGAGAGTGTGTTACAGATGCCGAATGCCTTCAGTCCGAATGGCGATGGCATCAACGACATCTACAAGGCGAAGGATGGATACCAGAGCCTCACCGAGTTCCATGCCTACATCTTCAACAGATGGGGGCAGAAACTCTTCGAGTGGAGCGACCCTGCCGAGGGATGGGACGGCACCTACAAGGGAAAGCCCGTGAAGGATGGTGTCTACTTCTGCCTCGTCAAGGCAAAGGGTGCCGATGGCAAGACATATAACATCAAGAGAGACGTGAATCTGCTCCGCGGATTCACCGAAACAACAAATACAGGAGAATAATCAGGAAAATATTACTTTCATCTAATCATAACCAATGATGAACGAAGAAGAAAAGATAAATGTTTGGGGAGCACGAGTTCACAACCTCAAGAACATCGACGTGGAGATACCTCGCGACTCCCTTACCGTGATAACCGGACTATCGGGTTCGGGCAAGAGTTCGTTAGCTTTCGACACCATCTTTGCCGAGGGTCAGCGTCGCTATATCGAGACTTTCTCTGCCTATGCCCGCAATTTTCTGGGCAATATGGAACGCCCTGATGTAGACAAAATTACGGGTCTCAGCCCTGTCATCAGCATCGAGCAGAAGACCACCAATAAGAACCCTCGTTCCACCGTGGGTACCACCACCGAGATATACGACTATCTGCGCCTGCTCTATGCCCGTGCCGGTACCGCCTATAGCTACCGCAGTGGCGAGGAGATGGTGAAATATACCGAGGAGCAGGTCATCGACATGATTCTCTCTGAGTATGCAGGCAAGGCTATCTTCCTGCTCGCCCCTCTCGTGCGCCAGCGCAAGGGCCACTATCGTGAACTCTTCGAGAGCATGCGCCGCAAGGGCTATCTCTATGTGCGTGTGGATGGCGAGATTCTGGAGATTGTGAGCGGCATGAAGATAGACCGCTACAAGAACCACAACATCGAGGTAGTGGTGGATAAGCTAGTGGTACGTGATAGCGACGAGGAGCGCATCCGCAAGAGCGTTGCCACCGCCATGAAGCAAGGCGACGGCATGGTGATGGTCATCGAAAAAGGGCAATCGGAGGGCAAGAACTTCTCCAAGCGTCTGATGGACCCAGTAACGGGCATCGCCTACCAAGACCCAGCCCCTAACATGTTCTCCTTTAACTCTCCCGAAGGTGCCTGTCCTCACTGCAAGGGCTTGGGCAAGGTGAACCAGATAGACTTGAAGAAAGTGATTCCAGACGATAGCCTCAGCATCCATGCAGGCGGCATCGTGCCACTGGGCAAATACAAGAACCAGATGATTTTCTGGCAGATAGAGTCGTTGTTGGAGAAATACGACCTCACGCTCAAGACCCCTATCTCTGAGATTCCAGGCGATGCGATGCAGGAGATTCTCTACGGCTCACTCGAAAACGTGAAGATTGACAAGGAGAAGGTTCACACTTCTACCGATTATTTCTGTGCCTACGACGGCATCATCGACTACTTGAAAAAAGTGATGGAGGATGACGAGAGCAGTGCCGGCAAGAAGTGGGCAGACCAGTTTATCTCCACCATCGAGTGCCCAGTCTGCCACGGTCAGCGACTTAAGCAGGAATCCCTCTCCTTCAAGATTTGGGACAAGAATATCTCCGAAGTAGCCAACCTTGACATCGACGAACTGCGTGATTGGCTCGACCATGTGGAGGAACATCTTCCTTCCATGAAAGCAAAGGTGGCCCACGAGATAGTAAAGGAGTTGCGCTCCCGTGTCAGCTTCTTGCTCGATGTGGGTCTCACCTACCTATCGCTCAATCGTCAGTCTGCCTCGCTTTCGGGTGGAGAGAGCCAGCGCATCCGTCTCGCCACACAGATAGGCAGCCAACTGGTCAACGTGCTCTACATCCTCGATGAGCCTAGCGTCGGACTGCATCAGCGTGACAATGAGCGACTCATCCGAAGCCTGAAGGAACTTCGTGACCTAGGCAACACCGTCATTGTGGTGGAACACGATGAGGATATGATGCGTGCCGCCGACTGGATAGTAGACATCGGTCCGAAGGCAGGCAGAAAGGGAGGCGAGGTAGTATTCCAAGGCACACCAGCCGAGATGCTGAAGACGCATACCATCACCGCCCAATACCTGAATGGAGAGATGCAAATCGCCATACCCGAGCATCGCAGAGAAGGCAACGGCAAGAGCATCGTGATAAAAGGTGCCAAGGGCAATAACCTGAAGGGCGTGGACGTGGAGTTTCCTCTGGGCAAGCTCATCGTGATAACAGGCGTGAGCGGTTCGGGCAAGTCTACCTTAATCAATGAGAGCCTCCAACCTATCCTCTCGCAACACTTCTATCGCAGTCTGAAGAAGCCTATGCCATACGACAGCATCGAGGGCATCGACAACATAGACAAGGTGGTCAACGTTGACCAAAGCCCTATCGGCAGGACTCCTCGCAGCAATCCAGCTACCTACACGGGCGTGTTTGGTGACATCCGAAGCCTGTTCGTGGGTTTGCCAGAGGCAAAGATTCGAGGTTACAAACCAGGCAGATTCTCCTTCAATGTGAAGGGAGGCAGATGCGAGGAATGTAAGGGCAATGGTTACAAGACCATTGAGATGAACTTCCTGCCAGATGTGTACGTACCTTGCGAAGTATGCCACGGCAAGCGATACAACCGAGAGACCCTCGAAGTGCGCTACAAGGGCAAGAGCATCGCCGACGTGCTTGACATGACCATCAACCAGGCGGTGGAGTTCTTTGAGAACGTGCCTCAGATACTCAACAAGATTAAGGCATTGCAAAGCGTAGGACTTGGCTACATCAAGTTGGGTCAGAGCAGCACCACCCTGTCAGGCGGTGAGAGTCAGCGAGTAAAGCTAGCCACCGAACTCTCGAAGCGAGACACAGGCAAGACCCTCTACATCCTCGACGAGCCAACCACCGGTCTTCATTTCGAGGACATCCGCATCCTGATGGATGTGCTGCAAAAGTTGGTAGACCGTGGCAACACCGTCATCATCATCGAGCACAACCTCGATGTCATCAAGTTAGCCGACTGGCTCATCGACATGGGTCCAGAGGGAGGTCGTGGCGGTGGTCAGCTTCTCTTTGCCGGCACGCCAGAGGATATGGTGAAAGCCAAGAAGGGCTATACCTACAAATTCCTAGCCGATGTGCTGAAGAAGAAATAGAAAGGGAAGAAAATGACCCGAAGGAAAGAAAAACCCAAAAAGGCTTGTTTGCGATTTTCGTTCGCAAACAAGCCTTTTTAAAAATTTTCATAAAGTATGTATTTGTAAAAGTACAAACGCTTAGAGGGCTAGCAAGGACTTTCTTTCCAGAAAGCCTTTGCCAACCTATATATAAAATAATGTGTAAATTCTAAACTATCTTATCTACTTGTGTTTTTCAAGGATTTGATACTATTCCTCCTTTAATTTTTCTATTTCATCAACCGACAATCCTGTAGCGTTCACTATTGCATCCATAGGAACATGCAGTGAGAGCAAGTTCTTCGCCACTTTTCTCACCCCATCTTGCTGACCATCATCATAACTCGTT
Organism: Lachnospiraceae bacterium; assembly: GCA_963604545.1. Lineage (GTDB taxonomy): Bacteria > Bacteroidota > Bacteroidia > Bacteroidales > Bacteroidaceae > Prevotella. The sequence continues at coordinate 5,700 of CAVCRI010000043.1, read as the reverse complement.
TCAAGCGTATATTTCTGATAGACGAGATTATCCATGTGTTGCTTATATGCTATCTTCTCCTCATCAGAGAGTTTATCGTATGCCAAGCACTGGCGAGCTTCAGAGAGTCCAGGTGCAGTGGCATCATTGGCAATCTCACCTGTCTTCAAGAAAGAAATCCATTCATCCAGAGGAGTCGTAGCCACCTTATCGAAATCATTTACTTTCAGCAAGAAGTATTCCGGGAACAAGTCACCAGCTTCCTTAGTTGCCTTATCATCATCTGGCAGTTCACCAAAGAACAATTCGTGCTGACGCTTAGAAAGATGCAAGATGTCATCCGACTCATGCATGCCACGGAAAACAGTTTTTCCATGGTAAACATAGTCCTTACCTTGACCGAGACTAAAGTACACGATGTTGACAGAATATACTTTTCTGACCTTTCCATATCCCTCACCGATGTGGATATAATCGGTGACAGCCTTAGATACGCCATAAAGCATACGATGGAAATAAGTCAGCTCACGGCTGTTCTGAATCTCGAAAATGACAAGTTCCCCATTTTCGCCCTCAGCAAGAATGTCTACACGATTAAACTTATCTGTCTCATCCTCCTGATTAGACTCACTTTCCAAGAAATTCACAATCTTGAATCTCTCGTTGAGCAATGAGCACATCAATCCTTCCAACACGGCATAGTTAGCCTTGTTGCGAAGCAATCGTTTCATTGCCCAGTCAAATCGTATATAGTTAGCCATAATTATCTCCTTTAAACGTTTAAATTTCAATTACCGCTGCGAAATTACGCTTTTTTCTCGAAACAGCCAAGGAAAAGAGAAAGAATATTTATTTCTCTAAATAATCATAAAGAGTATCATCTAGTTCTGAATAGTCATTATATTGGTCTTTACCATCATTCAACATATCATTCATTCTAGAATCACACCATGATATTTCTATATCTCCAAACAGGTCATGATGCCTGTTGTTAATAATCAAATGAATGTCCATATCCTCCTTTATTCTGTTTGTACACCACCGTTCCATATACAATCGAACCATTCTTGATGTCTCTGATACGCTTTTCCCAAGTTATCAAACAAGCAAAAAGACAAGGCTATTGCATCAAGGTACTTTTTATCTGCAGCATATTCTCTAGCAAGCTTCAGAAATGGCATCAAGGCTTTTACCACCGTTTTATCATCTCTAGAAGACATCGCCTCTTCAAAAGCTTTCTTCACTTCCTCGACATGTGACGATTCGAAGGAAGTGAAATCAAAAGAAATCCAATCCTTGATGTCATTCATGGCACGCCGATACAAAGAAGACTTATGTTTCTTCCATTCGTCCAATATCTCATAGACCAAGTGGTTAAGAATGCCAGAATCCTCCACTCCGCCACTCTTGAACCAGTCATAAGCATTCTCATGGTAAGCTTCGCATATCCCTGCATCACACCAGTCACTCGCTTCATCTTCCTCCATATAATTGTTCTGGAATAAATAATGCACGATTTTAAGTTGTTCCAAATCCAAGCCGGCTAATTTGGCAGGCAAATCCTTCAAATAGAGGCGAGATGTAGCTGGTTTCTTCTGATTTTTGGCAGCTTGTACCATCTTTAAGGAAAAATCATATCTCTCTTTGACAAAAGGGGTAAAAACTTTCTGTAGTTCATCGAGCATCACAAAACCATCCTTTCTCTTTTGCTTATCGTGATTGACCATTACCCAGACCATTTGTTTGAGCGTATGGTATCTGAGACGATGAGGTCGCCAAATGATTGCATTTTCACCAGCTTCGATGATGTCATGAGCCAACACCACCTCATCGTCTTCCAACATCGTAACCATTTCCTTAGGATGGTTCAGAACATAGTCGACCAACTTCTCAGCCAATATTTCTTTCGTTTTAGACGCAGGAAGTTTCAGTCCGATTCTTTCTCCTGCCGCCAAAATATCTTTTTTCGAAAGGATAGTCAGTCGAGAGGCATAAGTCAAGGAAGTATCATAACTTTGGGAATTATGAAACAAGAGATAAGTGTATGTACTCATATTTTTATTTGACGCTATTTCTCCTTCAATTTTTCAATTTCCTCAGCCGACAATCCTGTAGCATTTACAATTGTATCTATAGGAACATGCAGAGAAAGCAAGTTCTTGGCTATTTCCACAGCCTTTAATTTTTCTCCCTTCAACAAGCCATCCTGCACACCATCATCATAACTCGTTTCAAGCGTATATTTCTGATAGACGAGATTATCCATGTGTTGCTTATATGCTATCTTCTCCTCATCAGAGAGTTTATCGTATGCCAAGCACTGGCGAGCTTCAGAGAGTCCAGGTGCAGTGGCATCATTGGCAATCTCACCTGTCTTCAAGAAAGAAATCCATTCATCCAGAGGAGTCGTAGCCACCTTATCGAAATCATTTACTTTCAGCAAGAAGTATTCCGGGAACAAGTCACCAGCTTCCTTAGTTGCCTTATCATCATCTGGCAGTTCACCAAAGAACAATTCGTGCTGACGCTTAGAAAGATGCAAGATGTCATCCGACTCATGCATGCCACGGAAAACAGTTTTTCCATGGTAAACATAGTCCTTACCTTGACCGAGACTAAAGTACACGATGTTGACAGAATATACTTTTCTGACCTTTCCATATCCCTCACCGATGTGGATATAATCGGTGACAGCCTTAGATACGCCATAAAGCATACGATGGAAATAAGTCAGCTCACGGCTGTTCTGAATCTCGAAAATGACAAGTTCCCCATTTTCGCCCTCAGCAAGAATGTCTACACGATTAAACTTATCTGTCTCATCCTCCTGATTAGACTCACTTTCCAAGAAATTCACAATCTTGAATCTCTCGTTGAGCAATGAGCACATCAATCCTTCCAACACGGCATAGTTAGCCTTGTTGCGAAGCAATCGTTTCATTGCCCAGTCAAATCGTATATAGTTAGCCATAATTATCTCCTTTAAACGTTTAAATTTCAATTACCGCTGCGAAATTACGCTTTTTTCTCGAAACAGCCAAGGAAAAGAGAAGGTTTTATTTACCATTGTGCTCATAATATCTCTTAATCATACCCACAACAGTGCGGGTCGATTGTTTTAAGTGCCATTTCAGACCATTTTATTTCCATCCTCTTTTCTCCTTTATCCAATCCATAGCTTGCTGATGAGGAATACAACGACCTGCACGACTTTCTCTTAAGGCGTATTCAGATGCCATCTCCAAGGCTTCCACTGGCATCTCTCTAACAAAATCTTCAGCTATCGCTTTATCAGAATCATTAACTAATGATACCTCAAGAAGTTCTGCAAGATTATGCCTATCTTCCCAACTTAAATCCTTGATTTCATTCCAATAAGGAACGGCTCTATCAGATGTAACATTACCTGTCATAATCATATTATTTACCTCCTATATTTAAGCGTTTATAATTTCACGCTGCGAAGTTACGCTTTTTTCTCGAAACAGCCAAACATTTCGAATGAAAAACGATTGCCAAACCATTTTTATTTCGTACCTTTGCCCCTATGAAAGAAATGATACGCATCATATTATCCTATATAGCCGCTATTATCCTCCTTCCGATAGCCCTGCTATGTAGGCTATTAATAAGAAGAGGTGAAATTGCCGATAGCGATTATTTGTCGTATCCTCAAAAGATAAATATATTGTTCCTCATTGCAGTATCGCTTTGCACTAGACGCCACTCGTATGAGGAAAGTATTTCTAATCAAACTTTTGTTGTATCAACATTAAATTTGGCCTTCCGATGTATAAGATTTGTTTACAACTTAGGAATATGATTGATAAAATCTATAAGGTTTATAACCTCGACCTTAGGAAACGGTATTGTTTTAAGCACATCATAATGATGGTCATTTGTCACAATACATTTTGCATGAGCAGCTATCGCACAATCCACAAATTTATTATCATCCTTATCCGCTTCTATTAGATTGAATTTAAAATAAGGAGTTATCATTTCAGTAAACCTACTGTTTAATATCGTTTTGACAACATATTCGGCAGTAGTATAGCCAATAAGTTTTTGCATTATTTCCACATACTCCTCGATAATTTCATTAGAAACACAAAGAGTATTTTCACCACAAACAAAAGTATTCCATAAGGCATGATACTTACTTCGTGGTGAAACTATTTGGATAAGGCAATTCGTATCTAAGACCAAACGACTCATGACAATTGCAATTTATGTAAATCCATCTTGTTAATTTCATCCAATCGTTTCTGATCCAAAGCACCCGAATCCCAAAGTTTATTTAGTTCCTCATCCATTTTCTTAGAATAGTAAGAATATAACAATTCCTTCAATTCATCCAAACCTCTTTGAGAATCATCCACCTGAAACATCTGTAAAAGATGAACTTGCGTTCTATTTAATGCTGTTGCTGTCATAATTATTCTATATTAAACGTTTAACTGCTTGCAAATTTAAAACAATTTTCCCAAACTTCCAAGGATTTCAAAGAAAAAATTATCTACCATTTAGGATTTAACTTATTGCCTCAACTTTTCTCGCTATCCTCATTTGTCGACTTATCTTGTGGGAGCAAGGTGCGTAGATATGCTTCTACAACATACCAAAATTACAGTTTTTAGTATTCAAATGGACTATCAAAGTCCTTCAGCATCTCATGCTTCGTATCCTTCTCACTCAGATTCGCATACTCAGTTGGTATTTTCCAATCAATACCTAGACTATCATCAAGGATTGAGATGCCGCCATCAGCCTCAGGATGATAAAACTCATCACACTTATATTGGAATACAGCAGTCTCTGAGAGGACAGCGAAACCATGGGCAAAGCCCTTTGGGATGAAGAACTGGCGATGATTATCTTCGGTTAGTTCCACAGCCACATGCTTGCCGTATGTAGGTGAGCCTTTGCGAACATCCACAGCTACATCAAGCACCCTACCCTTCACACAGCGCACCAATTTGCTTTGGGTAAACGGTGGACGTTGGAAGTGCAAGCCACGCATCACTCCATAACTACTCATGCTCTCATTGTCTTGGCAGAAGTTAACCTTATAACCTACCAATGGCTCTACCTTCTCTGTAAACTCTCGCTCGCTGAAGCTCTCGAAGAAGTAGCCACGAGCATCCCTGAAAAGGCGTGGCTCAATAATGAGCACACCCTCTATGTTTGTCTTGATTATATTCATCTTTTATATATTGTACATTTTCTCATAATACTTCTGATAATCACCGCTCGTTACGTTGTCCATCCACTCCTGGTTCTCAAGATACCATTTTACGGTCTTCTCGATACCCTCCTCAAACTGTAGACTTGGCTCCCAACCAAGTTCCTTCTGCAACTTTCGAGAGTCGATGGCATAGCGCATATCGTGTCCCTTGCGGTCGGTAACGTAGGTGATGAGGTCGAGGTCTTCCACTCGTTGAAGCCACCGATATTGTAAGTCTCGGCTATCTTGCCCTTGTGGAAAATCAGGTCGATGGCACGGGCATGGTCTACCACATAGAGCCAATCCCTCACATTCTCACCCTTGCCATATACAGGCAATGGCTTGCGATGGCGGATGTTGTTGATGAAGAGCGGAATCAACTTCTCTGGGAACTGGTATGGACCATAGTTGTTAGAGCAGTTGGTCACGATGGTAGGCATGCCGTATGTATCGTGGAAAGCACGGACGAAGTGGTCTGAGCTTGCCTTGGATGC
>CAVCRI010000042.1:0-19429 GCA_963604545.1 Lachnospiraceae bacterium | reverse complement strand
GCCAGAACGACTCATCATCGGTCAGGTCGGCGAAAGTAACGGGCAGGTAACCCAGCTGGGTGTTCATCTTCATCACTGCCGAACCAGATGTCAAAGAGAAAATCTTGGCATGAGGCCATCGCTGTCGGGCAAGCGTAAAGGTAAGGTTCTTGATGCGCTTTGCCAGTCCGATGCCTCGGAAGTCTGGGTGAACGATCAAACCAGATGTGGTAACATAGTGCTTGTTGCCCCATGTCTCGATGTAACTGAAGCCAGCGAACTTCTCACCCTGGAGGGCGATGACAGCCTTTGCCTCACGCATCTTGGTGGCAACATACTCTGGTGAACGCTTGGCGATACCAGAACCACGTTTCTTTGCTGCTTCTGCGATGGTAGTCAGAATGGTGTCGATGTACTTGATGTGACTTTCATCAGCCACCATGACTTTAACTTCTTCCATTTTTCTCTTTTATTTTATAATGTTCTTGTTTCTATTGTTATATATATAATAATGTATAGGTGCAGATTTTGAGAAATCCCTAGTATCTATAGTGATTGATGTCAGGAATCACCTCTGCCAGTATGTCGAGCACTTCTTCCTCTGTCGTTCCCTTTTTCTTGACCAGGAATATGGTGTCGTCGCCAGCGATGGTTCCTAGAATCTGTGGAATGTCGCTGTTGTCGATGTTGTAGGCGATGCTGCTGGCATATCCCGGGCGAGTCTTGATGACCACCATGTTGCCCGAGAAGTTGATTGACTGAAACCCAGTGCTCACCATCATCTTGCTGATGGAAGTAGGGCTGGATACACGTTTATACAATGTGTCATTAGGTAAGACATAAGCGTATTTCCCGCTTGAAGACGCAGCCTTTGCTACCTTCAGGAGTTTGAGGTCGCGGCTCAACGTAGCTTGGGTTATCTCATAGCCCTCCTTGTGCAAAGCCTGCAAGAGTTGTTCTTGCGAGCTTAGCTCTTGGCTTGAGATAAGCATCTTCAGGGTCTCTAATCTGCTATTCTTTACTTTCATACGTTGTATTTTTATTCGTTTATCGGGTGCAAAATTACTATATTATTGCGAGACTACCAAATAAATTTGCATATAATTTGCATAATTAGCGATAAAATATCGTTTATTGGTAGTTTTATGCATGTTTTATGCAGTATAATTATACAGGTGGCCTTGCGTGCCGCATCTTGTTGGGTCTTATTGCGCTTTCCATGAGTGTTCATGAGCCTTTTGGGCGGTTTCTTGTCCCTGAAATGTTAAAAATAGCTTTCATTATTAAATATGGTAAACTAAAATTTGCTTGTTATCTATATTTTGACTAATTTTGCATTGTTTAAAAACCTGAACATTTATGAGTAAAAGAATAACTTTATGCCTGATTCTATTGTTGGCATTTCCGTTTGTCCTTTTTGCCAAGGAGTATCGCATCCTGGACTTTGGGGCTAAGGGTGATGGAATCAGCGATGATGCGGTTGCCATCCAGCGGGCAATCGATGCTTGTAACCAAGCGGGAGGTGGCGATGTCATCTTCTCGGCCAATCGTGAGTATTTGTCTGGTCCGGTACAACTGAAATCCAATATCCATGTGGTGTTGGAAACCAATGCCGTTTGGAAGGCCAATCCTGATGAGAGTATCTATCACAAGAGTGCTTTCGGCAAGAACGAAGGTGAAGGTATGATGTGGATATGGGCAAAGGACATCGAGAACCTTTCTTTCTCTGGACATGGCACCATCCATGGCAATGGCATCAAGTTTATGGGCGCAGAGCTTGGCGACAGCTATGAGCTGAAGCCTGTCACCACCTTCGACCCTCGTCCACATGTGCTGACGCTTATCGGCGTGAAGAGTCTGAGCATCCGTGACATTACAATTCGTGAGGGAGCCTATTGGACCGTGCATCTCATAGGATGTGACGGCGCTGTCATCGATGGCATCAACTTACTCAACAACCTGAAGATACGCAACGGAGATGGCATTGACATCGACCACAGCAAGAATGTGCGCATCTCCAACTGCCATATTACCAGTGGCGATGATGCCATCTGTCTCAAGAACCGCAGGGAATATGAGGAGTATGGCTCTTGCCACGACATCGTGGTGACCAACTGTGTGATGGAAAGCCGCAGCTGTACCGTTAAGATTGGAAGCGAGAATATGGATTCCATCTATAATGTAACCATCGACAATTGTGTCATCAAGGGCAGCAACCGTGGGCTCGGCATTCAGAACCGTGACGAGGGTACTGTCAGCCATGTGGTCTTCTCCAATATCATCCTCGATTGCCAACTTTGGAGTGATGTGTGGTGGGGCAAGGCAGAGCCAATCTATGTAACCTCTTACCCTCGTGCCAACGGCAACCACAAGGATGCCAACTGGCGATTCCCTAAGGGACAGACCGTGGGCAGGTGTGGAGAGGTCAGCGACATCTACTTCAACAATATCTATGCTACTAGCGAGAATGGTTGCTTTATCGGGGGCGACACCCAGGATAAGGTACATGACATCTACTTCAACAATGTGCATCTCAGTCTGAAGAAACTCACCCCTTATGATGGTGGCGTATACGACAAGCGCCCATGCCGTGGGGAGGGCTTTATATATAATAAGGTGTACGGCGTATATGTGGAGCAAGCCAAGAACGTGGTATTGGAAGGCTTGAGGGTGAAATCCGACAAGAACATCAAGTTTGGCGGAAACTTCATCGGAATTTAACACAGATGTAATCTAGCATAGCTACCTTTGCATCGAATGATTATATAACTAAATCTAATAAGTTATGCAAATAGTACAAAAGACAATGGGAAGAAGCATGAAGCGAGTTCTGTTCTCTTCCGCCCTTCTGCTCGTGAGTTCGCTCACATTTGCACAAAGTAAGGTCAGTGGCACCGTGAAGGATGCCAATGGCGAGCCTCTTATCGGCGTAAGTGTCGTGGAGGTGGGAACGAATAATGGTGCGGTTACCGACATCAATGGTAACTACAGCCTGAATGTGAAACCAGGTGCTAAGTTGAAACTCACCTACATTGGCTTTACGCCAAAGACCATCAAGGCAGGGGGTAACAGCCAGGTAGTATTGGATGAAGACAACACCGCCTTGAACGAGGTTGTGGTGGTAGGTTATGGTACTATGCGCCGTAAGGATGTTACATCTTCTATTACTACAGTCAATGCCAAGGACTTGAACAAAGGTGTTTATACCGACCCTGCGCAGATGCTTCAGGGCAAGGTGCCAGGATTGGTAGTTACTTCCAGTGGCGACCCTAACGGCTCTACAAGCATGACCCTTCGTGGTGCTTCCTCTCTCCGTACAGGTGAGGCGATGCAGCCATATTATGTCATCGATGGTATCCCAGGAGTGGATATTTCCATGGTGGCGCCAGATGATATTGAGAGCATTGATGTGCTTCGTGATGCTTCCGCCACAGCTATCTATGGTTCTAAGGCAGCCAATGGTGTGATTATGATTACCACCAAGAAAGGTAAGAACAACCAGGAGCGTGTCAATGTTTCTTATTCGGGCTATGTGGGTTTCGACCATATCTCAAAGACTTTGGATATGGCTTCCGCAGATGATATTCGCAACTATGTTAAGGCCAACAATTTGGATTATGCTTACGATTATGGTTCTTCTACCGACTGGCAGAAGGAGGTGCTTCGTACAGGTATAAGCCATAACCATAACCTCTCCATCAATGGTGGCAACAAGAAAACGACTTACATGACATCCCTCAACTACAATAATCGTGAGGGTATCATCAAGGGTACAGATATGCACCGCATCAACTTCCGCTCTTTGGTAAGTTCCAAGGTCTTGAAAGACCACTTGGAACTCTCTGCTGGTTTGAACGCTATGTATGGCAAGCATGAGGGAGTGCCAATGAACAATGAGGGCGGTTCTGTGCTTGACGCTATGAATTATTTCAATCCTACCACACCTATCAGAAACGAGGACGGCTCTTGGAGCAAGGGTGATGGCTCTGGCAACTATAACCCTCTGTCTTTGATAGCCGAGGATTCTTCTGAGTTTGAGTGGAAGCGTATGCAGTTTATCGGCAAAGCAACGGCATATATTGTAAAGGGATTGACTTGGAACGCTAACTATCAGTATAGCAACAAACAGCGTACTTATAGCTCATACGACTCTCATAATAGCCAGCTGAATGGCATTAGCGATTATCAGGGCCGTGCAAACCGCAGTACCTATCAGGGACATGACCAGACATTCGAGACTTACCTGAATTATGATACTACTTTCAATAGGGTTCATAAGTTAGGCTTGATGGCTGGTTATTCTTGGGAGGAACGTGTCAACAATGATGGCTTTGGCCTGACCGTGCATAATTTCTTCGATGACAAGCTGGGCTGGAATCAGTTGAAGTATGCGGGTACGATTGATGGCATGACTGCCGTAGAGAGTGGAACCAAGGAGACCATACGCAATATCTCTTTCTATGGTCGTCTTTCTTATTCATTCGATAGTCGATATATGTTGCAGGCAACAATCCGTCGAGATGGTTCTTCTGTATTTGGCGATGGTCACCAGTGGGGTTACTTCCCATCTGTTTCTGGAGCATGGAACATTACGGAAGAAAAATTCATGACTGGTGTGAAGGATGCCTTGAAACTCTCTAACCTGAAGTTACGTGTAGGTTATGGCGTTAGTGGTAATGCCTTGGGATTTGGCGCTTATACCGCAGTGGCAACATACGGTGCCAATGGTTCTGTTTCCACCATCGGTGGCAAGAACTATGCTACCTTGGTTTCTACCAAGTTGGCTAATCCAGACTTGAAGTGGGAGAAGACTGGCATGTTGAACATCGGCTTGGATTATGCGTTCTTCAACGGTCGTATCAATGGTTCTGTTGAGTACTACGACAAGAATACAAAGGATTTGATTTGGAATTATCCAGTATCTTCTTTTGTTTATCCTTTTGGCTCCATTGCAGCCAATGTGGGTGAGATAAGTAACCGTGGTATTGAGTTCTCTATTAATGCAATCCCTATACAGAACCAAAACTTCACTTGGACAACCACCTTGAACCTTTCTCATAATAAGAATAAAGTAAAGAAGTTGACCAACGAGAAGTACAGCACGGCATCCTTCACACAGGGTGACCCAATGGTGGCAGGTGTATCTTCCAATGGCTATACTCAGCAGATTATGGAGGGACAGCCTTTGGGAACATTCTTCACTTATGAGTTTGCTGGCTATGATGAGGATGGCACCTCTGTATATTATGAGCATGATGCAGAGACAGGTGAGCGTACAGGCAAGACAACCAAGTCTCCTGAGTTTAAGGACCGTACCATTACCGGTTGTGCACAACCTAAGTTGAATGTGGGATGGAACAATACATTCAGCTATAAGAACTGGAGTGCCTCATTCTTCTTTACCGGAGTGTTCGGCAATAAGATTTACAATGGTCTTCGTGCTCACTACACGGCTCCTGATTTCTTTGCCGGTGGCAAGAATGTGCTGAAGGAATTCATCACAGACCGTCCTGCAACGGATAAGAGCTCTAATGTTCCTTCTGATAAGTTCATAGAGAATGGCTCGTATGTTCGTTTGCAGAATTTGACCTTGGGGTATACCTTCCGCAATCTGGATGGCTGGTTGAACAGCCTGCAACTTTATGTTACAGCCAACAACCTCTTCACCATCACCAGCTATAAGGGCTTGGACCCAGAGGTGAACCTCGGAGGCATTGACCCAGGTGTGGATTACCGTTGGAGCAACTATCCACATACTCGTACGATAATGGTTGGTGCTAAGATCAACTTCTAATGGCGTTTTAATCATCTTTAAATACGTATAGAATATGAAACTAAATATAAAGACTTTATTTGCTGCCAGCTTGGCGACCTTGGCCGTTAGCTGTACAGACTTGGATGTGCCTGTGGATTCACAATACACGAAGTATCCTGGCACGGAGGAAGCTATTGTTTCTAAAATGGCAGGTATTTACTTCCAGATGCGAGATTGCTTTGGTCGTCGCTATATGGAAGCACAGGCTTTGTCTAGTGATGAGTTCACAGCCTTGTCGTTTAGCGGCAACTGGCTCGACTCATACGCCTACGCCAATACTTCCCTCCATAACTTTACGACAGAGTGTGCTACCATCGACTGGATGAATGTTTTGGGTGAAGGTGTGGTGAAAGCCAATGAGGTCATAGATTCTGATGCTGACCCTAAGTATATCGCCGCGGCTCGTGCTATCCGTGCTTACTTCACTTATCTTGAGATGGATAATTTTGGTGATGCTCCTATCGTAGACAAGGCTTACTGCGAGCAGAATGGCTTGGACATTACTGCACGCCAGCCACGTGCTGATGTGGCAAAGTGGATAGAAAGTGAACTCTTGGCTGTGGCAGACCAACTCCCAGAGGAGACTACTGGTGAGAATTATGGTAAGCCAAATAAGTATATGGCTTACGGCCTCTTGGCTCGCTTGTACCTCAATTGGCCTGTTTATACGGCAGCTTCCGTAGACCAATATGATGCGGCAAGTTATAGCAATGAGAAGTTGAACGATTGTGTGGCTGCTTGCGATAAGATTATCTCTTCAGGTAACTTCGCTTTAGGACCTGTGGCTTATCGCTTCAAGTTCGGCCCTAATAATTCAGAGTTGGTGGAGAGCGGTCAGATAAAGGACTTCATATATGCTATGCCTTACCATACCTTGAATGCAACAGGTATGCAGTATGGCCGCTCTCATTCCTATAAGGACATCAAGACATTGAAGCCAAGCTATTATGGTGCAGCTTTGTCTAATTCTGGTGGTGGCTATATCGCTGTTACCCCAGAGGCCGCGGCTCGCTTCAGTCTCCCTGGTGATGAACGTAACACCATGGTGCTCCAGGGCACAGTACATATCTATGACCCAGAAACCTTGCTCCCTACCGACCAGGTTTGCAAGGACCGTGATGGAAATCCTTTGGTGTTGGAGCCAAACATTAAGTTGGTGAAGCAGACTTCAGAATTGGATGTCGGCGACAATGTAGAAGGTTGGCGTCAAGGTGCTCGTTCCATCAAGTGGTTTGTTGACAATGAAGATTTCAAGAATGGTCGCAACCAAAGTAATGACCTTCCTTTGATTCGTTACGCCGACATCTTGATGATGAAGGCCGAGGCGATTACTCGTGGTGCTTCCGCAACGAGTGGCGATACTCCTCAGAGTCTTTTCAATCAGATTCGTTCTTATGTTCATGCTCCTGAGATAGACCACAATCCTTCATTGGATGAAATCTATGAGGAGCGTGGCCGTGAGTTCTTCGATGAAAATCTTCGTCGTATGGATATGATTCGTTTTGGCCATTTCGAGGATGAGTATGGATTCCATAAGAAGGGATTTGAAAATGCAAACTTTGACAAGACACGTCGTATCTTCCCATTGCATAAGAAAAACCAGTTGGATACCAATCCAACTTGGAAACAGAATCCTGGCTACTAAGATGTCGCTAGACTTTTAAGGACAGGGGGAGTGGTCAAACAGCTACTCCCCCTATTGCTCTTTTTATACAGTTGTTCACTCTTTTTATAGTTCCGGTTATGAAAAAGAATCTATTATTGTTATTGCTATTCTTTGGCTTTCAAGTGTTGAATGCCCAGAATATTCGTCGTGCTGATGTGGAGGCTTATGTAAAATGTCAGTATGGGACAAGTTGGAAAGAGGTGTCTCTTTACCTGGCGAATAAGGATGTGTTGGACAAGGACAATGCCCTGTGCTTTGATAGAACGATGCAGTTACCGGGAAAGAATAAGGCAGAGATTTTTATCGATTTGAATTATTGGTTTCTGAAGACATTCAGCAATGCTAGCTCTAAGATAGAACTGGCGGATAAGGACTTGGGTGTTATCATGGCTAGGGGATACCTCCCGGGAATAGCTTATCATTCTGGCGGAGTATCTTCTTATTGTGTCAACATTCGCCCAATCGTGAAATGTGACATACGAGATGGACAGGTAAAGGTAACGGTGACAATTCCTAACTATGAGGTCACTCGGGTAGACGATGGCATTTGGAGTGCGATGCTTGATGCTGATTATGACAAGCATCCTCCTTATACGGTGGATGAAACTTGGTCTTTGAACCTTTGTTTCCCTTTTGCAAAGAAAGATTTTGCCAAGAAAACTTCTAGCAAGGCTTTTGTCATGACTCATGGATATGCAGAAGTGCTGTTGAATGATATACAAAGTAAATTGGCTGTTCCACAGAAGAAACAAGCAATCGAGATGGTGGTGCATCGTGGCGCCAATGCCTTGGCACCGGAGAATACGATTGCCTCTGCTGATTCAGCATTGGCTCATGGGTCGAAGTGGATTGAGGTGGATGTGAGACGCAGTAAGGATGGTGTGCTCTTCAATCTCCATGATGAGACACTTGACAGGACAACTAATGGCAAGGGTAAGCTCTCGTCCATGAAATCTAAAGATGTGCGAAAGTTGGATGCTGGCTCTTGGTTCTCACTGAAATATAAGGGAACGCCTATCCCTACGATTGCCGAGATGCTCGACCATCTTGATGACAAGGCAAACGTGTTCTTTGATGTGAAGAGAGGTACGCCTGTTGATTCCTTGATTAAGTTGGTCAGGGAAAAGGGATATTCTGCAAAAAGTTTCTTCTGGTTTGCCGACGAGGAGATGTTGCGCCAGATGGTGGAATATGCCTCAGACTTAAAGATAAAGGTAAACGCTTCTGATATCAACCGTTTGAAGTATTGGCAGAAAATCTGCTATCCATCCTATGTGGAGATAGCACCGCAATATATCACCCCTCAGTTCTTGTCGTATTGCCACCTCTACAATATCAAGGTGATGGCTGCTTGCCAAGAGGATGATACCTCCCAGTTCCAGCAAGTCTTGGATAGTGGGGCGGATTTGGTGAACTTGGATCGCCCAGAGGTATTTGAAAAACTAATGAAGAAAGCTCAATAATTACTATATATAATAAGGTCTATGATAGTCTGAAACTGCGCCAAAATATATAATTTATTGATGTTTTGGCGCACTTTCGGTTCTATAATGCGCCAAAATGTGCAAATTCTTAATCTTTTGGCGCACTTTCAGCTTGCATATTCAATCTTTTTTAGTATATTTGCACCATGAATCAAATGATATAAATGCTTATGGTACAGTTGATAGGAAGAGCAGAAGAGCAAGGATTGCTCAAAAAATACATAGATAGCGACCGTTCGGAGTTCATTGCTATCTATGGAAGACGACGTGTAGGCAAGACTTTTCTCGTGACGGAGACCTTTAAAGGGGCTTTGGACTTTGATATGACAGGTGTGATAGACGGTGACAAAGAAGACCAGTTGGTGAGCTTCAACATGTCGTTGAAAGAAAGTGGATACGATGGAAAAAGAGTCACCAGTTGGTATGAGGCTTTTGAGGCATTGAAAGAGGTGATAAAGAAGAAAGCCAATAGCAAGCGTCCTGTTATTCTCTTTATTGACGAATTGCCATGTTTGGATACTCCTCGCTCAGGATTGGTCAAGGCTTTGGACTTGTTCTGGAATGGTTGGGCGAATCGGCAGAGTCAAGTCAAGTTGATAGTCTGTGGTTCCGCTACGACATGGATTGTGGATAATATTATCGACAATCATGGCGGATTGCATAATCGTATCACCCATGAGATGCACATCCATCCTTTTACCCTTCATGATACAGAAGAATATTTAATAGCTAATAGTTTCAAATGGAATCGTTTGGCTATGGCTCAGACTTATATGGTGTTGGGCGGTATTCCTTATTATTTGAGTTTGTTGGACAATAGTCTGAGTCTTCCTGCTAACATCGACCAATTGTTTTTCGGGCGTGATGCGGAATTGAAAAAGGAGTTCGACCGTTTGTTTAAGTCTCTTTTTAAGGCTCCTCAGTCATACGTTGATATTATCCAACTGTTAGCTGCTAATAAGAAAGGGTTGACTCGCAAGGAAATCAGTGAGAAGTTGAAAAAAGAAACGGGCGGTCATTTGTCGAAACTTTTGGTGAATTTGGAGAATTGTGATTTCATACGAAAGTATAATGTGAGGGAACGGAAGATAAATAGTAATAACGGTATCTATCAACTGACCGATTTCTATATCCAGTTCTATCATGATTTTTGCCGTAAGCATATCACGGATGAGCATTTTTGGGAGAACTCTATCAACTCCCCTAAGCAAAACACATGGTATGGGCTGGCGTATGAAAGGTTATGTATGGCACATATTCCTCAGATAAAAGAAACGCTAGGGGTTCAACGAATCAGAACAGAATATTACTCATGGAGAAGCAAGGAGAGTGTGCCTGCTGCCCAAGTCGATTTGATTATAGAGCGTGCCGACCAAATCATTAGCCTTTGTGAAGTAAAATATAGCAAAGGGTTTTATGCGATTGATGCAAAGGAAGAAGAGCGGTTGCGAAATCGAATGGCAGACTTTGCCGATGAGACAAAGGTGAAGGAGGCTGTGCAACTTGTGTTGATAACAACGTATGGGGTAAAAGATAATGCCCATTCTACTGAAGTTAACGATAGAGTTGTGCTCGATGATTTGTTTAAACCTTAAAAATGGATGATATAACCATGAAGAGAAGACTAGTTTTAGTAATAGCATCTTGTGTCTTTGCTTTCTTGACAGCTATGGCGCAGGATTACACCCAGTACGTTGACCCACGTATTGGCAGTGAAGGCTTGGGACGAACTTTCCCTGGCCCTTGTATGCCGTATGGCATGGCAAAGCCTGGACCGGATGCCGTGGGGATGCCGAATGCAGGTTGGGCTCCTATGCCTGAACTTATCAAGGGCTTTTCACAAATGCATGTGAGCGGAACAGGGGGCGGACAGAAGTATGGCAACATCTTGATACAACCATTCTATAGCAAACTTGCTGGCCAGTATAGATATGGAGCAGTAAATGATAAGGGGGATGTGCAACTGGTGCTTGCTCCTAATGGCGGCATTGTCTCTGTTCCCAAGATAGCCCAATACAGAGTAAAAGAGAATATCTCGCTTGGATATTATGCTTGCCAATATGAGGATGGTATCCAAACGGAGATTACTTCTTCTGACCGTTGCGCTTTTTATCGTATCAGCTATGGGGATGGAAAGTCTGTGGATAAGCAAGGCGTGGCCTCGAATAAGCAATATCAAGAACCTTGCTTGTTGGTGGATGCCGTTTCTTTCTTGGGGATGGATACGATTCCTGACAAGCGAGAGACGCAACAGCTAGTAGATGCCCATGTCGAGAGAAAGAATGATTATACAATCCAAGGATGGACTACGGTTCGTGGCGGTTGGAACAATGGCGGACCTTATACGGTTTATTTCTATATAGAAAGTGACCAACCTTTTGGACATGCTACACCGATTGATGCCCACTGGATAGTACTTCCAGTTTCTTTTCGGGCTATCAACTTGAAAGTGGGAATCTCCCATATCAGTATCGACCAAGCCAAGCGCAATGTTCCATCTTGTGATTTTGACACGCAGGTGGCAAACGTGAAGAAGACTTGGAACGAAAAACTGAAGAAGATTGACATCGAGGGAACTGAAAAGCAAAAACGCATGTTCTATACCGGTATCTATCATACGATGCTGATGCCTGTGGATAAGGCAGGGGAAAACCCTCATTTCTCAGCGACTCCTTATTACGATGACTATTATGCCATCTGGGATACCTATCGCACTTCCATGCCGCTGCTCACCTTGATAGATGAGGATAGGCAACGGGATATGGTCAACTCTCTCCTTAATATCTACAAGCATGATGGCTATATGCCTGATGCAAGAAGTGGCAACTGGAATGGTAGGACACAAGGCGGAAGTAACGCTGAGATTGTCATTGCCGATGCCTTTGCCAAGGGGATGAAGGGCATCGACTACGAGCTTGCCTTGAAGGCGATGCTCAAGGATGCGGAAGTGCCACCAACCGACAACGATGGCTATTTCGGCAGCGTACCTGAGGAAAAACATGGTCGAGGTGGTATCAAGGAGTATAATACGCTGGGGTATATTCCGTATGGCATAGACCGTGCTGGCAACCGAACCGTGGAGTATAGCTATGATGACTGGTGTATCGCTCAAGTGGCAAAGGGCTTGAATCACCCTGGCTTGTATCGGAAATACCTCAAGCGTTCCGGCAATTGGCGTAACCTTTGGCGAAGCGATTATGAGTGGCAGGGCATGAAGGGATTCATCATGCCACGTGATGCAGAGGGGAGATGGCTCGACTCCGTGCCTTGGGGTAAGTCGAAGGTGTATCGTCCGATGATTCCTTATCGTCCTGATACCAAGGTTGCTCCTTGGTATTTGCCTTGGTGGAGCACTTTCTTCTACGAGGCCTTGTCGGCGGAGTATAGCTTGAGCATTCCTCATGATGTGCCTGGCTTGATAGAGGCTTGTGGCGGCAGGGAGGCTTTCATCAAGCGTCTGGATACCTTCTTTGCCAACGGTCATTACAATGTGGCAAATGAGCCGAGTTTCATGACTCCTTACCTGTATCATTGGGCTGGCCGACCAGACTTGAGTGTGGCTCGCATCCAGCAGATTGTGAGAGAAAACTATGATGATTCTCCCAACGGATTGCCGGGCAATGACGATAGTGGTGCCATGTCCTCGTGGTTGGTCTTCAACATGATGGGAATCTATCCTGTGGCAGGGCAGAACCTCTACCTCGTAGGCTCCCCGATGATTCCAGCCTATACCATTCATCTTTCCAATGGAAAGGACCTGAAGGTGGTACGAACGGTAAATGCCCGCAATAAGAAGTTCATGACCCATGATGAGTTGATAACGTCTGGGCAACTTTGCTTGCCAGCTTTGTCGTCTATGGACAATGGTGTTGATGGTATTCCGACACAATATGTTTGCCATTTCGTTCTCAATCGGCAATATCGTAATTGGGAGGTGGGAGTGGACGCTTCCAGCCCCAATACCTTGCGCTTGAAGTGCAATCAGTCTGTCTATCTCATACCAAGCCGATTGGTGGATGAGGCTGAAGGCTTTTGCTGGGATAGTCCGCAGAAGGGACGGAACCTTTATGTCTGCGATGCCAAGCCTAACCATGGCTTGGGTGATGGCACTTTCTTGTTTATCTCCAAGCGAGCCATGCAACAATTACAGGAAAATCACGTTTTTGTATATAATGGCATTACTTGGCGTCAGGTTGCTCAAGATGCAAAGAGTGTCACGGTGAAGGCCGACATGGATGGGACCATCATGCAGATAGCCACCCACCAAGCCTTGCCATGGGTGCTCAGGATGGAGAACAATCCTTTGGGCATAGACTGGTATCTCACGGAACAATGAGAACGGATAGCCTTGCCAAAAAATGACTATCCCATAGATGAGGAAATCAATAAAAATAGATAAGAAAATAGATAAGAAAAATAAAGAAGATAATAATATATGATAAGAAATACATTCCTGTTTCTTTCCTTGGCTTGTGCCTTGTCGATGCAAGCCCAGACTCGCCAACAGATGGGTGGGGTGTACTATGCCTATCCGGAAGGTCCTGCGGTGAAGACGGGGACCTTTGGAACAGCTAAGCCATATCTGGCTGACTCGATGACCAATCTCCCTGTTGGCTTCGCTCCTTTCTATATGAGTCATTATGGCCGTCATGGTTCCCGTTGGATGCCTCATGACGACCGCTATACCTGGGTTTGCCAACATTTTGACGATGAGAGCAATCTCACGCCATTGGGCATCAAGGTGAAGGGACTCTTGCTGCGAGTATGGGAAAACGCCAAGGGCAATGGTGGAAAACTTACCAAGCTGGGTGCCCTTCAGCACCAAGGTATCGCTCAACGTATGTATCAGGCTTTTCCACGAATCTTTGCGGCAGGCAATGCCGTGAAGGCTCGCTCCAGTGTGGTGGATCGTTGCGCCAAGAGCATGCAGGCTTTTACCTCTGAACTCCATACCCTCCAGCCTTCTCTTCGCATAGATGAAAAGACCGACTCGGCGGATATGGCTTGGATGGCATACGTGTCTCCAGACATCAAGGCTTTGGAGGGCCGAACCCATGTGGAGGCAAAGGTGTCGCCTCGCCGATTCCTCCAGCAGCTGTTCAAGGACATCTCCAAGGTAGATGAGCCCTTGAAACTGATGGGAGAGATGCATGCCATCACTTCCTCCATACAGGATGTCGGTCTCAACTTCCCTGCTTATCCTCAGGATATGGAGGATGGACTGAATGCCCTCTTCACCGATGTGGAGTTTCGTGCTTTCTATGATGCCAACAACCTGCGCATGACCATCAACAATGGCACCTATGCCACCAATGAGGATATTCCGGCTCGATGCGCCATCTCGCTTTGGCAGAACATTGAGACAGAGGCTGATGCCGCCTTGAAATCTTCCAGGCCTTCTGCCACCTTGCGCTTCGGACATGACACGGCTCTCTATCGCCTGTTGTCTCTCCTCTTCAATGCCACCTTGCCTCCTGTGGGGGCAAGGGAAGATGCCGACCAGGTTGTGTTGGGAGACGAGGTGGACAGGATGGATAGGGTGGTGCCGATGGGTGCCAATCTCCAGATGATATTCTATAAGAATGCACAGGATAGTGTGCTGGTGAAGTTCCGGCTCAACGAGCAAGACATCATGCTCTCGCCGGTGGGCCAGGTGATGTATGGCACGAGTTACTATTCATGGGAAACCTGGAAGCAGGATATGCATGAGCGCATCCATCAGCTGGAGCATGTGCGCCAGCTCAATGCCCTCAACACGATGGTGGGAACGGCGCAAGCCAATACCAAGACCGCTGGGTTGTTTGGTAAGGGCAGCGAGGAGCATGGCCAGACGCTGCCTGCTGTTCTCGTGCCGAATGGTCAGAACTTCTGGACGCCCCAAACGCAAGATACCGAGCAGAAGTGCATCGCACCTTACTATTACAAGGATACCCATCTGCAAGGTTTCCGTTGCAGCCATTGGATAGTAGGGGGCTGTACACAGGACTATGGCTCGTTTACGGTGGCTGCCCTCGGCGGAAAGCTCCGCCTCCAGCCTGAGCTGCGTGCCACTCCCTTCAGTCATGAGGACGAAGTGTCTCATCCGCATTATTATGCCGTCCGCCTAAAGGAGGAGCATCTGAAGGCTGAGATGACGGCACTTAGCCATACCTCCTTCCTTCGGGTTACTCCAGAGAAGGATGAGCTGGTGCATCTCGTCATCAATCCGAATAGCGATGAAGGGCAGGGATATATAGAGATTGATACAGTCAATCATGTGGTGTATGGTTACAATCCTGTGCACCGCATCTACCAGGGATGGGGCAAGCCTGCCGGATTCTCTGGGCATTTCGTGATGGCGTATGACGAGAAAGACTTGGTTGATTATGGCGTCTTTGAGGGAGACAAGAAAATGCCGAGAGCGTTGAAGGCCCAGGGCAAGCCACGCATTGGTGCTTGGCTTACCTTCCGAGGTAAGTCGGGTGAGCCGATGGAATGGATGTCGGGCACTTCCTTTACGAGTCGGGAGAATGCCTTGTATAACCTCAATGGCGAGAACTATATGTTTGGTGGCTTGGACTTCAACAGCATGATGGAATATGCCGCAGGCTTATGGTGCGACCGTTTCCATACCATTGATGTGGAGAGTCAGGATGAGGCTAAGGTCAATCAGTTTTATGGTGCTCTCTATCGCAGTTCGTTCCTTCCTCATGAGATGAGCGATGTGAATGGCGATTACCCAGAGTTTTCCACCGGTAAGACGAAGATGGGTGCTTCTACGCTCAGGGAGAAGGGATATGCAGTTCCTGCCTATTCCTCTCTCCAGAAGTATGGTGATTTCTCCATGTGGGACATCTATCGTGCCGAACTTCCACTTTATAGCCTGATAGCCCCAAAGATGTCGGGAGATATGATGCAGTCGTTGGTCCAGATGTATAAGGAGGGTGGCTGGATGCCTATCTTCCCATGCTGGAACAGTTACACGGCGGCGATGATTGGCGACCATGCCAGTGCAGCCTTGGCTGATGCCTATGTCAAGGGCATTCGCAACTTTGATGCCGAGAAGGCTTACGAGGGTATGCGCCTCAACGCATTCTCAACCCCTTATTTGGCAAAGGACTATCGGGATGGAAAGGGACGCCGGGCCATCAAGTCATACATCGACAATGGGTATATCCCTTTGGAGGATATGGTGGAGGAGGCTTTCCATACCAATGAGCAGACTTCCCGTACTTTGGAGTATGCCTATGATGATTTCGCAGTGGCTCAGATGGCAAAGGTCTTGCTCTCTACCTGCAAGAACGAGAATCAGCGCAAGAAGCTCGATGAGGATTACAAGGAACTGATGCGTCGCTCGGAGAATTGGCGCAATGTCATCAATCCGGTTACTGGTTGGGCTGACGGCAGACATGAGAATGGCAAATGGGAGGAGAACGAGGACTTGGTGCATCGCAAGAGTTATATCACCGAGGGAGCCACCTGCCATTATACTTGGTATGTTCCGCAAAATCCACAGGGATTGTTTGAGGTAATCAAGGACAGCAAACCAATGGATAAGGGTGAGAAACAGATTGACAAGGCTGAGAAGGCGTTGCTGAAACGGGGGGAGTCCTCTCCTCGCAACGAGAAGGTCATAGCTCGTCTTGACAAGATGTTTGACAATGGATGGTATTGGCATGGCAATGAGCCTTGCCACCAAATAGCCTATCTTTATGATGCCGCTGGGGCACCCGAGAAGACGCAACATCGAGTTCATCATATTTTGGAGACTGAGTATAACGATACTCCTGGTGGTTTGTCGGGCAATGATGATGCCGGCCAGATGTCGGCTTGGTATGTGTTTTCCTCCATTGGCTTCTACCCAGTTTGTCCTGGTACTCCTTATTATTATATAGGAACCCCAAGTTTTGACAAGGTGACGCTCAATCTGGAGAATGGAAAGAAGTTCGTCTTGTCGGCTGATGGTGTGTCGAAGGATGCGTACTATATTCAAAAGATGAGTTTGAACGGAAAGCCATTTGGTAGCTATCAATTATCTCACAGGGATATTCTGAATGGAGGTGAGCTTCATTTCCAGATAAAAAAATGAAGGAGCGGATTAGGTAATGCCGTGAGAACTTGAAAACACTGTAAATGAAGGGATTGTACGATTTGACGTGTCATTTTACGGAATGACACGTCATTTTTTTTACGCTATGACTTGTTTTTTTTACCATTTGAATCCCTGCTTTTCTACAAAACCACTACTTTTGCGGCATCAGTAAATATAATAAAGTTGTAACGACTAAACTAAATGTCAAAAGTATGAAAAGACTCCTTTCTACATTCGTGTGTTTCGTGCTTGCCGTCATAGCTCATGCACAGACAATTGACAGCAGCTGTCGTTACTAGCAGTAGTAGTGATAAAAGCAAGGATTCTGACACGAAGACTTCCTCTTCTACTTCCTCTCCAGCATCCTCCGCTTCCAGTTCTTCCTCCTCTTCCAGCTCTTCTTCTGTAAAGGATGATGATGGAGATGATGAGGTGTGGAGCATCAACAATTGTTATCCTTTCGTTCAGCAGGATAGCCACAAGAAGGCTTCTAGCAAGGCTTTTGTCATGGCTTCCGCTTTCCAGAACTCCATCTTGGATGTGTTGAAGGAGGCTTTGCTTACCGACTCTACCGAAGACTTCTCTAAGGATTGGTAATAACTAAAAATAAAAAAGGATGAAATTGCAGAATATTTGCTTATGGCTTGTTGCTCTGTCTTTTTTGGGGCACTTCCTTGTCGCTCGCAGAGAATATCGGTGGGGAAGAAGGGACATGTCAAGGTGCTGAGGACGGATTCCACCAGCGCACGAGAGTTTGTAAGAAACCAAGAGGACGGAACGAAGGCTACCGCTAGGGTAAGACAAAAATATACGGATGCAGTCTCTGATTGCCTTGACTCGGATGTGGATCTTCAAATTCCGACCACCAAGACTATTAGAGAGAAAACCTTTGCAGTCATCATAGCCAATTCGTGATGTGGCTGCTATCAATAGTTGCAAACTCAATGTGCAGATGAGGGTAAAGGGTGGAGATTACGATTGGATTATCCCGCCTCAAAATATCCTTTTGTCGAAGAATACGAATGCAGACAATATAGTTTGTTCAAACCCTGATATGTCGTTTAATTTCCGTAAGTGCGTCCGTATGGGTAACAAGGTGATGATTACGGCGACGGTGATGAATAATAGTGGTAAGGATATTCTGTTTTATCCACTGCCAGAAAGAACTAACATCTATGACTCAGATGGTGAGTCTTATAATTTGGATATAGATGCCAGTAAGTTGGCCAATACTTATTGGTCAAAAAGCAGAGGTTGGCTACCCCGTGAAGGGCAAGCCAACCTCGTATTCTGTTTGTAAGTGCATCCTAAATAGCTACTTAGAATGTAAGATTCCCTTAGTCCCTATTGTTGCCTCCGAAGATGCGAAGCAAGTAGAGGAAGAGGTTGATGAAGTCGAGATACAAGGTGAGAGCACCGAGCAATGCCAACTTCTGTGCGCCCTCGCTCATGTCACCTTGGGTCATCAGCATCTGCTTGATTTTTTGGCTGTCCCAAGCGGTCAGACCAATAAATATGGCAACACCCACATAACTCAAGATGTAATCGAAGCCAGGGCTCTTCAAGAACATGTTCACTACAGTTGCGATGACCAATCCAATTAAAGCCATGAAGAGAATCTTGCCGATGGAGGCGAGGTCTTTCTTGGTCGTATATCCATAGAAAGCCATCGCTCCGAAGACTCCTGCCGTGATGAAGAACACCTTGGCGATAACCATCGGCTCATACACGATGAAGATGGAGGAGAGCATCGTGCCGTTCAACACCGAGTAGATGATGAAGAGCAGGGTCGCTGTGCCTAGAGACAGGCGATTGATGGCACCGCTGATGGCGAACACCAAGGCTAGCTCTGCGATGATGAGACCCCACATCAGTCCCTTGGATGTCATGATGGTCATCAGCAGGGTAGGGCTGCTAGCCACTCCATAGGCAGTGACGCCAGTGATGATGAGTGCCAAGGTCATCCATGTGTAAACCTTGCGCATCAGTACAGGGAAGGCTCCACTCAGGCCACGCTCCTTTTCGTTGATAGCAAAGCCATTGCTCTGCTGTCCATTCTGATTATTTATCAGATCGTACATTTCTTTTTCTGTCATAGTTATTTTCTTAAATGATTATTATCTTATCATACATAGTTGTCATGGGGACGATGAGCCCCCTTATATAAAAGTAGGCGCAAAGATAATGCCATTTATTGAAATAGGCGATTATCTCAGTGCTTTATTAACAATTATTCTATCTAATTTTCATCTTTATTCTATTCTTATGGCATTCTAACAGCATTTGTGTGCTGAAAAAATGTCAGTAGAAGTAATGCAGCTGATGTCGGAAAGCGCACAAAAGCTAGTATGCGTACGCGCACGTATAAAAAAGTTTTGCCGAAAAATCCCTCACATCCCTCACCCTTTTCTTGG
>CAVCRI010000041.1:0-19706 GCA_963604545.1 Lachnospiraceae bacterium | reverse complement strand
ATGCAGTCTTTTTACTTTTTCACGTATCTTATATATAATGTGCATAATCTCGCACACTCAACATGAAGATAGAAAAGCTAATAGAAAGAGTTAAGGCTGGCGATGCTGACGCTTTGAAAACAGTTTACGAAACATATTCTCAAAGAATGAGAAATGTTTGCATAAGAATTACCCAAGCGGACGAGGACACAGTGAGTAACCTCGTCCAAGAAGCGTTTATACGTGCTTATTACTCACTTGAAAAACTAAAGGATTCTTCCAAGTTTGGGGAGTGGATTGTTGCCATTACAAAGAATGTATCCCTAAGATATTTGGAAAGAAAGCAAAAGGTACAAGTTATGCCTTTTTCTTCGATTGCTGATGAGTTTGATGTGGAAAGTTCATCAGCTTCTGATTCAATGTTGGAAGAGAAAGAAAGCTGAAATTAAATGTGCAGAATGGATAGGACATCATACATTAATGTTGGTGCTCAAACATGAAAAAGCCACTGGGATATTAGAGTTGTCAACTGGCTATTCTTGGAATGATGCCCAAGAGAGTATGACCATCAACACTCCCAAAGGTATCTTCGAACTGAAAGGGATGTATAGCCGGTTTAGAAATTTTGCACAGAACTGTTTTCCTTTATTCCCCCAAAAACACATTCATAGCCATAACTTTTTTCCTGAAGGAATCAAAGTATTCCGTTATATTAAAATCACTATACAATTCCATTGGTATCTTTGCAATCATAATTCTAACTTTATGCAACAATGGAAACAACAGAAAGAAAAGAAATAAGAAAGATATTGCCTTGCTTTTCAGCATGTCTCATGCTGATGGCTGCCCCTGCTTTTTGCCAGACGCAAGAAGTGAAGGACGACAGCAGCGAGACTAGACAGGAGAATGGCAGTATGGGCACTATGGCTCAGAATGACAGCATTGCGGCTATGAGGGAGAAGCTGAGACAAGACAGCCTCGCTTGGGAGAAAGAGCTAGCAGCTGTCACCATCAAGGGCACTCGCTCACAATTCCGACAGAAGAATGGCGGAATCGTGGCTCGCATCTCAGGAACATCCCTTGAGAAAGAGCCTACCACGACTGATGTACTCGCCAAACTGCCTGGAATGATCAAGGACAAAGATGGTAAGCCACAGGCTTTTATCGGTGGCACTCCCGAAATCTACATCAACGACCGCAAGGTGCAAGACTACAGTGTCGTGGAGAATTTGCCCGTCACCCAAATCAAGGAGGTGAAGGTAATCCATCACCCTGGTGCAGAATACGGCAACAGCGTGGGATGCGTGCTCTTGATTACCACCAAGAAGAACCTCGAAGGACTTGCCCTCGTAGAAAACTCAGGCATACGTATCGACTCGCACGTAAGCAACCAGCACGACATCGACCTCACCTATTCGCATGGCAAGATGACCTACTATGGAAAGGTGGGCTATGCAAATGCGCAATTTTGGGGAAAGGAAGAGCATATCATCACGAATTACCTGAATGCCACTAGTACTTACCAATCGACTTCCGTGCTCGACTACAAGCACGCTTACACCGACCGCTTCTATTGGAGCGCAGGCACGGACTTCGCCTTGTCGCAAAAGCAAACCATGGGTGTGAAATATGATGGCTACAATATTCACCAGCCATTGCCTTTCACAATGACGAATACGGCTAAGACCAACGAGCATTTGGATGATAAGGTGATTGGCAACGACAAGATTCTGCAATATGACTGGCAGCATCATGTCAACGCATTCTACATCGGACGTTTCGGAGAGAAATGGAAACTGAGCATCTTTGGAGATTTCGTGAAACTTCATACAGAGAAAGGACAATCTGTAGATGAGAAGGCAGAACAAACCGAGAGAAACCAGTTTTATCTTCTGCCTCAAAGCGACGGAACGGTTTGGGGAGCAAAGGCTCGCCTCAACTATACCATTAACGATAAGCAGAGTCTGATGCTAGGTGGTGAATACAATTATGTGAAGAGCGAGTCACGTGCCGACTACACACCTGCCAACAAGGGAACCTCCACGCACAGCATCACCAAGGAGAACCATACAGCCGCCTTCGCCGAGTACTCACTCGACATGAAGCCTTTCTCGCTGACCGTAGGCTTGCGATACGAGCATGTGGATAGCCGTCTAGACTACCTTCCTACAGCAAATGGATTGCAACAAGAGCCTATCCATCGTACATACGACAACCTCTACCCTTCACTCTCGCTCAACCATACGGCAGGAAGA
The DNA here is from genome assembly GCA_963604545.1 of Lachnospiraceae bacterium. Taxonomy (GTDB): domain Bacteria; phylum Bacteroidota; class Bacteroidia; order Bacteroidales; family Bacteroidaceae; genus Prevotella. The sequence goes on along the minus strand of CAVCRI010000041.1, from coordinate 17,472 downwards.
TTCTCACAGACCTTAAGTTACCGTTCTTCCGAGACTCGTCCAACCTTCGAGGAACTGAACACAGGAACCATCTATGTAAATCGCTACATGCAGCAAATAGGAAACGCTGAGTTGGAACCATCCAAGCGTCATGAGTTGCAGTACCTGTTGACTTATGGTGATTTCTTCTTCCAAGCCAGTTACACGTATGTGAAGAATTACACCACATCCGTCATCTTGCCCAATGAAGAAGATTCTCAGACCAACTACATCACCTGGACCAACACAGACCATTGCTGGAACTGGGGTAGTTTCGTTGGCTATCGACATCGCTGGGGATGGTACGAGCCACAGGTGCAAACGGGTATCCAACAAGGATTCATCAAGGGAGAAAGCCTTGGAGAGTTGAAAACTTTCAACGACCCATACTACATATTTAATATATACAACGGTTTTCATCTGCCTAAAGGCTGGTATCTCAACCTGTCTTACAACTACAGAAGCAGTGGTACCTACGATTTCAGCAAGATTAGCAGTGTAAACCATTTTGACTTCGAGTTCTACAAGGGATTCTTCAAAGACCGTCTATTGGTGAACTTCAGTGTGAGCGACATCTTCAACACCATACGCCAAAAGCAGGATGGAACCTATGGCAATGTAAGATTCCAGATGCACAAATGGGCAGACACTCGCAATGTACAGCTCCGCCTCACCTACCGTTTCAACCAGGCCAAGAAGCAATATAGTGGCGAGAACACGGCAGAAGATGCTGTGGGAAGAATGGGTGGAAAATAATTCAAACAACACGATTAGAATGATTTTTTTGCTCATAAGAGTTATTTTTTGCTATTCAGTTGGTGTTTATCAATATAATTCTGTATATTTGCAGCACTGTAGTGAAACCATCTAATACGATGTTGCGTCTAAGAACAATCTACAGATAGGTTTTACATCAATAATCTAAAGGGAATAGCAATGATCAACTGCCAAATTACTAGAGACGGAAAGATAGAGGATGAGATAAGGCAAGACGGCCTTACTTTCATCGACAACCACGGAATGGAGCGAAGCAACCTCATCGACTCAGTCGCTGTGGAAGCTTCGCTCAAGGAGTGGCATTACCAGAAGTTTGGCATTCTCAACCAGCACTTTAGGGGCAAGGAGGACAACAGTACGTTTTCTGTTTTCCATGAGGTTCGCCCTGCCCTAATGCTCTCGCTTGCCACACAGGGCAAGGGACAGAAAAATGTGTATGATGGGAAAAAGTTTGTCAAGGAGGTGGCATGGAATGCTGGCGAAGCCAACCTTTGCTTTCTTTCAGGCACAGGTGGCGTGGATGTCAGTCTGAACCAAGGCACCCAACTAGATATGTTCAGTATCGTGATTCCACAGCCGTTTATCGACCAGCTCATTGCCCGCAACCAAGAAGTATTCGAGCAACTATCTCCCCTTAGTAATCCCAATTTCGATGCGCATGTTATCTTCAAGGACAAACGACCTATGAGTGCAGCGGTCATCAAGGCAGCCAAGGATGTTCAGCGTTCACGAATGTTGGGCAATAACGCCCATAAGTATCTAGAGTCCAAGATTATTGATTGTCTGTCTGGATTTCTTGTGCCAGAGACATTATTGCCGAACGGCAGTATGTTGAGCCTCAACATCAGAGACAAGATACACGATGCCAAGGACATCATTCTCAATCACTACCAAGACATGCCGTCCTTGCACGAACTCGCCACGATGGTGGGCACCAACGAATGTACACTGAAGAAAGCCTTCAAGCAGGAGTTTGGCACTACCGTGTTCCAATACCTCTTCGACTATCGTATGAACCTCGCCACACAATATCTCCTCGACACAGCCCTACCTATTGCAGACATCGGCATCCGACTGGGCTATGATTACCAAAGCCACTTCTGCACCGCTTTCAAGAGAAAGTTTGGTATCAGCCCGATGGAGTTTAGGCTAACGAGAGGAAAAATCTAGTATACGGTATGGAGAATTCTAGTAGGAAGTATTGAAAAATCATTCACAGCCATAAGCTATCGCCAAGAGTAATTCAGTGATGAATATCTTCAGCAACCATATCAAGAGTCTCCTCGTCTTCTTCTGGCAAGCGATAAGGTCTTACTGTGATTGCATCATTCTCTGAAGATACAGAAATAGCCATCGGCTTCTCCCTATCCATCAAGAAGATATGATTGAGCGTATACTCTATTCCCATGAGTGTACGCTCTCTTTTTTCCTTGGTATCTAGTTGGCATTCCCAAACGGTCATCACGTGCCATCCCATCTTAGCCAACTGATGTTGCACCTCGATGTCTCGCTCCTTATTCCTTACAATCTTATGACTCCAAAACTCCACGTTAGACTTTGGCAACCGATACTTGTCACAATTTTCATGCCCATGCCAAAAGCAACCATTCACAAAGATACAGGTGCGATATTTGCGAAGCACGATGTCGGGCGTACCAGGCAAACGGCAATAATTGACCCGATAACGGAAGCCACAGGCGAAGAGATACCTCCTCACCATCATCTCAGGCTTCGTATTTTTCGAGTGAATAGAAGCCATAATCTTGCTACGTTGTTCTGCCGTTATCATTTTTCCACCTCCCAAAAGACATTATTTTAGCCCATGATTTCTTACAAATTTGCTAACCACCTCAGTATATTCCAAATGATGGTCACGATAAGCCATCGCATGGTCAGAACCTTTGGCTATAAAGAGAGCCTTGTCACCATGCTTCTTCGCTTCATACAGCGGATGCACCATCCACGAAGGCACGAAATCGTCCTTATCGCCATGGATAAAGAGCATTGGCTTAGTGCTCTTCCTAACCTGCTCTATCTGTCGAGCCTCAGCAAACGACCATCCATATTTCTGCTTGCAAAGCCATGAGGTGGTGTTCATCAAAGGGAAAGATGGCAAGCCAAACTGGTCTTTCAGTTGTGCTTCAAACTCATCCCAAACTCCTGTAAAGCCACAGTCCTCCACAAAACATTTCACATAATCAGGTGTCTTCTCGCCCGATACAGCCATCGTCGTTGCCGCTCCCATCGAAATGCCATGGATTACCTGCAAAGTTGCTGTTTTAAGGGTACCATTATCTAAATCTTTAGAACTCTTCACTCTTCGTTCTTCCACTTTAAAGACATCATTCGCCACTTTCGACCATCGGATAACATCCCATCTATCGTTCCATCCCATCTGGATATGGTCACCCTCGCTTTGTCCGTGCCCATAGAGGTCTGGCAAGAGCACATTATACCCCATGTCGTGGTTGTAAAGATAAGCGATGTGGAGCATACCCTCGGCACGCACCTTATAGCCATGCACCACTACCGCCGTCTTCTGTGTAGTTTTGGGTGCATAGAGATAAATGGCGTGTGCCCGATATCCAGAAGGCATCATGAGGAATGTATCCTTCACGCAATGGTGCTGATAGACCGAGTCCATCCACGCCACAGTCCAAGGACATTCCTTGCGGATACGTTCTCGCTGAACCTCAGCCGATTTCCTTTCCGACTGCGGATAGCCCAAGGAGTAATTGAGCATATAGTTACTCCCCCCTGCCAATACTGCAAAGAGTACCAGCACAACAGCGATTCCGCTCCCTATCCAATATTTCTTACTATTCTTCATACTCTTAACACTTTAGAATCTGATCATGTTTTACTCATTATCAGGTTGTTCATTTTTTAACATCCAGATTATAGACATTCTTCTCATACTTTTTGCCATCAGAAGCAGTTATCCAAGTTTTTTGGATAACTGAGTACTTATTCAGTTCTCCGCTCTCCAAAATTTCATTGATATGATAGCTCACGGTACGCACATCTACATGGAAAATCTCAGCTATTCGCTTCTGGGTAGTCCAAACCGTATCGCCATCAAAGGAAAGCTATACTTTTGAAGTTATTAGTAATAGCCATATCCAATACATTCCGATAGCATAAATCCAACAACTCTTCTTCCTGCATTGTTCCACCTTTCCACATTGGAGCTACAGCATGGATAATTTTACGACATGGCAATTGATAGCCATCTGTCATTTTGCATTGAGCAATCTTGCAACCACCCAAAGTTTTACATTCATTAAACAGTTCTATTCCTGCCTTTCGATGTATTTCTCCATCTACTCCTGCACCACCTAACAATGTGGAATTAGCATCATTGACGATAGCATCAACACATTGGAGTGTGACGCTATCGACGGTGATAAATATATGGTCGGTTCGACGAATCTTATTTTTCTTTTTCATATCAGCAACAAAGCACTAACAGTTTCAGATTCCAGGAAAAGCATACACCTTTACCAACTCATCTACTAAGACTTCTGTTCTTCTCTTTATGTCCTCTATCGTCCATTTTTCTTTCTGGGCGACATCCTTGTTGATTTCAAGTCCATTTTTATAACCAATAAAACGCTTATTATCCTTGCTTCGACGGTCACGCTTTTCTTCAAAAGACTTGTTGCCAAGAGTACTATTATAACCAGTAATAGTTAAATTACCAATTCTATGTGTGTACTCATTAAGATACTTCTTTGCCAATTCTGAATTTCCATCAGCTATCATATCCACCCAACATTGAGGAATATTCTCACCCTCTGGGAAAATATGTTCAATGGTCCAAACGTATGTATTCTTAGAATTGCGCGCCCAAAGGTCTGTCCAAGTTTCCTGTGTCATTGCTGATTCTGCAAGTTTACACAGAATGTATCTTGCCGCTCCAACATTTTCTTTATAAATATCTCCTTCAAGACATTTCTTAAACACATCATCAGAAGCACAATTATTGGTACTACTTAATTCTTCTTCGACAATAGTTAAGACTGTCTTACCTATCGGTTTTTCATCCTCAATACGAGCTATTATCGCCATGAATATGCGAGTAAGGTCTCGTGTGCTCGGATAATCCGTAAGATTACGTCTCACAAAATACTTACTTAACAGGTCTACAAGAGCATTGATTTCATCATCAGACAACTTCAATATGGTTTGATTTTTCAACACATACATAAGCAAAACATAAGATGGAGCACCTTGGATATGGTCTAAATCTTCAAGTTTTGTCTTGAAAGGATTATCTTCCTGTTCCTGCAATATTAACCAAGAATAATATTTTCCACATTCCAATATATCTTCAAGGAAAGAATTTAGATTTTTGCTTATCAGCTTTTCGAAGATATTAAGAAGATTTGACTTGGTCGCAACAATTCCCAGAGGATCTTTCTTGCGGTCTCCTTCATTACGGAATGGTTCATTAAGACGATTCTTGAAAGCATTGTAATATTGACGGAAGAAACGCTCTTGCGTACCATAATCATCCGACAAATACGCTAACAATTGTTGCCAACGGTTGAAGCTATCATCCGCTGTAAGATTGTAGCTTTCCGCTTTTGCCATAATGAGGTTCTTCATCAAGTCGATAGCAGTAAGTGGTGTACCTCTGTTATTCAAAGACTCAAATAGGACATACGCATCAGAATGCGAGGATACTTCTATTTTTACAAGCATCGCTTGCTTAAACTTTTTATATTTTTCCAATAGGAATTGAACCTTGCTTTCAACTTCCATATTTTCCATCTCTTGGTTCAACAGATACAAGAAATGGCTATAACAACGAGCAATTTTTCTATTACCAAAATATGAATGCTTCATTGATGCAGTTTTTTTCAACCCAAGGTCACTCATGATACAATTGAAATCATCACAATTAAAATTCTGCATCTGAGGAACCAACTTCATTTCGTTCGGCGAAATACTGCTCTTTAGAGACTTGCGAAGAGATGGAATTACATCTCCATCATCTTCACTAAGATATTCTTGGTACTCTTTCAAGTATTTATATATTGCCGCAAGAAATAGACTAATAGTTGTAAGTCGTTGCTGACCATCAACCACCTCAATTTGAGGATATTTTATAGAGTCTCCTATAGGTATGCAAATAATTGAACCAATAAAGTACCCTTCGTTGTTTTCACTAATGTCATCATACAATGCATCCCATTCACGATAACTCCAAGTATATTCACGTTGGTATTTAGGGATAGAATAATAAAATTTCCCATCCGAATCAAATACTTGATAAATATGCAAATCATCTACATGCTGTATCATATCTCTTATCTTTTTAATTCTACATTAATTATTGTTTCCCTCTCAACTCCTCTATCAAGTCATTCACGATATAAGTATCGCTCATCAGATGCAGCCCATACTTTGGGTTATGCAACATTCGGCAGACATCGGAATCATAGAATAAGTCCAACATAAGTTATATCCTTCCATATTTCCCTATTATTTTAATTCAAAGGCATTCTTCATTTCCCAACCATCAATAGTCCCTGTCTTCGAAGAGAAGTTGCAACCTATCAGATGCACCTTCTTGCCACTCGCCTCATACTCACGAGCATAGCCTTTGTTCTTGATTTGCTCAATGGCATCATCGGCAGAGCCATCGAGCTTGAACTCGAAGATATAGACATCCTTGGAAGTCTCTACTACACAATCCACCCTGCCTTCACTCTGCTCCTTCTCTATGAATATCGTATAAGAACTGATCATACGAAGGATGAGATAGAAAGTATATTGGAAATAACGCTCCTTCTCTCGCTCATCATCCTTGCGGCGCTGAGAGTACGGAATGCTTGCCAAGAAAGAGGTGAAGAGTTTCTTCAACTGCTCCAAGTCACCTGCCTCCATTGTCCTAATCACCTGTAGTACCCAAGAGCTAGGAGATTCTTTCAAATGGAAGTAATTGGAAGACAGTAAACTAATAAAGCCACGGCGCACTTCATCATTTGGAAAATCCAAGAGATAAGAGTTGGTCAAGCGGTCATATCCCTTGATGGTGAGATAACCGCTTTGATATATCATAGGTAATGGGCGCTCCACATCAGCCTTGTAGTCATCAAAATCCTGGGTGGTATAATACTTGCCAACCAATTCATTGATGTGTTCATGGCTATGTGCCAACAGACGGACTAGATAGGTTGGCGAACCCGTCTTAAACCAATAGTCATCTATCCACATTTCCTTGAAGGCTCTAAGTACACTGAAAGGATTATATACCCCTATCAATCTACGACTAAAATGATAGCCATCAAACTGGCGTTTCAACTTCGCCTTCATCTCATCTTCTGTCAACTCATAATCCACCGCCATTTCCTTGATTTGTTCCTTGAAAACGGTATGAAGTTCTTCCTCTGTAATACCCAGTAAGGTATCATACCGAGCTGAAAGGCTGATATCATCAGGCTGATTGAAGCCACTAAACACACTCACCTGCGAGAACTTGGTTACACCTGTCAGCAACACGAATTGGAGATGTTCATCAGCTTCCTTAAAAACTGAATAGAATCCCTTCAAGGTGTTTCTATTATAGTCTTCCAAAGTTATCTTACTACCATTGACCGTGACATACATAGGCAAATCCATCACATCCAATAATGGCTTATCATATTCATCTATCAATACGACGGCACGCAACCCTGTCTTTTCATGGGCAGCATTCAAGATTCCACTAAAACGACTTCCCAAGGTCGTTGCAAAAGGTGATTTCCCATATATTGCTTCTTGTGTCTCAACAAATTCTGTCAAGACACTTTCCAATTCACCTTCTTTAGTAAAGTCTTTTCCGTTGAAGTCAATATGAAATACAGGATATTTCTTCCACTCCGTTTCCAAGCTATCAATGGCTAGGCCCTTGAACAACTCTTTTCTGCCTTGGAAATAACATTCCAAGGTAGAAACCAACAAAGACTTTCCAAATCGTCTCGGACGACTCAGAAAGTAAATATTGCCATTCTTCACCAAATCATAAATCAACTTGGTTTTGTCAATGTAGAGATAGCCCTCATTGATAATTTTATCGAAGCTCTGTATGCCTATAGGATATTTCATATTGCTGCATTTTTATATTCCAAGTGCAAAATTACAAAAATAATCCATATAGGCAAATTATTTGCTTACTTTTTCTGTCTCTCATTCCATCAGACTCCGTTTCGTTGAGAGAATCAGCCTGTTGGTTGAATATTTTTGCGGATAACGATACTTATCTGTACCTTTGCAGTCGATAACAAGAACAGATACAAACGATAAAGAAAGGACAGAATTATGAGAAAGATTTTTACTTCGGCTTTGTTAGTTAGTTTATCTATCGCTTGCTTCGCACAGAGTGGACCTGGCGGCAACAATGGTGGCGGTAATTCTAGCAGTGGAAGTTCCTCTGGCACTGGCAGCAGTAGTTCGAGCTATGCCATCGGAAGCACAAGCAGCACTGGCTATTCGCAGTCTTCCGGCACCAATTCGGTTTCCAGCCAGACCTATACATCCACTGGCTCTGACGAGAATGCGGTGCAGGTAACAGGTGGCACTTTCACCATGACCGACTGCACCATCACCAAGACTGGCGACTATAGTGCCAGCAGCGACAACACCAGTTTTTATGGTGTCAACTCCGCCGTTTATGTGGGAAGCACCAGTGCCACTACCACTCTTACCATGTCTGGCGGCACCATTACCACCAACGCCAAGGGAGCCAACGCTGCCTTTGCCTACGGAAAGGGTGTGCTCAACATCAGCGACGTGACCATTCGCAACACTTCCAATCTTTCTCGTGGCATCCATGCCACAGGTGGTGGCACCATCGTGGCTTCCAATCTCGACATCGTTACCGAGGGTAGTAACAGTTCTGTCGTTGCTACCGACCGTGGAGGTGGTACGGTTACAGTGAATGGAGGTTCGTATGTTACGACTGGTACGGATTGCGCCATCCTCTACTCTACGGGTACTATCACCGCCAATGATGCCACAGGTAGCTCGGCTGAAGGCGAAGTGGGAGTTATCGAGGGTGACAACAGCATCAATATCAACTACTGTACCTTCTCTTCTGGCTCTTCTTCTCGTGGATTGATGATTTTGCAGAGCGGTTCGGGAGATTCCGAGGGTTACAATGGTGCCATCAGCATCACAGGCAGCACCATCACGCTGACCAACAGCAGTGCGCCTCTCTGCGAGATACCTACCAGCATCACTGGCACTTTGACGCTCGACAACACTACGGTTACCGTGCCTAGCGGTGTATTGATGTATGTGGATTACAATACCCGTTGGAGCACCTACGGTGGAACTGGCAACTTGGTCTTGAAGAACGGAACTTACACGGGTGCCGTGAATGCCGACCAATATGGCACTGCCACCGTGGATGTGGCTAGCACAGCCACCTGGACAGGAGCGATGGACAATAGCAACGTAGCAAAGTCAACCACTGCCACCATCAGTGGCACATGGATTCTGAATGCCGACTCCAATGTAGATAACTTGGTTATCAACGAGGGGGCAAAGGTCTATACCAATGGCTATACATTGTCTTATAGCAGCCTCACCAACAATGGCACGCTCGACACGACATCCACTGGCGTAACAGGCATCTCCAACATCACCGCCTCATCCTCTACCATCACAGGTGGAGCCGTTTACAACCTGCTAGGTCAGAAGGTTGCAGCATCCAGCGACAACCTCTCTAGTCTGACGAACGGCATCTACATCGTCAATGGTAAGAAGTATCTGAAGAAGTAACACGTTTTCAGGATTACACATCTTATACAAAGGGCAAAAGCTTGGCAGAATAGCTTTTGCCCTTCATTTTTGAGCCATATAATAGGAAATCCGCCATCTAATTGTTAAAAACATAGCATCAGATAGCTTTTCCTTGACAAAGATTCTTTTTTACAAAACAAAATAAGTATCTTTGCCCACATAAAAGAACAATATGACAACAAGAATATATGAAGCTAACAATCACCCATAAAAAAGAGACCGCCACACACTGCCACCTCATTCTATGGGGACTCATTCTGAAACTACTTTTCCTAGGCAGTTCCCTATCGCTCCATGCCCAAGACACGCCCCAAGACACGATCACCACCTCACCTACCCCGTCCACTTCTTGGCAATCACTCCTGCAAGACATTTCCGAGATGGAAGACTTCGAGAACACTCATTGGGAAGATTACGAAGAAGACTTGGAGGAGTTGGCACGCAATCCGATAAACCTGAATACTGCCACTCGTGAGGACATGGAGCGACTGCCATTCCTCACAGCCCAACAAGTGGAGGACATCCAAGCTTACATCTATCGCTATCATGGAATGAAGAGCCTAGGCGAAGTGGCTATGATACAGAGCATCAGTTGGTATCAGCGTCAACTGTTGGGCTATTTTGTATATGTTGGCGAAACAGAGAAAAAGGGATTTCCTTCTTTGGCAAATATCGCCCGATATGCCAAGCACGAGGTAATGGGCATGGTAAAAGTGCCTCTCTATGAGAGACGTGGCGATGTGGATGGCTACATGGGATACAAGTACAAGCATGGCATACGCTATCAGATGCACTATGGCGAATACGTGAAGTTGGGATTTCTCGGAGCGCAAGATGCTGGTGAGCCATTTGGAGCTGGCAAGAACAATATGGGCTATGATTTCTACTCCTTCTACCTCCAAGTGCGCAAACTGGGACGTTGGAAGAACATCACCTTAGGGCGATACCGCTTGCATGAGGGCTTAGGCTTGATACTGAACAACGACTTCAGTTTTGGCAAACTATCGGCTCTCACCGCCATCGGCCGTGCCACCCCCAGCAGCATCCGAGTGCATTCCTCTCGCTCTTCCACCAATTATCTACAAGGACTAGCCGCCACCTATACCTTAGCAAAGGGACTAGACCTCACCGCTTTCTTCTCCTATCGCAAGATAGATGCCACCTTGACGGAAGAGGGCGGCATCCAGACCATTTTGAAGACAGGATTACACCGCACCACCAGGGAAATTGCCAAGCAGGATGTTGCCTCCAACACCTTGATGGGAGGAAACATCAACTATCATTGGCAAGGATGGCATCTGGGTGCCACAGCTTTCTACACCTCCTTCTCCCTGCCCCTCACCCCAAACAACACGCAACTCTACAAACGTTTTGCCCCACAAGGCGACCGGTTTTGGAACGCAAGCATCGACTATGGATATTTGTCTCATCGCTGGAATATTGCTGGCGAGACGGCAACAGGCGATTGTGGTTCATGGGCTACCATCAACACCATTTCTTGCCAAGTATTATCCAACTTCTCACTCCTCGCCCTGCAACGTTTTTTCTCCGCCCGCTATTATTCTCTCTTCAGCAATACTTTCTCCGAAGGAAGTGATGTGCAAGACGAGAATGGCTGCTACCTAGGATTCACCTGGACACCAGCCTCTCGTTGGAGTATCACCGCCTATAGCGACTTTGCCTATTTTGCCTGGCCGAAGTATCAGACCAAGGAGAGCACACAGTGTTGGGACAATCTCGTCAATATCCTATGGCAACCCTCCAAGACTTGGACGATAGGTACCCGACTGAGATACAAGGACAAGGCTGGCACAACCACCGAGCGATACCGTCTCTTCACCAGCATTGTCAAGGAGCATTGGAATGCCCGCACCAGTTTTGATTATGTGATGAGCAAAGATACCAAAGCCAGCCCAAATGCAGCTATCAGCCATGGGTACATGTTCTCAGAGAATATGAATTACCAAATGCACAGGCTTCGTTTGTCTGGAGTTCTGGGCTATTTCCATACATCAGACTACGCCTCTCGCATCTATGTTTACGAGCCAGGCTTGCTTTATCAGATGAACTTTGGCAGTTATTATGGAGAGGGCATCCGTTATGCGATAGTAGCTCGTTCCGACATTGGCAAGCATCTGCTCATCATCGCCAAACTAGGAACCACAGACTATTTCGACCGCTCCCACATCTCCAGTGGTCTGCAAGAAATCTCTCGTTCTTCGCAGAGCGAGGTGGAGGTGCAGGTAAAGTGGAAGTGGTAAAGGAGCATAGGGCACTTTCACCATTTATAGGGTACTTTTATAGGGTTCTTTCACCATTTATAGGGTACTTTCATCCCCCAAGAAGCCGTGAGACTTTTTACCAAATTTAAACAATTGGAGAAATTATACCCATAAACCTTTGCATATCCCAAATAATTATCGTATTTTTGCAGAAAATTAAGAAAACAAGAAAATCAAAAAATTACAAGATATGAACGAATTCCTGCCACAACTCAAGAAACTCCAACCTATCTCTGCCAGCAGGGGCAGCAAGACGATGACGGGAAAGGAGATCCTCTTTATGATAAAGCGAGGAGAGAATGATGCCTATATCATTCCTGTGGATAAGAAGCTGAAGCCTGTGGAGGCTGATTTCCATTACTATACGGGCGACACAGCCCAACTCTTACGCAGTCTTGCCTCCATCAAGGACGACATGGCTTTCCAAATATCATGGGACGAAAGCGATGACAACGAGGTGAGTCTCAACCAAAACCCTCACTTGCTCTACCAGCTCATCCGATGCAAAAATATCGTGGACGAGAAGGGTAATCCCATCACGGTTTGTCCTGACACCACCGTGTTGCAGCTTAATCTGAAGAAAGAAGGCACTACCATCCAGCCAAAACTCTTGGTTGCGGCAGAGGGGGATTCTACAGAAGATAAAAAAGAAATCGAAGACAAGAAACAAGCAGCAACCAGCAATCTCTGTTTTTTGTCGGATAGTTTCGTTTTATCAACCACCCCACAAGATACAAAGTCATCAGCCCCTACCGCCACGATTTATCCTATCGCCTCTGTAGGCGACAACTTCAAGCAACTCAACTATTTCCTGTCTCCTTTCTCCGAAAACATGTTAGAGCAATACCTCTCCGTATTCTTCTCTTTCATCGAAAACGTACAGGTGGTGTATGAAGACTACGAGGTGGAGTTCTCCGAGAACGATGCCATCCCTACCCCTTCACTCTCTTTCGAGAAGATAGATGCCGACAAAACCCTTTTCCTTCGCCTGATGGAATCAGTAAAAGGCTTGCCACTCGACTTCGTTCAGCAGTTCGACCTCAGCATGGTGGCATCCTTGTCGCTCGACAAGAAAATCAAGGTAAAGCGTCTCTCCCACCTTCCTATCGACGAAACCATCGCCGCCCTCAGAAAGGAAATCATCCAATATGCCCCTAGCAAAGCTGCCCAGAAGGATGTTTATGTGGAGGACAACCTCTTCATTATCCCAGAGGAAACGGCAGGTCCATTCCTACTACATGCCCTGCCTCAGCTTATCCGCACTTACCAGTTGGTGGGTGCCGAGAAGTTGCGCCAATACAAGGTGAAGCCAGTGATGCCGAAGCTGAACATCAATCTCTCTTCGGGCATCGACTTTTTGGAGGGTGATGCTACACTCGAAGTCGACAACGAGCAGTTCACACTCCAGCAGATTCTCCAGCAATACAATTCCAAGAAATACATCCAGCTCAGTGATGGAAACCGTGCCATCATCGAGGATGGCTACATGCGCAAGTTGGAGCGCATCTTCAAACAGAAGAAGGGCAAGGACGGCAAAGTAAAAGTGTCGTTCTTCGACCTGCCTGAGATAGAAGACCTCATCAACGGACCATTGGAAGGCGAGGCGTTCAAGCACCACCGTGAGGTATATGAGGGATTCAACCACCTGGCAGAAGAGAAGTTGAAGACACCAAAGTTGCAAGCCAAGTTGCGCCCTTACCAGTCGGAAGGCATCAAGTGGATCAAGTACCTTTACGACAACAATCTGGGTGGTTGTCTCGCCGATGACATGGGTCTCGGAAAGACCGTGCAGACCATTGGCGTGCTCACCCTCATCTATCCTAAGGTAAAGAAGCCTACCCTCATCGTGATGCCTCGCAGTCTGCTCTTCAACTGGCAGAACGAGTTGCAGAAGTTCGCCCCTCAACTATCCACATACACCTACTATGCGGGCGACCGTGACATCAAGGAGGCGATGAAGCATCAGGTCATCCTCACCACCTACGCCATCGTGCGCAACGACATCAAGGAGTTTAGCAAGAAAGATTTCCACTATGTGATTCTCGACGAGAGCCAAAATATCAAGAACATGACCACGCAGACCACCCAAGCTGCCCTGTTGCTCCACGCCGAGCACCGACTGGCACTGAGCGGTACACCTGTGGAGAACAACCTGACGGAGCTTTACTCCCTCTTCCGTTTTCTCAACCCTACGATGTTTGGTACCCTCGATGACTTCAACAGTCGATACGCAGCCCCTATCCAGCGAGACAATGATAAGGACACCCTGCTGAGTCTTCGCAAAAAGATTTTCCCTTTCATGCTCCGTCGCTTGAAGAAGGATGTATTGAAGGACTTGCCAGACCGCATCGAGCAGACCCTCTTCGTGGAGATGAACCAAGAGCAGCATGATTTCTACGAGCGAAGAAGACAGTACTACTTCAACCAGGTACGCCAAACGATAGCTACCGAGGGTATCCAGAAGTCGCAGTTCATCATGTTCCAGGCTTTGAACGAACTTCGCCGCATCGCCTCCATCCCAGAGAGCCTAAGTGATAGTCATATCAAGTCGCCTAAGCTCGACCTGCTGACCGACACCTTATTGGAAGCCGTAGCCAACGGCCATAAGGTGGTGGTGTTCTTCAACTTCATCGCAGGCATAGAACAGCTCAGCGAGCGTCTCGACAACAATGGCATCGACTATGCTTGCATGACAGGTTCCACCCGCGACCGCCGCAGCATCGTGGAGCGGTTCCAGAACGACCCTAAATGCCGTGTGATGCTGATGACACTGAAGACTGGAGGCGTAGGTCTCAACCTCACCGCCGCCGATACCGTCTTCATCTTCGAGCCATGGTGGAACAAGGCGGCAGAGGAACAAGCCATCAACCGCTTGCATCGTTTCGGACAGAAGGCAAAGGTACTCAGCTACTCGCTTATCACCCAGCAAACCATCGAGGAGAAAATCCAACTTCTGCAACAGCAGAAGGCAGAGCTGTTTGAGGGCTTGATAGGAGCTGACAGCTCATCATCGAAGCAGTTGTCTGAGGAAGACATCAACTTCATACTGGGATAAAGACATCCTAGTTTTGAAATATCGAAGATAAAAAATAACAAGGGAGAGAGCCACCTCTCTCCCCCAACTAAGATACAAACAAGAATATGGCAACAGAAACAACACTCTGGGATATGAGCGACAATCGACCAGAGAAGATCATATATATTCCAAAAAGTAGCGAAAAGATATTTGACGAGACTATGCTGGACCGTCGCTACAATGTCAGCCAACTACAAGAGGAAGCATACAAGCTCCGTGATTCCCTCAAGAAATACAAGCTTGTGGCTATCGACGAAAAAGGCAGGAAATACGAACCTGAGCCTATCAAGCACATGTACACCAACAAAAAGAAGCTGAAGAAGGACTACATCGAGTTTATCGCCATCATCAAAAATCCCCAAAACTTCATACTGTTCTATGAAGAATGGGCTGAGGGCACACAAAAGCTCTTCAAGAAAATTCTCCTCGAACACTATGTCTTCAACGAGGAAGCAACCAAAATGTTGGGAGAACCAAGCATCAAGAAAAAATCAAGCTACTATTGGGATAATCATGTAGTCAACGAGAAATTGTCCAATTGGGTAACTACGGGAAGAGCCAAGGCACCTGTAAGTCGTAAGAAATCTTACGACCAAAGAGACTATTACCTTTTCCTAAATAATACCGACCAATATGCGACTCTCCTACCGGCACTCTTCCCAGAAATCATGAAGGTGGAGAAGACAGAAGAGCTTCCTCACGCCGAGTCATATAAGACCTACTGTGGCGAAGCCAACATATTCACAGCATTCCCCATTATGTCTTCCCTGTATGATAGTGGACAGTTGAACTTGGGTAGGAGTAAATTGCCAGCAAGCGAACTGAAGAAAGCAGCAAAGCTCCTCAACCTCCCAGAGTTCTTCAATGACGGAAACAAGTATTTTTCAAACATCTGTGCCTCATACGTGCTCAATCTCTACACCATCTACTGCGATGATTTGTACGACAACGACTTGACGGAGACGCAAGACCTACTGAAGGATTTGTTCAAGAAGTTGGACGAATGCCAGGAGTACCTGTTGCCTATCCTCATGCCTCATTTTACAGGATTCAGAAAAAACATCAGCGAATATAGCAGTTGCGGAAATATAATCAACAGCATACAGTCCGTATTCAGAGATTTACATACCTATGGATGGATACCTGTGCAGACACTCAGCATGCATTGCCGTCTTAAAGGCGAATACTCAGAGAACAACTATCTGATGTTTTATTATGGAGATCTGGAGAAAGTCACACTCCACAATGATTATGACGACAAGGACATCTATCTCAGCAATCTCTTGCATGAGGTTACCCGTCCATACATCAAGGCAGCACTATTTATGATGGCAGCGTTTGGTTTCGTGGAGATAGCCTATCGAGAGAAGCCTACAGAAGAAGCCACATCACACTATGACGGACTGGAATATGTACGCCTCACCAACCTTGGTTTATACGCCTTGGGAATCAAGAGGAAATATGTACGCACCCAGCAAGCTGACATCAAGTACTTCGAGCTAGACTCCGAACGACTAATCATCAAGTCTTTGGTGGACAACAATCCATACGAGTCACTCTTAAGTAACATGGCTACCCCCATCTCCAAGAAAATGTACAAGGTTTGCTACGAAAGTTTCCTAAATGGTTGTGAAAAGCTCCAAGACATCACCAGCAAGATTGACTTCTTCAAGAGCTATATCTGCAAGGAGCCACCAGCCAACTGGGAACAGTTCTTCAAGGACTTGGAAGGCCGCTGCAAGCTACTGAAAGCACCGCAGAAGAAATACTCCCTTCTCCAGATACCAAGCGACAACAAGGACTTGCAGCGCATCGTCCTCAACGACCCTACTATCCGCAAATATACGCTGAAGGCAGAGGGATTCATTCTCTTGGTGGAGACGACCAACAAGAGCAAGGTGGTGGATGCATTAAAGAAATACGGCTATCTGCTATAAGTTTGAAGAACTTAACAAGCACTGAGTTGCCAACAAGAGAAGTTGGACAAATGGCAGGTGTTCCCTCCTTCTTTCGGTGAGTATAAGAAGAGCTTCCAGCATGTAAAGGCCAACATATTGGCAGGTAACAGCTATCTGACCAATCTCACTTGCCAGGCTAAGGTGGAATGCAACTTATCGCTACTGGATATTTTCCTGAAAGCCAAGGGAAAGTACAAGTTGCTGCTTCGTGACAAGAAGAGCCTGCACGGAGATTTCGTCTGTTTCTCGCCAGAGACCTTCGTCAAGATAAAGGGCGGAAGGATTTATTCCTATCCCATGAAAGGAACTCTCGATGCTGCGATTCCTAACGCCAAGCAAGTTTTGATGCAAGACAAGAAGGAGGCTGCCGAACATGCCACCATCGTCGACTTGATACGCAATGACCTGAGCCGGGTGGCAACAGAAGTGAGGGTTGACAAATATCGCTACATGGATGTATTGCATACCAACAAGGGAGACAGACAAGGCTTACGAGATGGAGCTTGCAGCCCCAGGCTTGAAGAAAGAGTGGGTTCGCGTTAACATAGACAACGATGGCAATCTTAAC
>CAVCRI010000040.1:0-19781 GCA_963604545.1 Lachnospiraceae bacterium | reverse complement strand
GTTATATAATATTTGTAAGTATATAACAAAAGAAGAGCAGAAAGTAATGTTATATTATACATCACAAACCTTAACGATTCATAAAAACTACATATCTCTACTTTGCAGAAACTGTCCCCATCTGAGATTGATTCCACCCATGAGGATGGTAGAAACCTATAACCTATGCTTCTTGAAACGCAAAACTACGAGTTACGACCCAAAAGACCATGACTTAAGAGGCACAAAACCATGAGTTAGTTTTTTTAAGGATTCAACTTGTTTTTTAACAAACGCAAATTCAACTTGCCAACCTCAAATTCAACAAACAAATGAAAAATCAATATCAGATGGGGACAGTTTAGTATACCAATATAGGATACGACAGTTTAGTATACCAATATAGGATACTGCACTATATATAAAAAATATCACTATATATAATAGAATGTTTCTATATATAATAAGGTGTAAACAGCTAAAAATACCCCAAAATAACCCGAATACCATAAACGTGGTAGTCAGAATGCCACTACTGTGCGATTTCCCACTACAGAAAAAAGCCGTACCTTTGCAGCGTCAATCAGAACAAACGGTGTGATGACTCTTCAGACTGGATGACTGGGCGACAAATTTATATAAATGAATAAACGGAAATAGTAACAATTTAAATAAAGAAAGGACATAGATTATGAGTACAGAAAAGAAACTTCGCTTTGAGACACTTCAGTTGCATGTAGGTCAGGAAAATCCAGATCCAGCCACCGACGCTCGTGCGGTGCCTATCTACCAGACCACTAGTTATGTGTTCCGCAACTCTCAGCACGCTGCCGACCGCTTCGGTCTCCGCGACGCTGGTAACATCTACGGTCGCTTGACCAACTCTACACAGGGTGTGTTCGAAGACCGTGTGGCAGCCCTCGAAGGTGGTGTGGCTGGCTTGGCTGTAGCATCAGGTGCAGCTGCCGTAACTTACGCTCTCCAGAACATCCTTCAGAATGGCGACCACATCGTAGCAGCCAACAACCTCTATGGTGGTTCTTATAATCTTATCGCACATACATTGACCACCCAGGGCGTAACCTACTCTATCGTAGATACTCGCAACTTCGAGGAGGTTGAGGCAGCCATCAAGCCTAACACCAAGGCTCTCTACGCCGAGACTTTCGGTAACCCTAACTCTGACGTTACCGACATCGACAAGCTCGCTGAGATTGCTCATCGCCACAACATCCCATTGATTATCGACAATACATTTGGCACTCCATACCTCATCCGCCCTATCGAGCACGGAGCTGACATCGTGGTTCACTCTGCCACCAAGTTCATCGGCGGTCACGGTTCATCTCTCGGTGGTGTCATCGTAGATGGCGGTAAGTTCGACTGGAAGGCTAACGCCGACAAGTTCCCTACCCTCGCTAAGCCAGACCCATCTTATCATGGTGCAGTCTTCGCAGACGTGGCAGGTGCAGCTGCCTTCGTAACTCGTATCCGTGCGGTCATCCTTCGTGATACTGGTGCTACCATCTCTCCATTCAACGCTTGGATTTTGCTCCAGGGCTTGGAGACTTTGAGCCTCCGTGTGGAGCGTCACGTACAGAACGCCTTGAAGGTGGTTGAGTACTTGGAGAACAATCCTAAGGTGGCTAAGGTTAATCACCCTGCCGTACCTACCCATCCAGACCACGAGCTTTACAAGAAGCTCTACCCTAACGGTGCAGGCTCTATCTTCACCTTCGAGATCAAGGGTGGCGAGAAAGAGGCTTGGGAGTTTATCGACCACTTGCGCATCTTCTCCCTGTTGGCTAACGTGGCTGATGTGAAGTCACTCGTTATCCACCCAGCTACAACCACTCACTCTCAGATGAGCCCAGAGGAGTTGGAGGAGCAGCACATCTATCCTTCTACCATCCGATTGAGCATCGGTATCGAGAACATCGACGACTTGTTGGAGGCACTCGACGAAGCATTCACTTACGTAAAATAGAAAAGCTATGGCAAAGATATATAAGCAGATTACCGACCTCATCGGTAAGACCCCTTTGGTGGAGCTGGGCAAATACTCAGCTCACCGAGGACTAGAGAACCCAGTTATCGCCAAGGTGGAGTTCTTCAACCCTGGCGGCAGCGTAAAGGATCGTATCGCATTCGCTATGATAGAGGATGCCGAGAAGAAGGGTATCCTGAAACCAGGTGCCACCATCATCGAACCTACCAGTGGTAACACAGGTGTCGGCTTGGCTCTCGTGTCAGCCGTCAAGGGCTATCACCTCATCCTCACCATGCCTGAGACGATGAGTATCGAGCGCAGAAACCTCGTAAAGGCTTACGGCGCACAGGTGAAGTTGACGAGCGGCAAGGACGGAATGCCTGGTGCTATCAAGGCAGCCGAGGAGTTGCGTGATTCCATCCCTGGCTCTGTTATCCTGGAGCAGTTTGAGAATCCAGCCAACCCAGCCAAGCACTATGCCACAACGGGCCCTGAGATTTGGGCAGACACTGATGGCAAGGTGGACATCTTCGTGGCTGGCGTGGGCACAGGTGGAACCATCTCTGGTATCGCCAAGTACCTGAAGGAGCAGAACCCTAACGTGAAGATTATCGCCGTAGAACCTGCCACATCACCTG
The DNA here is from genome assembly GCA_963604545.1 of Lachnospiraceae bacterium. Lineage (GTDB taxonomy): Bacteria > Bacteroidota > Bacteroidia > Bacteroidales > Bacteroidaceae > Prevotella. Next base: position 17,174 of record CAVCRI010000040.1, on the reverse strand, counting down.
TATTGAACGGTGGACAGAGCGGTCCTCACAAAATTCAGGGTATCGGTGCGGGATTCATTCCTAAGACCTACTCAGGCGAATACGTAGACGAAATCTTCGATGTACAGAACGACGATGCCATCAAGGCTGGTCGTGAGTTGGCACAGATTGAGGGCTTGCTCGTAGGCATCTCTTCTGGTGCAGCAGCCTTTGCAGCCACCGAGATTGCCAAGCGCCCAGAAAACAAGGGTAAGAAGATTGTCGCTCTCTTGCCAGACACAGGTGAGCGTTACTTGAGTACTGTACTCTATGCTTTCGAGGAGTATCCTCTGTAATTGTCTAATAGGTTAAGGATTCCTCATAAAAGAAAGCGGAACTCAAATAAGTATAAACTATAGAAAAGCGAAAAGGGAGCGTGCCTGTGATAGACATGCTCCCTTATTTTTTGCCCCTATAGCAATCAAGCCTCATCGCTATAGCGACCACCCGTTGGTCCTACTAGCGATCAAGCCTCATCGCTATAGGGACTAAATTGAATCAAAAGACCTTCACTAGACGGTCGATGTCGATGGACAAGCCGACTGAAATGGTGCGACCTGTGGTCATCGCCGAGCTCCAATAATAAGCCTTCGGTGTATAGTCGAAGAGATTGTCGATGTTGAAGTTCAGGTTCACTGCATCAAGGAAACGCTGCTGCAAGGTGAACTTCCAGAGTTGATAACTCTTATCGTGCTTCTCGATGTTGGTATCTGGGGCAGAGAGGTATCTGCCAGAGAGTGCCGCATTGATGCGATAGAATGAGCAGAGCTGGCGGTCATAGTCCAAGCGCCAAGTAGCAGAATGTGGACGAGGCTGAGAGAACTGTGAATCTACGCTTCTGCCACCTACATGCAGATAGCTATAATCCACCTTGGCACCCAAGCCCATATCCGAGCGATACTGTGCACTGAAGTCGATACCACTCACTTTCACGCCATCCTCATTGCAATAGCGAGAGGCTACATCTGGCTGACCTTCACCAGGCACATAGTCGTTGTAATCCTCTGTGGTGATGCGCTTGTCATACTTATTGTAGTAGCCCATCAAGGTGAGGCTATACTGACCTGTGAAGAAACCGGCGTTCTTGATTCTGCCACTGTGCTCCAAAGCCAAGTTGAAGTTATTGCTTTTCTCTGGCTCCAAGTCTGGGTTACCATAAATCATCTGCATACCTGCCATATCAAAGCTCATATACATTTCCTTTAAGGTTGGGGCACGGAATCCGCCCGCATAGTTGGCACGGATAGAAAAGCCCTTCCACTTGGTCATCAATGCCAAACGAGCCGTAGTAGCATTCTGGCTAGATGCAGAGAAGTAATCATGACGAAGACTTGCCACAACGTTCAACCAATCCAAAGGATTATAGTCGAACTGAGCGAAGACATCGTATGAGTTCTGGGTGTGCGATGTATTATCGGTAAACTGATAAGTGGTGAGATAATCGTTCAAGAAATCAGCACCAGCGGTCAACGTATTCTTGCCGAAGATATGAGAATAGAGGGCACGCACCGTGTTCTGACGATTACTGTAATCATGGTCGTGAGTGCGTTCGTCATTCACATAGCGAGCCTTGTCATACTGGTCATAACCATAAGAAACCTCTAAATTGTCATTCTGGGTGAGATTCATCACAGCCTTCAGACCAGCATTGTAATCCTTGTAATGGTCATCGTAGTTGTTACGATCACTGATACGAGCGAAGTAACCACCACGACCTATCAACTTCACCTTGTCTGAGAGTTTATAGGTAAGGCGTTCCTTCACATTGAAGGTCTCGCCACCATAGATATGAAGGATGTTCGACTCAGTGTCAAACGGACTGGTGAGCTGCACTTCATCCGATGTCGTGCGCTGAAGAGAAGTCTGCGAATTCCACTTGCCAGCATTGAAGCTGAAGGAACCACCATGTCGCCACTCCTTGTTGAAATCATTGTAACGAGAGTTGATATTGGCCGTCCAAGGCTCGCTGTTCTCACGAGAGATAACATTAACCACACCTGCCACGGCATTGGCACCATAGAGGGCAGAGGCTGCCCCTTTCACAATCTCGATACGCCCCACGTTATCAAGGTTCAGACGGCTATAGTCAACATTGTCCATGGTCTCGCCAGCCAATCGCTCGCCATCCACGAGGAAGAGCACAGCGTTGCCACCAAAACCATTCATATTGAGCGAAGTCTCTTGGTTCATGGCATAGCCAAACTCCAAGCCAGGCATCTGCTCGGTCAAGAGGTCCTGGATATTGGTAGCATCGGCTATCTTGATGTCGTTGGCAGTAATCAAGCGAGTTACCACTGGGGCATCCTTCAGAGCCTTCGGCGTACGGGTAGCTGTTACAACCACTTGGTCGAGTGCCGTAGCATCAGGCTGGAGGCGAAGCACATGTTGCTCACCTTTTTTCTCATCCGTCTTCAAGACGAAAGTCTGAGTCTGGAAGCCTATATAGCTCACCTTCACTCTCACCGCCCCATCCTTGCTATAAGGAATGCGGAAATATCCATCCTCGTCGGTAGTTACACCTCCATTTCCTTTCACCAACTGAACAGTAGCACCTACTAAAGGTGCGCCCGAATCATCGAGCACTCGCCCCACGACATCGCCCTGGGTCTCAGCTTTCAGATTCAGGCACAATCCGAAAAGGATTAGGAATAATGCGAAAATCTTTCCTTTCATTGGCTATCCTTACTTAGTTGCCTCAAACGTACCTATCATGGCAGCTGGCATATTGCCATACTGCAAGCTATAGTTCAAGGTAAGTTTATTGTCCTTGAATGTACCAGCCAACTTAACGGTATAATTCTTGTCTGCGCCATTAACGGTTACCGTGCCCGTATAGTCTTGAGCCAACGCATACGCACCATTAGAGCCTGTCACCTTAACGGCAGGAACTTCCAAAGCTGGCAATGCCATCATACCCTCGCCACAAGCTGGCAAAGTAATCTTGACTGTAGTCTCGTCAACCACCTCAATTTTTACGGTTGCATTCTCGTATGTGGAAGCCTCACCCATTACGGTCATATCCAGGTTACTTACGTATGTGCCAGCAACTTCCTTAGCTGCAGGAGTTTGAACATCGTCGTCATCATCACCACAAGAAGTGAAAGCTACACACATAGATACCAAAGCCAACATCATGGCCAACATTGTCTTAAACTTTTTCATTTTCTTTTAATCTTTTAGTTACATTATTGATTATATTCTATCTATTATTCTCTATTGGTTGCGAAGGAATTCTAGACTTCTTCTTTCTGTTCTTCTGTCTTCTCAGGATGATATATCCCGAGAGGAGGATGAGCGAGATGAGCAATCCCGAAAGGAACACGAAGAGGTCGGAGATTGGACCGAGGAACGGCGTATAGCAACGACCCACATGCAGTTCGAGTGCCACATTCCAGAACGACATCTTCGCATCGGAAAGCATCTCAGGCATCTCAATGGGGACAGTTTCAATTACTTGATTGTTATCCTTCTGCATCTGCACTCCCTTGGCATAATCGAAGATGACAGGTTTGCCGCCCAAGAAATCCTTGGAATATCCACTCACAAGCGAATTGGACAGTGGGCGCATAGACTTCTGCACCTCAGGCTTACCCGTGAAATAATCCACCACCTTGCCTGTCTGCGGATTCCAGCGATACATACCGCTGAAAGAGCCTACCAACCATTCATCTCCTGATTGATGAAGACTATCCTTTGGGGTAATCTTCTCGAAGACGGTGATACCCATCGGACTGATGCCCGGAGCCTTGTCCTTGTCGAAGAACACAGGAGCGTGCTTGAAATTCTCGTCCACCTTGAGGAAGCCCTCAGAGGTAGAGATGAGCCAACATTGCTCTGCCGCATCCCATCGGATAGCTCTCAACTTGTCCTTCCAAACATTCTCCGCATCTACCTTCTGTTCGGTCTTCACCATCACGAGCGGAATCATGAATGGCGGACGGAGGCACATGCCTGAGACGGCTAGCCAAAGTGTGAAAACAATGGTGAAATAGCCAAAGCGGTTGTGCCACTTCTGGTTCCAAACCATCTGCTTGCCCATCTTCTTCATCATCTCCTTGGCACCCTTGCGTTTCTGTCGGCGAATGCCATAAGGCAGGATGAAGAGGATGATGCCCGTGAGGGAAAGAATGATGAGCACCACAGCGATGGCATCCACCACCAACTGACCCGTCAAGCCGAAATACTCGCCACTATGCAGTCGCCAAACAGTGCGGAAGAGTGTTGTGGTAGGTTTGTAATCCTTAGGTGCCGACAGGGTTATTTTTATGTCCCGACGCAGCTTTTCCCGCATCCCGATGTAGGAATTGCCGCGTGCGGACATAGTAAATATTGCGTCGCGAGACAAAATCACCACCCTCGCGCTGTCCTTATCCAAGGCAATATCTGCGATTCGGGTGTCATTGTCTGGTAGTACAATCTGCTTCCATCCTTTACCTTTCCATCTATATACATCATACTGGGTAGCCATCCAGATGCTTCCATCCTTGGCTTTCACCATATTGCGGATGTTGCGATTATCGGCACCTTCTGGCAGTCCTGCGTTCCAATCTTGCCACAGCTTCGCCTGATGGTCGGTGAGCCAAACGCCTCCTGCACCGTATGCCAACACCGAGTCGCCTCCGATGGAGAGCGTACCCTTGATGATACCGTTGTTGAAGTTCTTGATGTGGTAGCTTGCAGGCAACAGGCTTCTGCTCACCTCGCACCCTCTAAAAAGCGAGCGATGGTTGAGGATGATGCCCGAAACGCAAAACACCAGCATAAAGACCGACAACACCAGTCCCACCCAGCGATGATATTTCTTCCAAGTAAAAATCTTCTTCACTCTTTTACCTTTTTACTTTTTTACCTTTTTACTTTTTTACCTTTATTTATCCTCTGGCACATAGATAATCTCTCCATTCTCTAGCTGGTAGGCGATGCCCACCTTCTTGCCCTTATTACCCGATTTCTTGCTTTGGTCCTCGGAAGGGGTGTAGCGATTTATCTTCTGTCCGTCCTTGGTGATGATCTCCATGTTCTCCTTGCCAGGGTTCTTCACCATCGTGAAGTCTTCCTTGCTGAACATCTCGGTCATGCTATAGCGTGTCACAAGCGCCACCATCAATGCCACAGCGAAGACCATCGCCACATCGAAAAGGTTGCTTACCACGCTCATTGGGTCATCGTCCTCGCCATTATGCGAGAGCCGACTTCTGCGTCTTTGTCTCATTTTTTACCTTTTTACTTTTTTACCTTTTTACCTTTCCTCCAAAAGGTCTGCCATAAACTCCAGATTGCTCATGTCCTCGGTATACCAGCGATTTTTGGTCTGCTTGGTCACGAAACCGATAGCTGCAGAGAACAAGCCCACTACGGTAGTGGCGAAAGCCACCTGCATGTTGTAAGCCATGGAAGCGATGTCACCCGTAGAAAGTCCTACCAAGGCTGGTCCCATTGGAATCAATGTACCCATCAAACCAAGCATTGGTCCCATCTTCAAGAGTGTGGAAGGAAGGGAGAGGTCTTTGTCGACAAACTGAGCATACTGGTAGAGCACACGATTTACCCGCGCCTTGCTCTGGCGATTCTCCACGAGTTTCTTCATATAAGAAACGATGACTGCCTGTTTATTCTTTGGCAATCGTTCACCGAGAGAATCGATGTTGTCGAGCGATAAGCTATTCATCTGCTCACGAATCTCAGCCCCCGTCTTACGCTTCACGAGATACTGTCCGAAGAAACCTCCCAACAGCAGCAAGGCACGCAAGAAGAAGAAAATCAACAATACTACCACTGGCACCAACATACCTGTGGAAATCCAAAACAATACGTCTGATATGTAATTCATTTTTCTTTATTTTATTTTTGATGTTATTTTATTCATTCTGATGCGATAGATGCCCCATCCTATCGCCATACCCACGATAACGATGCCGATGACTCCGAGGAGCGACAGGGCATCGAAACTATTGATGCCAGCCACGGCTGTGCGCCCATTCACAGTACCTATGATGCCCATCAAACCGAGCAATACCTCTACGAGGAAAAGCAGTTCCAATCGGATAGGTCGCTCCGGCAAGAGCCAGCGTAAAGCATAGGTCAAGACTGGCGTCAACACCAGCAACACGACGGCAAGCACCCAAGCCACCACCTGGAACGACATGCCCGGAAGCATGAAGATGGTCATTACCAAGAGGCTGAACAGCACGGGGAAGACCAGCAAGCCTGGGAAATACTTCAGCGCGATATAGAAGCACCATTTGCGACGACTCACATGTTCGGAAGTCTTCAAATCGACATGGTTGACACAAAACAGCATGGTGAGTGCCACGTCGATGCTCAGCAGCACAGCCATGTCGAGCATCAGCTTCTGGTCGGCTATCCAAGCCGCAATCTGCGTCTTCGACTGCTCGATGGCAAAGGGCCAAGCCATTCCCACGAAGAAGGCGACGAGCACCGAGATAATCATAATCTCCTTCACTCCGTGGAAGGTCTGCTTCAGCACGAAACTGAAGCAAACCAATATCATCATTACTAAAACTAATGTCTCCACTCTTTTTCAATGTTAAGTGTTGAATGTTAAGTGTTAAATTATTCCTCGCTCATATTCTTTCTTCGGCGACGAATCAAGACTGCAAGCATGACGAAAGCTACGATGACAATGACACCTACCACGATGCCGCTTACCACGGTGGTGGTTTTCTGAGCCTCATCATTCAAGGTTTCCTTCTTCATCACCATGCCCTTGTCGTTGCTATTCTGGGCAGCCTGGGCATCACGTATCTGCTCTACATTCTGCTGATACTCCTTGGCAGACGCAGCATCGGTCTTGGAAGCGATGTAGTCGCGAAGTTTGGAGTTGTTGCAGACGAAACCTGAGCATGAAGGCTTGTACTTGTTGACCGTCTCTGTATGGAGCTTGGCAATCTCAGCAAGTTGCTGAGGAGTAGCCTTCCACATGCCCTTGCGAGCACTCTCCATCATCACGGCAGTCATCTCCATGAGGGCGGCAGGATTCTGCTTGTCGAAGAATTCCTTGGTGCCGAGATTGTACTTGTCCTTGACATATACATTATATATCTCGTCCCACATCTCCTTGTCGATAGCCTTAGGCTTCATCACGTTCCAACCGTAGGTGTTGGTCACAATTTCGGCAAATCCGTCGGCACTGCTTGCACCGCCCTTCATCTTCTCCTTGATATAGGCTGGGTTGAAGATGGTGGTGCGACTCTCTACGCCGATAGCCTCCTTCACCTCCTGCATACGCATGTTGTTATGGTTGCGATAGTCGGCGAGATAAGCATCAGGGTCCTTGCCAGTCACGTTGCGCACGGCAAGGTTCATACCTCCCATAAACTCATATACATGGTCGAGACTCAAGGCACCCCAAGTATTACTCTGGCGTGGCTGTACCACTACATCGGTGCGAGTTAAGGCAGCCTCGAAAGCGGCAGTGCGCACACTCTCCCAATTTTTCTCATCGCCATAGTAGGCACCCATGTTGTTCATATATACCTCGGCGATTTGGCTTTCCTTGTCCCAACGGTCTCCCGCTGTCACCATCGAGGTGATACCTGTGCCATAGTTGCCATTCACGCCACCAAACACACGATACATACTCACCTCACGAGCCTCCTTAGGCGACATACCTTTCTCTACGAGCAATCGTTCCGACTCGGTAACACCAGCCTTCACAAGGTTGTCATACTTGTCGTCCTTGGCATTCGCCGCCATCTCGATAGCCTTGTTTATCAAGAAGAGACGAGAGGCTGCCAAGTCGCGCAACTGACCAGAAGTCTGTACCACCACGTCAATACGTGGACGTCCCAACAGCTTGGATGGGATGAGACGCAAGTCGGTGACACGACCGAAGGCATCTCTTACCGGTTCTACACCGAGCATATATAATATCTGAGCCACGGTAGCACCCTCTGTCTCAATAAACTCGCTACTCCATAGCGTGTAGCTCACCTTGCGAGGATATTCGCCGTTATGGCGTTCACGATACATTTTTATCGTATTATCACAGAGTTCCTGTGCCTTCTCCCAAGCATCCTCTGATGGGGTGTTCTCCACATTGATGGAGAAGAGGTTGCGCCCCGTAGGCAAGGTGTTTGGATTCACAATCAAGTCGCCACCTGGAGATGGAGCGGTATAACCGCCATTCAGGGCATTCATCAGCGATGACATCTCGATAGCAGGACTCTGGCGGAGGGCATCGGTATATTTACCCACATTCTGCAAAGCGTGCTCTACGGTAGTGATAGCCTGAGCCAGATGTATCTGCTGACGAGTATATTTAGGCGACTTTGACATCATCTTGCCTACGTCACCCTTATTGCCCTTGTCTGCAATCTTTGCTTTGCCTCCCTTGGAAGCCTTTCCAGCCTTAGCAGCCTTTGACTTCTTCAAATCGTCTTGATACCATTTCTGCCCCTTCTTGATTGCATCCATCATCTTCTCAGGGAAGCGCCCCGTCTGTTCCATCTTCTCGAAAGCTTCACGACTCATCTGTGGAATCTTCTTCTTGTGAGAAACCTTGGCTGCACGAAGCTCGCTCACCGTACGATGATCTACTTGCTTAGACTTCTGCTTCATGCCCCCCATCTGGTCAGCCATCTGCATCATCATCTGGATAGGGTCTGGGGCTGCTTGCATCGCCTCCACCTTGCGAGCCATCTCCAGTTCGGCTGGGGTAATGCCCACATACTGACAGATGTAAGCATCAGTCACTGGGCTACCACTCAAGAGATGGGTCACAGTATTGCGAGCCTTGGAGAGATAGGTGCGGTCAAATTGCTGTTTGTGCTTCTCTACACCAGCAGGAGCACGACCTTTCAACTTATCCACCGCCAACATGCCGTAGGCGATTGGGTCTGTAGCCATCGCATAGATGCTGGTCTTGATGTCCTCAGCATCGTATGGCACACCCATCGTATAGAGTTTTCCTGTAATCTTCTCGTTCACCAACTCCTCTGAGTAGCTCTCGATGCGAGCGATGTCATTGGCGGAGTATGGCTTGTTCATCTGCTTGGTGTCGAGACCGAGCTCACGAGCGATACCCAACTTCACGGTGATAGCCTTCACCTTCAGCGATAACTCATTGGAAGGTTTCTTGTCGTAAGCAGCAATGGCATCGCTCAGTTGCTTATAAGTATTGCGAAGTTCACTCTCCTTGAACGGAGCGGTGAGGTAGCTCTGTGTCTGAGCGTATGTACGGCGCTTGGCAATCATCGCCTCGCCCACATTGCTGATGGTATATATATAAAGGTGTGGCACTACGCCTATCAAGCGGTCGCTCCAGTCGTTGCTGTCGAGTGCTACCTGCTTGCGAGGGGTGTATTCCAACGAACCGTGGGTACCGAAATGGATGAGCGCATCGGCACTGAAACCATAGCGAGCCCAAAGGTAAGAGGCTACGTAGGTATAAGGAGGTGCCTGGTCGGTACCATGGATAATCTTGAAGGAGTCTCCACCCTCGCCTGCCATCACTTGAGGTATCAAGGCAACATTGCCAAACTGCAATCTGGCGACTGCGAGCTTACCATCCTCTGTTGCCATATATTTGCCAGGGAAAGAACCATAGAGCTGGTTCATCTCCTTGATTTGCTTCTTAGAAAGAGCCTTCTCGCTCCAACCGGCAAACTGTTGGGCGGTAATCATGGCAGGATGCCCTGTCTGCATAAACTTGGTGTAAGCGCCCTCGGCGTATGTACCGAACACAGCACCTTGAGCCTGTATCATCTTGCCCAGTTCCTGAGCATTGGCAGGAAGCGTCCCTACATTATATCCCTCTCCCTTTAAGCGAACCAACAGGTTGTAGAGCGAAGGAACCACCTCCATGCCTGAGGCTGTAAGCGAATTTTGGCCAGGGCCCTTGAAATAGAAGATGGCGATGCGCTTGTCATGATTCTTCTTGTTCTTGAGGTTTACATACCCCTGGACACTTGCCACGAAATCGTTCATACGGTCTGGGATGCCATACACCTCCTGCAAGCCATCCTTGTTGATGCGATGACCGAACACAGCGTATGGGCGGATGGCACCATCAATCTCTGGAGTCACGATGCTCTGCGACATAAATCCACCGTTCATGCCCTGCTTGTCATTCTCCCAGTCTTCCGTGAGACGATTGATGTTAAGAGGTGAGAAGAGAGGCACGTTCTTCTGCTTGAGGAACTCCACGAAATAATCGCCCATTCTACCATGCGCCATGTTGACAACGGCATTCACCTGAATGCTATCGGCATGGTGACCAGCGATGAAACTCTGGAGCTTGTTGATGCGATAAACCATAAAGCCCTTCTGCTCGAAAGCCTTCTCCATATCGCCTGCAGCACCCATAAAACCAGTAAGCATGATAACAGGCGCGCCCTTCTTATAAAGACCATTCTTTGCCAAGAAAGCATTGTATTCCAGCACACTGTTGAAGCCCAAATCGTCACCCTTCTCATCTTTTGGGTCGAAGTGGGTCAAGAGATAATCGGGATGTTCATCCACATGCTCTGGCTCTGGAGCCTGAAACTTCTTGCCATCAATAAACTTGCGGATATAAGCCAGCATGTTGCGATAATTCTTCTTGCTACCATTCTCGATGTACTGCATCAAGTAGTCGGCATCAAAATTATCGAGCGACACGATGTTGTTGGCAGGGTTGGTGGCGGCATGGGTCAAGGTTGGCACCTTGTAAGAAGCCTCCTCCAACAGCTTGCGCTGGTTCTCGTCGATACGGAGTCCCATACCATTGACAAGAATCATGTCATAGTCTTCGAGATGATCGAAGTCGTCTGTTGTAATCTCACTGAGTTTTATCATCCCATTGTCGTTGGCGTTGGAAATCTGTCCCAACTCAATAGCCTGATAATTGAGGAAAGCAATGCGAGTAGTGCCAATCCAAGCACTATATGCTTTCAAGAGCCCCACCAGCACAATCACTGCCAGTAAAGCCAAGAAGATATGTTTCTTCTTCAGTTTTCTGATTTTTCTTAATCCTTTTCTCATTATTATATATTATTCCTTTGCTTATTGATTATCTTTTGCTTATGCACGAACCTTAAATTTCGGGCTGCAAAGGTAGTGGTTATTTACGGAATGGGCAATACCAAGAAATGATGATTTCTACTTTTCTTCTACCTAATATTAAGTATCTCGTAAGCGTAAATTTCCCAAACGGTCATAATTAATGATTACAACATTTGGTAGTCTCATATAAAAACAGTAACTTTGCAACCATATTTCAATTTAACATAAAATGAAGAAACAACTCCTTACCGCTGCTCTCTTCGCAGCCACCCTCGCATCCCAAGCACAACAATCGCCGCTATGGATGCGCTATCCTGCCATCTCGCCCGATGGCAAGACCATCGTTTTCTCTTACAAGGGCGACCTCTACAGTGTTTCCGCCCAGGGAGGCGAGGCTCGCCAGTTGACCACCAACGCGGCCTATGACTCTTACCCTGTATGGAGCCCCGACGGCAAGAAGATTGCCTTCGCCTCCAACCGCGAGGGCAGCCTCGACATCTTCGTCATCCCAGCCAATGGCGGTGCACCGACCCGCCTCACTACCAATAGTGGAACTGAAATCCCGGTTGCCTTCAAGGACAACGACCACGTGCTCTTCTCAGCCAACGTGATGCCTACCGCACAGAGCAACCTCTTTGCCAGCCGCGAGTTCTCTCAGGTCTATGAGGTTAGCACTGAGGGTAGCAGACCTAAGCTCTATTCTGTCCTGCCAATGGAGAACATCAGCATCAACGGCAAGGGTCAGGTGCTCTATCATGACTGCAAGGGCTATGAGGACAAGTGGCGCAAGCACCATACTTCCCCTATCACCCGAGACATCTGGATGCTAGACAATGGCAAGTATACCAAACTTACAACCTTCAAGGGGGAGGATCGCAACCCTGTGTGGGCTGCCGACCAACAGAGTTTCTACTATCTGAGTGAGCAGGATGGTTCATTCAATGTGTATCATCGAAGCCTCAACACAGGAAAGGACACGCAGGTGACCCATGAGAAGAAGAATCCGATCCGATTCCTCACCTCTTCCAGCGACGGGCTTCTCTGCTACGGCTATGATGGCGAAATCTATACCATCAAGGAAGGCGGAGGACCTCAGAAGGTTAACATATCCATCACAACCGACAACGATGAGCCAAGTCTCGTGCGCCAAGTTCGCTCTTGGGGTGCCACGGAGATTGACCTCTCGCCAAACGGCAAGGAAGTTGCCTTCGTGATGCACGGCGATGTATATGTCACCTCGGTCGACTACAAGACCACCAAGCGTATCACCGACACCCCTCAGCAAGAGCGCAATGTCAGTTTCTCTCCAGATGGTCGCAGCCTTGTCTATGCTTCTGAACGAAATGGAGTATGGCAGATATTCCAAGCTAAGATTAAAAACGAGAAGGAGAAGAGCTTTACTTATTGCACCGACATCGAAGAGGAACAACTCACCAAAACCAACCTCACCTCCCAATATCCAGCATATAGTCCTGACGGCAAGGAGGTAGCCTTCTACGAGGACCGTGCCACCCTGCGCATCATAAACCTCAAGTCGAAGGAAGTGCGCACCGTGCTCGATGGCAAGTTCAACTATTCGTACAGCGACGGCGACATCTGGTTTGAGTGGAGCCCAGACAGCAAGTGGCTTCTCTCTAGCTATATCGGCACTGGTGGCTGGAACAATACCGACATCGCTCTCGTCAAAGCAGACGGCAAGGAGGTACACAACCTTACCGACAGCGGTTATAGTGATGGCAACGGCAAGTGGGTGCTCGGCGGAAAGGCGATGCTCTTCGAGAGCGACCGTGCCGGCTATCGCAGCCATGGCAGCTGGGGGGCTGAAGACGATGCCTACCTCATGTTCTTCGACCTCGATGCCTACGACCGCTTCCGCATGTCGAAGGAAGAACTAGAGTTAGCCGACGCCAACAAGGACGAGAAGGAGAAAAAGGCTGACGAGAAGGAAGAGAAGAAGAAAGAGGAAAAGAAAAAGAAGGAGGAAAAGACTGGCAAGACTGAAGTCGAAAAAGTTAAGCCTCTCGAACTCGACCTCGACAACTGCCGTGACCGCATCGTCCGCATCACAGGCAATTCTTCTCACATGGGCGATGCCATCCTTGACAGCAAGGGCGAGAAGGTATATTATCAGGCTGCCTTCGAAGATGGATACGACCTATGGTGCAACGACCTGAAGGAAGACAAGACAACCCTCATGATGAAAAACATCGGTAGTGGTGGATTCGTGGCTGACAAGGAGGTGAAGAACCTCTTCCTCTGCAACGGCAGCACCATCAAGAAGGTGAACCTTGACAGTAAGGAGACTAAGGGCGTAGACTTCGAGGCACATTTCAATTACAAGCCAGCCGAGGAGCGCCAATATCTCTTCGACCACATCTGGCGACAGGTGGCAGACAAGTTCTACGACCCTAAGTTACAGGGCGTGGATTGGGAAGGTTATCGCAAGACATACGAGCGTTACCTACCTTATATCAACAATAACTTTGACTTCTCTGAGATGCTGAGCGAGATGTTGGGCGAGTTGAACGCCTCTCATACAGGTTGTCGTTACTACCCATCGGGTGCCAGCCTATCCACCGCAGCACTCGGAGTATTCATTGATCCTAACTATGAGGGTGACGGCCTGAAGATTCAGGAAATCATCAAGCGTGGTCCTTTTGCCGTGAAGAAGAACGAGGTGACTCCTGGTAGCATCATCGAAAAGATTGACGGCGAGGAAATCAAGGCTGGCAAGGATTACAATGCCTTGCTTGACGGAAAGGTGGACAAGAATGTTCGCCTTAGCATCAAGACCCCGAAGGGCAAGCGCTTCGACATGACCATCAAGGCGATTTCGCAAGGTTACCAACAGGAACTTTTATATAAGCGCTGGGTAGACCGCAATCGTGCCATCGTGGATAGCGTATCGCATGGCAGAATCGCCTACGTACATGTCAAGGCAATGAACAGCGAGAGCTTCCGCACTGTTTATAGTGAGCTCTTGTCTGACAAGAACCGCAACCGTGATGCCGTCATCGTGGATGAGCGTCATAATGGAGGCGGTTGGTTGCACGACGACCTCTGTACATTGCTCAGTGGCAAGCAATACCAGGAGTTCGTGCCTCATGGCAAGGTAGTAGGAAAAGACCCATTCAACAAGTGGACCAAGCCATCTTGCGTCTTGATTTGCGAGGATGACTACAGCAACGGCCATGGTTTCCCTTGGGTCTATAAGGAACTGGGCATTGGCAAGCTCATCGGTGCGCCTGTGGCAGGAACGATGACCGCCGTATGGTGGGAAACCTTGATGGACCGCTCCTTGGTATTCGGCATACCTCAGGTTGGTTGCCGAGACATGCGAGGCACCTTCGGTGAGAACACCCAGCTCAACCCAGACATCGAGGTATATAACTCTCCAGAAGATTACATCACGGGCCATGACACCCAGCTCATCAAGGCTGTGGAGGAAATGATGAAGGAAACGAAGAAGTAAATTCACATTAGTCATATAAAAAATAAGAGGTTGCCTAGTCGGAAAGACTCAGCAACCTCTTATTTTTTATTTTATCATCAAGAATGTTCTATTGCAAGTTTTATATAGCGTACAAGAATGTGCGGATAAACCAGTAGCAAACGATACCAGCCAGATAACCGACGAAGGCAATCCAAGAGATATGCTTCATATACCAGCCGAAGGTAATCTTCTCCAAGCCCATCACTACGACACCAGCGGCACTACCGATAATCAACATCGAACCACCGACACCGGCACAATAAGCCAACAACTGCCAGAAGATGCCATCCACAGCCATATCGCCTGTAGGTGCCACAGGATACATACCCATGCAACCTGCCACCAAAGGCACATTATCCACGATACTAGACAAGACACCGATGATACCTGTCACAAGGTAATGATTGCCATTAAAAACGGTGTTCAAACCTTGTCCTAACGCTGTTAGAACACCCACTTCTGCCAAGCAAGATACCGCCATCAAGATACCGAGGAAGAAGAGAATCGTACTCATATCTACACGAGAGAGCAACTTGGTTACTCGTTTCTGGGTACCTTCTGCATCGGCACCTCGATGCAAACCACGATAGAACACCTCGGTGGCTGTCCAGAGTACGCCCAGCACCAAAAGGATGCCTACGAATGGAGGCAGATGAGTGATGCTCTTGAAGATAGGTACGAATATCAAGCCGCCCACACCGAGCCAGAACACAGCCTTTCGCTGACCTTCCGTAAAATCGCTGACCGAAGCATTCTGCTGGGCTGAAACCTCAGGCATCACGAGTTCACCCTTCAACATCGTCTGAAGGATGAGGGCTGGGATAACCATGGAAATCACTGAAGGAATAAAGATTTCGGCAATAATGCCAGCGGCTGTAATCAATCCCTTGTTCCAAAGCATGATGGTGGTTACGTCGCCGATTGGAGAGAAAGCGCCACCGGAGTTGGCTGCGATAATCACCAGGGAGGCATAGACCATACGGTCCTTGTGGTCGGTGACGAGCTTGCGCAGAATCATAATCATCACGATACTGGTGGTCAAGTTGTCAAGGATGGCGGAGAGGATAAATGTCAGGAAGGCGATACGCCAGAGGAGCGCATGCTTTGACTTGGTTTTCATCACCTTGCGAACCCAGTTGAATCCACCATTCTGGTCAACGATTTCCACGATGGTCATCGCACCCATCAGGAAGAAGAGGGTCGTGGCGGTATCGCCCAAGTGTTCCTGGATGATACCAGTAACCTTGTCTATCATACCTGCCGCACCACCTGTATAGTCAGGGTGCATCAGTTGGAGATACTGCATTGGATCCATCATGTAGAGGGTCCAACAGCCTACGAGCATCAGCAAGGCGATAGCCGCCTTGTTAACCTTTGTCAAGCTTTCGGTGGCGATGAGTGCATAGCCAAGCACGAAAACGACAATAATCGAAATTGTTAGTGTAGCCATTTCTTGTTACTTATTATTAGATATTTATTTTCTTTTTGTCTAGACAAAGAAACACTTTCATGCATCTTGCAATTCAATTCGTTTGCAAAAATACAAAAAGAAAAGCAATATCCATCTCTTTACCACATTATATTTATATGAAAACGTTATCATTTTCATTTTTCACCTTGTTTCTTGCCTTACATCAAGTATTCCACCTTAGGAAACAGAGCGAAGAAAGATTCATGTCGGTCTGTTTTTTCTTCTTGTAACACCTTTGTCTTCACTTCGTCTTTGTCTTTCAACCTAAAAGCAATCCCCTTGTAACAAAACCACCGTACCTTTGCAACCGAAATCAGAAAGGTAATTGATTATGAAACTAAAAAGGGGAATTATTGTATTAGGAATGCTTTCGGCGGCTAGCTTGCCAACGTGGGCGCAACAACTCAAGGGTGTCGTCATCGACAAGAACTCGAAGGAGACACTCATCGGAGCGGTTATCACTGCCGTGGAATCCAACGGCAAGAACGCCACTCCAAAGGATAACGACAAGGATGGCTCAAACAATGGCGTGAAAGCCATCACCGACATCGACGGAAACTTTACCCTCGATGGACTGAAGAAAGACAAGACATATACCTTATATATTAATTATGTAGGATATAAGACTCAAAAAATTGACGGGGTTCAAGCGAAGGAAGCAAACTTGAGTATCGCGATGCTTCCTGATGAACAGCAACTGAAGGAGGTGACCGTTACCGCAGTGGAAAGGCGTAATACGGACGCGGCAATGATTCAGGTCGCCAAAAACAGTCCCGTCATCGTGAGCAATGTTTCGGCACAAGAAATATCTCGTACACAAGACAACAATGCCGGTGAGGTAATCCGCCGTGTGCCAGGCGTGAGCCTCATCGACGACAAGTTTGTGATGGTGCGTGGTTTGTCGCAGCGTTACAACAATGTTTGGGTGAACGGTGGAGCCGTTCCTAGCAGCGAGGCTGATTCGAGAGCCTTCTCTTTCGACATCATCCCAAGCTCCCAAATCGACAATCTCACCATCGTGAAATCTCCTACGGCTGAATATCCTGCCGACTATTCAGGTGGTTTCATCATCGTCAACACCAAGGAGATTCCTGCAGAAAACAATTTTTCTGTTTCCGTGGGTGGCAACTGGAACACATCGACTGTATTCAAGGATTTCTCTTATCAGAAAGGTTCAGGCACCGACTT
>CAVCRI010000039.1:0-20796 GCA_963604545.1 Lachnospiraceae bacterium | reverse complement strand
AACATCCCGAAGAGGCAACTATACGATAGCTATACGATGGTGATACGATAGCCCCGAGAATCAGCAAAACCACATTCTGGAGCCCCGAAATGAGGGCTTGCGAGCCCCCAAGCGAGGGCTTACGGCTCCCCGAGGTACTCATAGATGAGCAGTGTCATTCGGGTGGAGAAGGTCTTGCAATTCGAGGTGTACCCCTCCCATTTCAATGCCTGGAGCAAAGGTTTGCAACGATTGATCATGCGCATCAGGTGGTTCACCGCCACGTGTCGCGACTGTTTGGGGAAGTAGAGCTGAGCCAGTTCCCACTTGGAATAGATTTGAATTTTCATCATTTACGAGATATGAATTTTAAAACAATAAATAGTCACTTCGAGCATCCCAGAGCGTCATCTGGTGCCCCTGGGAGCGTCACTTAGCCTGCCTGGTAGCGTCATATAGCATGGCTCAAAGCGTCGGTAATCGTATGGCTGTGCCACGATGCCGCAGTCTTTACCCACTTTTTCGGAGGGTGGTTTACCATCCTGGGGGTAAGGTCTTCTTCCTGTGCGTACGCGAGGAACTTATCCAGCAACGTGGCATCATGGTATCATCGTCCCCTCCTTAGAACGGCAAGTCATCATCCTGCTGTTCCGGCTCATCGTCACTGAGGGAGATGCGCTTCAGGTAATCCCTGATTTCATCGGCGGTGCGCTCTATGGCAATGAATCCTCGCAGCCCCTTCACTCGCTTGCGCTCAAAGCCCAGTTCGATGAAGGCTTGGCTAATCTTGGTGAGACTTAGCTTCTGCGTGATGTTGCCGCCGATAATCTGCAATGCCCTTGATGCGGTGATGAACTCACCAATCTCGTTGGTGCTTGGCTTTCTGAAATAAGTTGACACCAGCTCTCGCTCCACGTGAGGTGCCTCGAAGTTGACGTTGCGCTTGTTGAGTACCTCCACCTCGCCATCTGAGAACCAGTAGTGGTAACCGCTCAGGTAGAGACGATAAGCCTGGGCGTAGATGCCTTGGTAAGGGAAGGGGTGCTCGCGTGGCGACTGGATGCTCACGATCTCAAAAGGTAGCCATCTACGGTTTCCGGTGCTGTCGCTTAGGAACATCGGGTTGTTGCCGTTGCCACAGAACGAGGCATATCGCTTCTTGCGCTCGCTGAAATGAGCGTATGGCGCACGCTCGTCGATATAGGTCATGGTGACTATCGACTTAAACTGGTTCAGCTCTGCGTTGGACATCGTGTCCAACTCCTCGCAGCAAACCAGCCCCTTGCTGGCAAGTTTGATCTTGTCGTCCTTAGACATGCGCCCCACATTCGCCATGAGCGAAAAATATTGACTCAGTTCAGGTGGCAGCAACATGCGTTGCCAGGTGCTCTTATAAGTACCCTGCTTGCCGATGAAGACGAGAATCACGTTGTTGACCTCGCCATCCAGCATCCATCCCGCCACCATGGCAACGAGCCACTTGGTGAGGTAGACATACCAGATGCGTTGCTCCCTCTCGTCGCCCTTCACCCTGACGGTCTGGGCGAGTAGGTAGATATAGTCGGTGTCATCGCCTTCCGTCGCCTTGCGTGCATCCTCCAGGTAGCCCTTGAAGGGGTTGAAGTGTTTCACGAAGCCTGAGTTGAGGATGCGCTCCATGTCCTTGGCGTTGACACGCTCCACCTTGGAGAGATTGCGCCACAGCTCGTTGTAGTCGCCGTTTTGCATCGGAGCCCATCCCTCGGGTGTGAATTGCTCCACCCTGGATAGCACCTCGTTGTAGCGCAGTTGCACATGGGCAGAGAGGTAATCCTCTATCTCCTGTACGGTGGCAACCTGATAGCCATGTGCGGCGACGGTCTTGTGCTGGTTTCCGGCATTGTCGAAGCAAGAGTTTACCACCGCCTCGGTATTTTCATACTCCTTGAACTTCTCCTTAGCCCAGCCTACGCTCGCCTTGCGGTTGTAACCCTTCTCGGCGAGCATATAGCCCACGCGCATCACGTAGTCGTTGTGCTTGCCAGGCTGGTAGACGATGTCTTGGCGGGCGAGCAGCGGTGCGATGAATCCCTGGTAGTATTGCTCTATGCGTTGCTTCGCCTTCTCCTCCTTGTTCTGCTTGTACACCTTGTTGGCGTGCTTCATGACCTCCTCATGGGTAAATGCGATGGCATCAGGGTTGAAGTAAGCCTCAGGGTCGTAAGCCATGCCCGAGAGGCGGGTAGCGTTCTTGCAGAGCGGGTCGCCGCTGCAGCCAGTTAGCAGCTCGTAGTATCGGTTGCCGGCAAGAAACGGATAGATGTAGAACTTCGCCTGTTGCTCCTGCGAGGCATTGGCATCCAGCTCATAGCGGAAGATGATGCGCAGCCCCTCGCCACTGATGGTGGTGTAGCAGATCAGCGTATGAGGGTCCTGGCAGATGAGGTGCTTCGCCTCGGCTATCTTGTCGAGCGGCACGTGGTCTAGGTCAACGAGCGACATACCAGTATAGCCCGTGACATGGCCCTTGCCCTTGCCGCCCTCGAATCTTACGGCGACGGCGAAGGTATAGCTCGTCTCCTTGATGCGATGGTCGTGGGTAGAGCGGTAAGCCTCGGTGATAGACTTAAGTTTCTCATTCCTCTTGATGGTATTGACGACATCCAAGAGGGTAGATACGCTAGGTTGCTTGCTGAAGAAATCAGCGAAAAGAGATAGTTTATCCATAATGTGTTATAATTGTTAGTTCTGGTTGCAAATTTACTCAAAAAGGGCGACATAAATAAAGGTAACCGCAGAATCATGCGGCTTCTTGCAAAATAAATATTTTTTTAATTGTTTTTTTTAATTAATGTATTAATTTTTATTGGCTTATGTTTACTAAGATTAAGTCGATTGTAGAGGGAATCAAGGATTCTTATTTCTACAGAGTGGTGCCTGGCACACAGAGGAGTGTTTGAACATTTTGTTTGAGGAGGTATTCTGGGCGATTCGCGCGGAGTATAGCGCAGACCGTTACCTGGGAGTCTTGACGGATGTCGAGGAGCATTGGGCGCGCACCATCCCGCAGATCAGAGCGACCTTTGGCGTGTCGGATACCATCACCCACGACCTCAAGAATCACTCCAACCGAGTATATCTCGACGAGTATGTGAAGGTATTGCGCTGGATGCAGTCGCTGGTGGCAGAGGGGGATCGCGAGGAATTGGCATCTCTGGTGTCAGACTTGATAACAGGCTCCACCCCTCTTCCCGTAAAAGAGAAGAAACCGCGTCGCAAGAAGAAGTCAGATAACGAGAACCAATCGGATACAGAGAAGCAATCAGATAACGAGAAGTAGCTTGGCAGTGTGGGCGCTGCATATCACCCACGGGCCTGGGATGCGGAGAGGCAAAGCAGCCTCCCGCATCCCGGTCATTATGGTAAGGTGGAGTGTTAAAAAGGGGGAAATGCTTGGCGGTTTAAGGATTTTGGCGTATATTTGCAGCGTGTTATTAAAAAGTATAAAGTATGATTAGTAGTGCGGTACAAGAAATGATTCCGAAGATTCAGGGATTCTTTGGTAGTCAGCCAGTCAAGAAAGCGTGGCTTTTTGGCTCGTGCTCACGAGGCGAAGAGACACAGAGTAGTGATGTCGATATTCTTGTGGAATATGATCGCCAGAATGCTAAAATTTCATTGATGAAGATGGCTGGCATGATGCTTAATCTAGAAGATTTGTTACATCGCAAAGTTGATATGGTAGAGGATGGTCGCCTTCTTCCTTTTGCTCAAGAATCAGCTAACCATGATAAGTTTTTGATTTATGAGAGAAAATGCGTCATGTTTTAGTTCATGGCTATTATACAATAGAACCTGAAAGTCTGTGGGATACAATCGAAAATGACATTCCAGAACTGAAACCGTGGATAGAGAAGTATTTGAAAGAATTAGATTAAGGTGCTAAAAGCAGCAAACGTATTCTTAGTCTCGGCGGATTTGCAATCCGCCGCATCCCTCTCTCGATATAACCATTAGTTCAGGTAGTTTCTCTTCTTTATAGATAAGTGTAGGGGAATGTGGTTCGATAACATGATAGAAAAATAGTGTTAAAACGGAAGAAAAACTTGGCAATCTAATATATTTGGAGTATATTTGCAGCAAATTTTAATTTGGAAAGATATGAGACAAGTAACTTTAAATAATGTTCAATGTACTCCAGTTTGGAATGAAGTGAAGAACTGGAGCAATGACCAGAAACATGCTCTCATTACATTGCTTTATACGACAATGGATGATATTCACACTAATGATGAAGTAGTAGATGAGGAAATGCATGCCAATAAGCTGTCTTCAGAAACTCTCTCTGCTTGTGTGGAAATGGCTCTGAAAGACCATGAGCTTGGGCGAACAATTCCTCATTCAGCTTTAATGGAACGTATTAAAGTACAAAGAGGATGGAAGTAGAATGGTCTTTGTTTGCTTCCAAGCAATTGGATGAGGTATTAGACTTTGTTGAGACTGAGTATGGCTCAATGACAGCTAAACGTGTTGCAGAGAAAATTGATGCAAGCGTGAGTCGTCTTTTGAAGTTTCCAGAAAGTGGCATCTTAGACAGAAGTTTGTCCGATAATCAATTAGTTGTTCGCCATCTTCAACTATTTCCTAATATTTTGTATTACATAGTGAAGGATAATTTTGTGATAGTCGTTGCCATTATGCATTATAGACAGTCTCAAAAGACCATAACTCAAGCAGTGAATCGAGCTTTGGAAAGTTATAGGTCTTAGTTTTACAAAATGGGTGGACTATGCTTGTTTTTAGTCTCGGCGGATTTATAATCCGCCGCATCCCCATCTCGATATTACCATTAGTTCAGGTAGTTCCTCTCTTCTTTTCTTTATAGAATAGGAGTAGAGGAATGTGGTTCGATACCACCTGATGGTACAAAAAAGAGCTTCAATACATATGGAAAAACGTATAGCTTATTATGATTTTCTGAGAGGCATTGCTATCATTTTTGTAGTTGGCATACATGCTTACCTACAATCCTCAGATAGTGAGATTTGTAGATTCGTACGAAATTTAATTGGTTGTGCTGTACCTATTTTCCTTGCAATTTCAGGTTTTTTCTTATCACGGAAGCCTGTCAATACAAGGCAAAGTTACATAGATTTTCTCCAGAGACAAGTTCCTAAAGTCTATATCCCCATGTTGATATGGTCTTTGCCCATGTTGGTAGTAGTATTTTCTCATGGTGATAATACACTGGAATCACTTCTCTTATTCTTGTGTGGAGGATTGGGGGTATTTTACTTTATTGCTCTTATCATTCAATGCTATTTGATTCTGCCAATAGTTAAAGGAATGGGAGTTATGGGGGGGTAATTTCTGGATTAGTTACAATTATTTCTGTGGCGTTGTCCAGATATATTTTGATAGGTAATGGATATCCCCTTTTAGTTTATGCTGGACCAGTATTTGTTTGGCTTATATTTTTTGTGATTGGTGTTAAGTTAGGCAGTACAAGCAATAGGAATTATGCAGTCTTGCCATGGGTGATAGCATTGGTCTTCAGTATTTTGGGTATGATACTAGAAACTTATTATCTCCAGCAAAATGGCTTTAAGAATCCAATAGGCATCAAGCCTTCCTCACATATATATGCTTTTTGCGTTATCATGCTTTTATTTTCCAATAAATTTCAAGCGATGATGGCACGTTTCCCATTGTTGGTGAATACGCTTGCAAGTGTTGGAAGAGCCTCCTTTGGCATTTATTTGATACATCTTTATATATTAAATCATTTGGTAACAAAAGTGTTTTCAGGATGGTTGGTGAGTTCTGTAATAACCATCATTTTATCTTATGGCATAGTTCTGTTGGGTAAGCACATGTTGGGCAAGAAATCCAAATGGCTTGGCTTTGAAATATAACAAATTATGGCGATTAATCAGTTAAAGGCTGGCGCAGTGCTTAATTACATAGTGCTAGGTCTTAATGCGCTTGTAGGCATAGCCTATACTCCTTTTATGCTTCGTATGTTGGGTAAGAGTGAGTATGGCTTGTTCTCTTTGGCAGCTTCCGTTATAGCTTACCTGTCCATGCTAGACTTAGGCTTTGGAAATGCAGTAATACGTTATACAGCCAAGTTCCGGGCAGAAGGCAAGACCGACGACCAATATTATATGTTTGGCATGTTTACCATGCTATATTCGGTCTTAGGTATCATCGTATTGATAGCAGGCATAATACTCTATCATAATCTTGATGCAATATTCGGCCAGTCACTCACAGTTGGAGAGTTGGGGAGAGCTAGGATTATTGTACTTTTGATGGTTTTTAATCTAGCGATTACGTTTCCGTTGAGTATTTATGGAGCAATTATTACAGCCTACGAGAACTTTGTCTTTTTGCGAGTAGTACAGATTGCAAGGATATTATTGAATACGGCAGTTATGGTATTCTTGTTGCTTGATGGCTACAAGGCCATCGCAATGGTGGTAGTGCAGACCATCTTTAATATCATGACCTTGCTACTGAATGTATTCTATTGTAGGAGAAACATACACATCAAGGTGAAGTTTGGCAAGATAGATGGCAGATTGCTCAAGGAGATAGCCATCTATTCCTTTTGGATACTACTGAATAGTGTCATGGACCGAATCTATTGGAGTACAGGACAGTTTGTGCTGGGTGCTGTCGTTGGTACAGTGGCAGTTGCTGTGTTTGCCGTAGCCATCCAGCTAGAGAGCATGTATATGATGTTCTCTACAGCTATTGTTGGAGTGTTCTTACCTCGTGTTACGGCTATGGTCACCAATAATAATGATAATCAGGAATTGTCCAATCTCTTTATCCGTACAGGCAGGGTGCAATATATAGTGATGGCTTTCATCCTGTCTGGCTTCATCGTCTTTGGACAGAGCTTTATCCACTTTTGGGCAGGTGAGGGATATGATGATGCCTATGTCATAGCATTGCTGTTTCTGGTGCCATTGACAGTGCCTTTGATTCAGAACTTAGGTATCACCATACTTCAGGCACGTAACCAGATGCGTTTTCGCTCTGAGGTCTATGTCCTCATAGCCATAGTAAGCTTATGTTTCCAAATACCTTTGGCTAAGCATTATGGGGGTATAGGTTGTGCCCTGGCCATAGCTGGTGCCTTAACGGCAGGTCAGATAATCGTCATGAACATATATTATCAGAGGAAGCAAGGGCTGGACATCATGAAATTTTGGAGGGAAATATGTAGGATGAGCATCGTACCAGTGCTATTGTGTGCAGTGGCATTGTTGGTTCTCAGATATTATCCTATCCAGACATTGCCTCAGATGTGCCTGGGAATCTTAGTCTTTTCTCTATTGTACATCCCGATGTTTATAAAGTTATCAATGAATCAGTATGAGCGTAACTTGATTTTATCCCCACTTAAAAAGATATTCTACAAGCAATGATAAAAATAGAAGATAAGACGAAGTGTACAGGTTGCATGGCTTGTGTACAAAGATGTCCCCGACATTGTATCGACCTAAAGGAGGATGCAGAAGGTTTTTCATACCCACTTGTAGACCTAGATATGTGTGTAGATTGTGGCTTGTGTGAAAAGGTTTGCCCTTTGAAAGTTCCCAATGAGCCTAGAACACCTCGTATGATTTATGCAGCTAAGAATAGAAATCTGTCCGTCCGTATGGCAAGTTCTTCGGGAGGTATTTTCACGCTCTTGGCAGAAGTTGTATTGAAAGACCATGGTGTGGTATTTGGTGCAAGGTTTGATGCACAGTGGAATGTGGTGCATGATTATACCGACTCCATAGATGGTCTTGCTGCTTTCCGTGGTTCCAAGTATTTGCAGTCTAGGATTGGTGATAATTACCGAAAGGCAGAGCGATTCCTTAAAGAGGGTAGGAAGGTCTTGTTTTCAGGTTCTCCTTGCCAAGTGGCAGGGTTGAGAAAATTCTTGAAGAAGGATTATGAGAATTTGGTGACAGTGGACTTTGTATGTCATGGAGTGCCAAGCCCGATGATTTGGAGAGACTATCTGAAAGAAATCCTACGCCCGAAGGGCGTCGATGGAAAAAATATGGTTTCTCAACTATCTCTAAACGATATGCCCGTGATAACGGGTATTTCTTTTAGAGATAAACGAAATGGATGGAAAAAATTTGGTTTCTCAGTCCGTGTAAAGTCCGCCTCTAAGGCGGACCAAAATTTGGTTTCACAGTCCGTAGAAGTTGATGATAAGGTATGGCTCTATGAGCCATATAGAGAGAACCTTTTCATGGAAGGCTTCTTGAAAAACCTTTACTTGCGTCCTTCTTGTTATGCATGTCCTGCAAAGGCAGGAAGGAGCGGAAGTGATTATACGTTGGCAGATTTTTGGGGGGCAAGTACCTATATTGGTGACTTTGATGATGATAAGGGATTAAGTGCAGTGCTTGTATATCATGATAAGTTGAATATTGATTCTTTGGATATGGAGTTTCAACCCATTTCGATGGGAAACATTCTAGCTCAAAACCCAGCGGTAGTCAAATCATCCAGAATGAAAGGAGGAAGAGATGAGTTCTTCAGGAAATACGAGAAGACTCATCAAATGGAGCTTGTCCATAAGTATTCAAAGTATACTTGGAAGGAGATTATCCGGTATTCAAGTATCAAGTTGTTAGTAGGGCTACATCTTGTAGACTTGATTAAATGTATTTTGAGAAAATGAAAAAGATAGGAGTACTGACATTGCCGACATTAACCAATTATGGTGGTATACTTCAAGCCTATGCGTTGGTTTATACCTTGCGTAAGTTAGGTTATGATGCTTGGCTGATTAATCGCCGTTGGAATAGCGAGAATAACAATGCTGTTCATAAAATGAAGAAGGTGTTTTATCACCTGTTGGTTATTCGGAAGTTTGATAATTTTGTAAAGAAGTATATTGCTCCTAGAACAAAAGTGATAGATACACGTGCCAAAATGGAGGTTGTCAGAGCCATGGGCTTCCAAGGTTATGTCGTAGGGAGCGACCAAGTTTGGCGAGTGAAGAATGTTAGAGGAGCAGATTATAACTTTTTCTTGGATTTTACAAAAGATGATGCAGTGAAGCGAGTGTCTTATGCCGCATCCTTTGGTGTGGATTATTGGGATGATAATTTGGATGGAGCCAAGTCGATAGAAGAAGTTAAGTTTCTGTTGCAGAAATTTGATGCAATCTCTGTAAGAGAAGATAGTGGAGTCAAAATATGCCGAGAGTGCTTTGATGTTCCTGCTGTTCAAGTGCTGGATCCTACGCTGCTTCTTGATAAATCAGAATACATTCAAAATTTTGGGTTGAAAGATAGGCAAAAGAAGTATCTGGCAGTTTATATGCTTGATATGACCGATGAAAAGGAGCAAATCATAAAGAAAGTTTCAGAAGAGCTAGGTCTACCAGTAAAATATATCAACAAGCCATTGTTTAAATGTAATTGGCTTCCAACTTCCATTTCTGATATAGTAAAGCCTGGCGTTAAGTCATGGATGCAATCCCTTCTAGAAGCAGAATTCGTGTTGACAGATTCCTTCCATGGCATGGCCTTCTCTATCATTTTCGAAAAACAATTCTTGGTGGTTGGCAATGAAAGAAGGGGCTTGACAAGGTTTACTTCGTTGCTGGGAAAACTTGAAATTACCAATCATTTGATAATGAATTCTACCAATTTGGTAATTAAGAAAAGTTTAAAAACCGTGGACTATTCTTATGTGAATAGGCTAAAAAATGAATTAAAAAGAGAATCTGAATTATTTATACAAAGAATATAATTATGCAAAGAGATTTATCATTTGACTATATGAAGGGTTTCTTAATCTTTCTTGTTGTATTAGGACATTGTCCAGCAATCCTTCTAATGAAAGAAGGATTTGATGTCTATAGTGACTATTTATTTGTTTTTTGTTATTCTTTTCATATGCCACTCTTTGTCTTTATTAGTGGCTATTTCTTTGCAAAGAAGCGGCATTGTAATTGGAAAGAACTTATACCAAAGCAATTTAAAAGATTGTTACTTCCTCAATTTTCATGGAATCTAGTTGCTTTGGTCTTGATTCTTTTAATGTATGATAAATTTTCCTATTTATTAGTTGGTGAAAGCACAGTACAAACAATTAAATGCATTTATCATTTTCTTACCAATCAATGGTATTTATGGTGCATTTTCATATGTGGCATTATTACGGTGTTAGCGTATAAAACTAAATATCCTCTTATTATGCTACTTGGGCTGTCAATATTAATGATAGTAACTTTTGATTATCTACCTGGTGTGATTTTTAAGAATCAACAGGTTGCTAAACAGCTTTTGTTCTTTACTGGTGGTGTATACTTGCATGATATAAAAAATCATGATAAGATGATGCATAGGTTTTTTATAAGTTCTCTTGTCTTTTACATTTTATGTTGGATTTTTTATTCTTTGTATGGTGTAGCTTATGGTAAGTTAAATATGCTACCTGTTGTTCTCTGGAGTATTATAGGAGTTGTTGCTTTTTATAATATATCTAAATTCGGCTTCTTCCATGGTATTTTCCGTAGCACTTTGGTAATATGGGGGGGCGATTCTTTGGGAATTTATATAATACATACAATTATCAATAAATATTTCATACAAGGTGTGATAGGCTTTCATATTGATACGGGATATTTATATATTGACTATTTATTATGTTTTATATATAGTATATTCTTGACTTGGCTATGTGTGTTATGTGTAAAAGTAATTCGAAAGAATCTTCTAGCAAGAACACTCTTTTTGGGTGAATGCAAATGAAGTGTAGAAAATAGATTTAAATTTTAAAAGATTGATGTTACTATCATGTATATTGCGTTTGTTATTAATATAGGATTGTCTGCTTCAACATATAACGGGGTGAAAATTCAGGCAGAAACTTGGGCTGATGAACTTGAGCGTCAAGGGCATAAGGTTGTTAGAATAAATCCATGGGATAGACCAGAGTGGGATAAATTTGATATTGTTCACATAATTGGTGCAGATAGGGCTATCGATGTGCTGGTCTCGGCTATAGCTAAAAAATGCAGAAAAATATGTTTTTCTCCAATTATAGATACAATTGAGTCAACTTTTAAATATAAGTTGGCATCTTACATGGGTTGTAAGAAACTTCGTCTCTATTCAGTTAATTATGCCATTCGGCTAGCGTCGAAATATATTGATAGATGGTTTGTAAGAAGTCATTATGAATTAACTTATGTAAATCAATCTTATGGAATACCATTGGAGAAAATATCTATTGTTCCTTTATCGCCTAGAATACCAGAAATAGATGCCTACCCTCAAAAGGAAAAATTTTGTTTGCACGTTAGTATTTTGACAGATGGCAGAAAAAACGTTTTACGTTTAGTGCAAGCTGCAATTAAGTATAAATTTCAATTAGTTTTAGCTGGTTCAATTTCTTCAAAAAAGGAATTTGCCCCAATTAATAAACTCATAGAATCTTATGATAATGTCATTTACCTAGGTCGTGTCACAGACCTGAAGTTGTATGAATTATACTCTCGTGCAAAGGTCTTCGCCTTACCTAGTATAAGTGAGGGAGTTGGTATGGTTGCTGTAGAAGCGGCATCTTATGGTTGTGATATTGTCGTAACAAACATAGGTGGACCAAAGGAATATTATGGAACTCATGCTTATGTTGTTACTCCTTATGATGTTGATGAGATTGGGCAAGCAATAGTTAAAGCCATGGATCAAAATAGATTTCAACCACAATTAATGCGTGACATTAAGGCTGAATATAATTTGGAACATTGTGTTGCTAATTTAATTAATGAGTATTGTAAATAAGTTATGGCTAGTTCTTCTTTGAGTTTCAGACTTAGAAGATTTTTCTTTCTAGGTCTATTTAATACATGTTTTGCTAAATATACCAGATTTTGGGCAGTAAAGCGACTTATCTTGAAATTGGGATGCATACAAGTAGGTCAACGTACTTGTGTGGTTGGTCCCTTAAGATGCGGGCATTGTACTTCTGTTACAATAGGGGATAACTGTTGGATAGGCATGAATTTACAAGTCTTTGGTAATGGCGAACTTGTGGTTGGGTCTTATTGCGACTTAGCACCAGATGTGTCTGTGATAACAGGCTCCCACAAAATTGGGGGGGCGAATCGTAGAGCCGGAAAAGGACTTTCTTTCAAAGTCGTAATTGGAAATTCTATATGGGTAGGTGCTAAATCTACTTTTATGGGAAATATTTTTGTAGGAGATTCTTCAATTGTTGGTGCTTGCTCTCTTGTAAATAAAAATGTTGAACCTAATACTTGTGTTGGGGGTGTTCCTGTTAGAGTGTTAAAAAAGTTGTAAACTATAGTGTAATGCAGAAATTAACTTATTCTGATATATTTGTTGTTTGGTCTATAATCTTATTGGTTTGTTTTCGCTTTATAAAGTTCTTGCCTTCTGTGCCTAGTGGAATTTATTATTCAGCTTGGGGGGTAATTGCGTTGTTGGTATTGATGAAAGGAACCATTAAAATTAATTTTACGACATTAATCTTTCTTGTATTTTGCTTATTGTCTATATTGGGTAATACTATTCCTTCATATTTTCAGGTAAATGAAAGATTTTTTGGAATGTTGATGATTGTTTTCTGTGTAGGACCCTTTGTTGACAATGAATGGATTTCAAAAATAAGACGGGCTGTTCTACAAAGGTTCGTGTGGACTTTAGTCGTAATCACCATTATCTCCTTTCTACTTTTTTTTATATATAAGCCTATTACATTAACGGAAAGAGCAAATTTGTTTGGAGGTATAACAATTCATTCAATGTTGATGGGGCCAATGGCAGCAATCTCTATGATTTGTTTAGTTAACTATGTATATCTTAATCGTGAGAGTCTTAGTAAGTTTAAGAGAATTTCTTTTATTATTATGGCTTTTATGTGTTTTTCTGCATGTTGCTTAGCAGGCTCTCGGAGTGCTTTAATGGCTGCTATAGTCATGTTGTTGGGATGGTTATGGTTTTATACCTCTAATTTTCAGCAATTTTTAAAATTCTTTTTAGCTTTATCTTTTATAGTGGCAGCTACATCCCCAATATGGTGGACATATACAGAAACTATTCAGAACAAGATTAAGTATTCACAATCCCAAGGTTCGGCATCTGCTACACGAGATCATTTATGGGGACAACGAATAGCCGAATTTGAATCTAGTCCAATTATTGGTATAGGTTTCGCTACAATTTCTTTTAAAACTTCTCATGCTCCTAATAAATACGATGGTAACGTAGAACCAGGGAATGGATGGTTATTCATATTGTCTAGTACTGGTATTATTTCTTTTGTTATGTTTGCGGCTTTATATTTTAAAATTTGCTGGAAACTGTATAAGAAACGTGATAAGAATGCAATCTTGTATTTGTGCCTTTTAATTTTTTATTCTGTCCATTTAAATGCAGAAGGATATACTTTATCCTCTGGCGCTCCTTTGTTCTTTCTTTTATGGTTAACTTTGGGAACAGCCTATTCTTGTATGAATCAAGAGCAACTAATAGAATAATCTATGAAGAAACTGATCTTTTTTAGCAATTATCTCAATCATCACCAAGTGCCTCTTGCTGATGCCTTTTATGACATCCTGGGCAATAGCTATGCCTTTGTGGCTACGATGCCTGTAAAGGAGGAGCATCTCAAGGGGGGAAAGGATTATTCATCCAGACCCTATTGTGTCGTGGCCTCCAAAGATGAAGCCACAAGGCAATATGCTATGCAACTAGCACAGACGGCAGAAGTTTGCGTCTTTGGCGCTGACTCCCTAGAGTATGCCATTGCCAGAGCCAAGCAGTCTAGTTGCGGCTTGTCTTTCGAGTTTAGCGAGAGATGGCTGAAGCGAGGATGGGTTAATATTCTCTCTCCCCATCTACTGAAATGGTGGTGGAGTTACCAGAGGTATTTCCGAAACAAACCTTTCTACAAGCTGAACGCCAGCGGCTTTGCTGCCAACGACCATCTGAAACTTCATACCTATCAGGGTAGATGCTATAAGTGGGGTTACTTCACTGCGATTGATGAGAAAAATCCAGTTGAAGCATCCCTGGATGTTTCCACTTCAGGAATCGCACCCACATTCATGTGGTGTGCAAGATTCCTGAAGTGGAAACATCCAGAGCTCCCGGTATTGATGGCGGAGAGATTGAAGCGAAAAGGCTATGACTTTTCGTTGGATTTCTATGGTAGTGGCGATGAGGAAGCACCTACCAAGAGATTGGTCGAGGCCAAGGGACTAGGTGATGTCGTCAAGTTTCATGGAGCTTTGCCGAATGCCGAAGTCTTGCAGGAGATGAGACGACACGACATCTTCCTCTTTACTTCAGATAGCAACGAGGGATGGGGTGCCGTTGCCAATGAGTCGATGAGCCAAGGATGTGTGTTGGCGGCAAGCGATGCCATCGGCAGCACGCCTTTCTTGGTGAAGCATCGTGAGAATGGCTTGGTGTTCAAATCGTGTGATGTCGATTCACTGACGGAAGAGGCAGAATGGCTCATCAATCATCCTCAGGAAATGAGGAGAATGCAGCAAGCAGCCATCGACACGATGCAAAACGTTTGGTCGCCAAAGAATGCTGCAAGTAATTTCCTAAAACTGGTGGGAGATTTGAAAAACAATCGGGAATGTTCGATAGAATATGGCCCAGCAAGTAAAGATTTTACCGCATTGATGCTATGAAAAAAATGACCCCTTATTTGAGCGATAAGCTAAAAGTGCTTTCTTTTGTATCTATAATTATGGTAATTTACATTCACACCTACTATACAGAAGGAGAAAACTACGCAACACTTTTATTTATTGAGAATCTTATTGGTGGAAGTATTGCGAGAATAGCCGTGCCTTTATTTTATCTCATCTCTGGCTATTTGCTGTTCTTGCGATTGGATTCGCTTGCTGTTTGTATCAAAAAAATAAAGAAGCGAATGAGAACGTTGCTTGTTCCATATTTACTTACCAACACATTGGCTTTGGGATTTTATCTATTTCTCGATTTCTTGTCTCGGTTAATACCAATATTCGGGGGGGCGATGAATTTCCATGTTCTAACGTGGTTTGACGCTGGTTTTGGGCAAGTGTTTTATAATACTTATTGGGGACCTATAGCTTATCAGCTTTGGTTTGTTCGAGATATGTTGATTTTTATATGGCTTTTGCCTATTATTCAGTATGTTCTGCGATATATTATGTCGTCAAGTATGGCCACAATAATAGGTCTTGTTGCTCTTTGGATGGTACAAGCAAGTTGCGGGCTGTTGGTGTTATGGATGGCTATTGGAGGATTGTTGGCTTTAGGTCAAGTGTTTGATATGACAAAAATACGCTCGAATCGCTATTTAGCCTGGGGAAGTACGTTATTCTTCGTGGCTTTGTCTTTGGCTCATACAGTAGGTGTCTTGGCTGATAAATATATTGCGTTACCCATTACCATTGGCATAGTCTCTATTTGGTATCTATATGATATCATTGCAAAAGATAGAATATTTTGCCAGGCAGGAAAAGGAAAAATACTGACAGGCTATACGTTTTTCATATATTTGAGTCATATTCCCTTGTTGCTGATTTTTAAAAAACTACCATTGTTGTTTGGCTCAGGTGAACCAATGCTTGTATGCTGTTATCTTATTGTACCTTTGCTCTTCGTTGGCTTTGCCATCTTGCTTGGAATGACCTTGAAGAAAAATTATGGTAAACTTTATCTTCTCTATACAGGAGGTAGGTAAATCTTATTTTATAACTTAATTTGACTTTATAATTATGAAGGTATTGCATACCATCTCTGATTTTGGTGCCCATTCGGGCGGCACCTCGACCTGCACATACGACCTCGTCTCCTCCATGCACCAACAGGGTGGGGATGTGGACTTGCTGACATTGAGGTCGAAAGACACTACAGACAAGCTCATGGGGCAGGGGGAGGCGTGGATTCATGCCCTGCCCAACGATGCCATCTCGCCCTTTGGCTATTCTGCCAACATGAAAAGGTGGATGGAGGAAAGGCTTGGGCAATATGACCTCTTGCATGTCAACGGACTCTGGATGTATGCCAACCATATCACCTGTGCCTTGGCTCGGAAAGGGGGCAAGCCCTATGTTATCACGCCTCATGGCATGCTCTATCCCGATGCCCTGCATCGTTCCTACTGGAAGAAATGGCCGATGCTGAAGCTCTTCTTCGAGAAAGACATCAGGGAGGCTAGTTGCCTGCACGTTACCTGCAAGCAGGAGATGGAACATGTGAGGGCGTTTGGGTATCGTGGTCCCGTCGCCATCATCCCAAACCCGATGGTCTTGCCCATACCCCCTTCCGCAAAGCGGAGCCCGGAAGCCCGAAGGGCTTTCGGTTTTCTGGGGCGCTTGCACCCCAGAAAAAAGGTTGAGAACCTTTTTTATGGGGATGA
Organism: Lachnospiraceae bacterium; assembly: GCA_963604545.1. Lineage (GTDB taxonomy): Bacteria > Bacteroidota > Bacteroidia > Bacteroidales > Bacteroidaceae > Prevotella. Next base: position 4,416 of record CAVCRI010000039.1, on the reverse strand, counting down.
GCTGCTCCAGGAGCGACAATCGGAATGCGAACTGTGGATTATGGGCGGCGGTATGCCGGAATATGAGGCTTTCCTGAAAGGGGAGGTAAAGCGGCTGGGACTATCCAACGTGAAGTTCCTGGGCTTCGTGAATGGACAGGAGAAGTATGAGAAGCTGGCACAGCTCTCCGCTCTCTTCGTGCCGAGCGACTTCGAGAACTTTGGCATGATTGTGACCGAGGCACTGTCGGTGGGCACGCCCGTGATGGCTAGTCTGGGCACGCCCTGGGAATCTCTGAATGAGGAGAGGTGTGGATGGTGGTGCGACCGTACGCCAGAGAACATTGCTCAGGTGATGAGGGAGGTGCTGGATATGCCGGCAGACGAACTGGATGACATGGGTGAGCGGGGCAAGACTATGGTGAAGCAACGCTTTGCCGCCGAACAGGTGGCTAAAATGATGGGAGAGCTGTATGAGTGGCTCCTGAGGGGTGGTGAGAAACCATCGTTTGTGTATGAAAATTAACGTTTGAAATATGAAGAAATATCGTAGACTGTTAGGATATGGGGGGGCAATTCTTGTCCTTCTCATCCTCCTCGAAGTGACCCTGCGCATGGTGTGGGGATTTGGCAAGATGCCGCTCTATGCGGCGAGTGATGAATGGGAGTATATGACGGTGCCAGAGCAACAGGGTAGGCGACTGGGCAACAAGTTCTACTTCAACCGATATGGCATGAGAAGCGAGGAGGTGGACTCCACCAAGAAGCATGTGCTGGGACTGGGCGACTCCGTGATAAACGGTGGCGTGCAGACCGAGCAGGATAGTCTGGCAACCTCGCTATTCTCGGCTGAGACGGGCATGCAGATGCTGAACATCTCGGCTGGAAGCTGGGGACCAGACAACTGCGCCGCCTACCTGAGGCATTATGGCTTGTTTGCGGCGAAGGCGATGTTCCTGGTGGTGAGCAGCCATGATGCCCACGACAACATGGACTTCACGCCCGTGGTGGGTGTGCAACCGAGTTATCCCGACAAGCAGTATTGCTGCGCCATCGTGGAGGTGGTGTGCCGCTATATCTATCCGAAGTATATCAAGCGCTTCCTGAAGCATGATGCCAAGAAAGAGTTGGACCCAGACCAGAAGGTGTTGGCTGGAGTGGGCATCGACAAGAAGGGGATGGGCTTCAACCCTGGCTTCGACCAACTGAAGCAGATGGCAGACTCCGCCAAGATTCCGCTCGTGGTCTTCCTCCATGCCGATGCCGAGGAGTGCAAGGCTGGGAAATATAATAGCCAGGGATGGGAAATCATCCGCTGGTGCCAGAGCCACAAGGTGAAGCTGATCAAGGACTTGGACAGTGGATTCTCTGCCGATGACCTGAGGGATGGCATCCATCTCAATGTGCAGGGGCAGAGGAAACTCGCCAACGTGATGTATAAAAATATATAAAATGCTCTGGAAGGCATGGGGTATCTGAATATTTTTGCTTATCTTTGCATAAGTAAAGTTGCACTCGGAATTATGTAATATCAGCAATATGGCAAGAAAATTATACCCTATAGGAATACAGACATTTGAACGAATCAGAAAAGAGGATAAGTTCTATGTGGACAAGACGGAATATATCTATCGTATGACTCATACGGATGGTACTTATTTCTTCTTGAGCCGACCACGCCGCTTCGGCAAGTCGCTCTTGGTTTCCACCTTCCAAAGCTATTTCGAGGGCAAGAAGGAACTCTTCGAGGGACTTGCCATCGAGAAACTGGAAAAGGAGTGGAAGGAATACCCTGTGCTGCACTTCGACTTGAGCAAGGGTAAGCACAGGAAGGAGGACAGCCTGGAAGAGTATTTGGGCTATCTCTTGGAGGATTATGAAAAGGAATATGGTATAGCGAAACACCGTAACGGAAACAATAATCGACTCAATGACTTGATAGAGCTTGCCTATAAGAAAACAGGTAAGCAGGTTGTCGTGCTCATAGACGAGTATGATGCACCACTGCTTGATGTCGTTCATGATGACGACCGGCTGGAGAATATGCGAGACATGATGAGAAATTTCTACAGTCCATTGAAGGGTTGTGAGTCGATGCTCCGCTTTGTCTTTATGACGGGTATCACCAAGTTTTCGCAGCTCAGCATCTTCAGCGAGCTCAACAATATCACGAATATCAGTATGGATGAGCCATACGCTGGCATCTGTGGCATCACCAAGGAGGAACTGTTGTCGGATATGAGCGAAGACATAGACGAGTTGGCTAATAAACTGGAATTGAGCCATGAGGAAACTGTAGAGGAACTGAAGAAACATTATGATGGCTATCATTTCACATGGCCTTCACCGGATGTCTTCAATCCGTATAGCCTGCTGAATTGCTTTGCCAAGCAAGTGATGGATTACTTCTGGTTTGGGTCTGGCACGCCTACTTATCTCATCCATAAGATGAGGGAGTTTCATGTGCTTCCATCACAGCTAGGGAGAGTGAGGGCTAAGGCTGCATCCTTTGATGCTGCCACGGAAAACATGTCGTCTCTTACGCCATTGCTTTACCAGAGTGGCTACCTCACCATCAAGGATTATGACAAGAAGTTGAGGGTCTATACCCTGGATATCCCTAACAAGGAAATCAGGGTGGGCTTATTTGATAGCTTGCTGCCTGGCTATGTGGGCACTGCGACAGACCAGGGCAGGGTCGTCATTGCAGACATATCTGACTGCCTAGGCCGTTCGGATGTGGATGGGGCGATGCAGCTCCTTGCCGACTTCCTGGAGACTGTGCCTTATTGCGACAACACCAACTACGAGGGGCATTTCCAGCAGATGCTCTATATTATCTTCGCCCTCCTCACTGACTACGACATCAGGGTGGAGCAGCACACGGCGAAGGGCAGGATTGACATTACGTTGGAGACTGCCACTGCCATCTATGTGATGGAGCTGAAGTTCAACAAGTCTGCCCAGGAGGCTCTCGACCAGATAGAGTCTCGCCATTATGCCGATGCCTTCAAGTTGAAGGGCAAGGAGATCGTGAAGGTGGGCATGAACTTCGCCGTGAAGGACGAGGTGAATACCTTGGATTGGGTGGTAGGATGATTAATATAATATCAGCAATATGGCAAGAAAATTATACCCTATAGGAATACAGACATTTGAACGAATCAGAAAAGAGGATAAGTTCTATGTGGACAAGACGGAATATATCTATCGTATGACTCATACGGATGGTACTTATTTCTTCTTGAGCCGACCACGCCGCTTCGGCAAGTCGCTCTTGGTTTCCACCTTCCAAAGCTATTTCGAGGGCAAGAAGGAACTCTTCGAGGGACTTGCCATCGAGAAACTGGAAAAGGAGTGGAAGGAATACCCTGTGCTGCACTTCAGCCTGGCTGGTGGCAAGCACATGGAGAAGGAACAGCTGGAGCGATACCTTCTTTATATATTGAAAGAAAACGAGGATAGGTTTGGGGTGAATTGTGATTCTCCAGACCCCAACGTTCGTTTGCTCAACTTGATAAAGACAGTTGCTGAAAAGACGGGCAAACAGGCGGTGGTGCTCATCGATGAGTATGATGCACCATTGCTGGATGTTGCCCATGACAAGGATAACTTGAATGTCCTTAGAGATACGATGCGGAACTTTTATAGTCCATTGAAGGATTGTGAACCTTTGCTCCGCTTCGTGTTCCTAACAGGTATCACCAAGTTCTCGCAGCTCAGCATCTTCAGCGAGCTCAACAATATCACCAACGTGAGTATGGATGAGCCATACGCTGGCATCTGTGGCATCACCAAGGAGGAACTCTTAACCCAGATGGATGAGGACATTCGAGAACTGGCTGATAAGTTACACTTAGGTTATGAACATACTGTAGCCAGGCTGAAAGAGAATTATGATGGCTATCACTTCACATGGCCTTCGCCAGATGTGTATAATCCATTTAGCCTGCTTAATTGTTTTGCTAAGCAAAAGCTTGGCGCATACTGGTTTGGGACGGGCACTCCAACATTTCTTATCCACAAGATGAGGGAGTTTCATGTAAAGCCTTCACAACTGGGGAGGGTAAGAGCTAAGGCGGCATCCTTTGATGCTGCCACGGAAAACATGACTTCGTTGATACCGTTGCTCTATCAGAGTGGCTACCTCACCATCAAGGATTATGACAAGAAAATAGATGTTTATACTCTTGATATCCCTAACAAGGAAATCAAGGTAGGCTTGTTTGACAGTCTGCTGCCTGGCTATCTGGAGTCTGGAATAGATGAGGGTAGGGTTGTGATAGCAGATGTTTCCGAGTTTTTCAATAGCCAGGATGTGGATGGGGCGATGCAGCTCCTTGCCGACTTCCTGGAGACTGTGCCTTATTGCGACAACACCAACTACGAGGGGCATTTCCAGCAGATGCTCTATATTATCTTCGCCCTCCTCACTGA
>CAVCRI010000038.1:0-20892 GCA_963604545.1 Lachnospiraceae bacterium | reverse complement strand
TTATTGTATATTTTTGCTTTGGCATAGTTGAGTCTAATCTATTGATTTTCAACTACAAAGATACAAAAAATATCCGAGATAGCCAAACAAATAACGCTGATATTCAGACAGTTAGACGAACTATTTTTGACTAACTGACTAAAGCTAAAATCGAGAAATTAATTGAGATTTTAATCAACTTTTAGACTTTACAGACTACTAGAACTTCATTTTGATGGTAATCACAGCCTTGTGCAACTTACCACCCTTTTTGTTATATACCATCGTTGGCTTAATGCTTTTATACACTAATATAAAACAAAGACCGTCCTGTACCAACATCAAAGTACAGAACGGTCTTATTTTTACTTAATTGTTATATAGAACATAAAACTTTTATATGAAGTCAACGGAATGAAGAAATCCACTAAGTTCGCTCCATATTCCAACTCCTTCGTCATATAATTTTTGCCACGATAATAGACAGTCAATGTTTTTCCACCTACAGGAACATTGATTCCCATTTTAAAGTAAGCGCCACCACTAAAGGCATAATTCTCCAAAGCAAACAGATGCGACGTCGATTCAGAGAATGTATACTTTGACATTTTTAATGGCTGCATTATCTCAACAGTTGTATCTAAAGGTGCAATAAATCCGATTTGAGCAGTTGGCTTATTATCAGCAGCATTTATTGTCAATGCACAAAACATTAGCATTAAAATGCTTAGCAATGATATTCTTAAATAATTTCTCATATTTCTACAATTAAGTGTTATTCAATATTATCTTCTATGCATTCTTGCTGCAGCTGCACTATCTACAATGAAGTTAAACTTGATGGTAGCGACGATTTCCTTGCCACCATAGTTGTATACCAACTCAAGCACCTCAGGATAAGTTTCACCAGCTTTAATTGCACCTGGCATGAAACCAATTTCCAACTCATGGATACTATTAAACTTAGTATAAGTTCTAGCATCAGAGCCCCAGTTTTGCTGGTTACCTTGTGCATCACACCAGAAACCGGCATAGGTTCCACCACAGTTGTCTTCATAAGTATAAGAGCCATCAGCCTGTTTCAAGCGCATGCCAATCTTGCCTTCAGGAATACCATTCTTGCAATCAGCACTTGCTACCAACTTATCAGCGATTTCATCAGGAGTCAAGCAGAATGCATAACAGATAGAAGCACTGCTGAGATAAGCCAAATCATACGTTGCATATGCGTAACTAGAGCTCTCATCACCATGAACACTTACGATAAGATCTGTGTTCTCAGGTTTTGCGTTAGGATCAATCACAACGTCGATTACCTCATTGTAGCTATCTACATCTGTGCCATCAACAGTGATAGTATAAGGCCACTGTTCATCATCAGCTTCCTTATCATTCCACTCATGGCGGTCGTATGTCTCAGGAGCTGCTTGAATAACAAAGTAAAGTTCTGTTGTACCTGCTGGAACTTGATAAGAAGCAGTACCATTAGCACCCTTATGCATATCTGAATAAACAGGCTTTCCGCCAACAATAGCTACATAACCATAGCGATAATCAGAGGTTTTATTATCCTGTGCGTTGTAAGTTTTGGTTGTACCAACAACCTTACCATCGCCATCCAACATTTCACCCTTGTCACCCTTTGGAAGTGCAGAACCTGGTTCCAAAGCGTCAACCTTTACAGAAATGGTTTTACCAGGTGCATTCTTCAACTTAATAACGTTGAAACCTGTTGTACCAGGACAGCTAGCATAACCTACCTGATACTTTTGGTCAGCCACCTTATAGAGACTTGTTGAATAATCCCCCTTCACTGCATCTGGAACAACGACAGGTTTCTTATCATTGTTAGCAAACTTCAAGTCATAGTATACCATGTGTGAAGCATAGTAATACATATCAGAATAGAGCGTATTTTGGTCATTGTTGCAGAATAATCGCTCGTATGTCTGCAAAGGATCCTCTGGATACTGAGATTCACGCCAAATGCGACCGAAAGCATCAATTCCATGCTTCTCTACCCATACATGCTGCAACCAGTAGCTAGCATAACGCATCCACTCATGGTTGAAATGACGATGATAGTTTTTCTTCCAAACATCAAGATGATAGCCAAACATCTCGTCAGGATAGTCGAGCTGAGCCTGCCACTGAGCACACTGCTCCCAGAAAGCACAACCACCAGCCCCATCAGGACCAAAGCCATAACGGAAGCCATGATGCAAGTCATTTGCAGCCCCCTCCATATTCACCTTATCAGCATAAACCTGATATTGGAAAGAGTGTCCAATCTCATGGCCAATAGTAGAACCAACAGGCTGACAAGTGCTAGGATTTACCCAAAGTGCACCAATCTTATTGTCATAGCCAGACCCTGTAGCAAGCCACTCGTCTTGATAAATCAAATAAATCTGCATCTTATAGTTGTCAAGCATAGACTTGCCTTGACCAACCTTAGCCATACCCAAGGTATTGACATTAGTGTCGTAGAAATGTTCTGCCTTTTCTAAGAGGTCATCAATGTCTACACGCATCTTGGCATCCACAGACTCAGAATTTGGGTCATCACCAAACTCTGGACTCCAGAACACAAAGAAATGCTCACTCTGTTTCATGCGATGCCAAGAATAATAAGAATCTTGACGGAGCATGTAATCAGCACCTTTCTCAAAATGAGGATTACCAGCCTCTGGACAGAGATACTTAGCGAAATCCTTAATTTCTGTAGGATTGAGCACTACAACCTTATAATTTTGTGCGATAGTAATGGTCTGGGTATTACCTTTCTCTGTGGTAATGGTAAGTGTTACTTGACGAGAGTTCTTCAAATCCTCGTTGGCATCCAACTTCACCTTTACAGATAAGTTTTCACCAGCCTCACCACTCTCAGGAGAAACCGAAGCCCAAGAAGGATTCTCTTCATCACCAGACTTTAAAGAAGCCGTCCAACTTTGGTCGCATGAAAATGGGATATCTATCTCTTGTGCATCTGCCTCCAAGTTATAATCAGAGTTTCCAAATGCTACCTTTCCCTTATATCGAGGGTCATAATCAGCTACAGTCTTCGACATGTCATCATCTGCACAGCTCGCCATAAAAGGCATAGTGCCAGCAAGCATGAGAACGGCTGTCAATAGCTGTAAATGCTTTTTCAGATTAAGTTTCATATTCTTGTTTTTTAGGTTAAGATGGATGTGCCGCCTTTTTTTGCGGCACATCCCCTTTGGTTTATACTTAGATTTACTCGAATGTCAAAGTGAAGTTGATAGTCAATGTCTTACCTGTATCCTTCACTGGTTTAATAACTACAGTAGGAGTAAGCACCGTGCCTGAAGCAGGAGTATCATTGTCTAATCGACCACAATTGAATCCACCACCATCAGCATAGAAATCCTTAGCATCTTCATCATAGATGAAAGGTTCGATAAAGAGAGCATGGTTGGTACCCCAAGAAGTAATATCAAGGTCGGAAGTCATCCAATAACCAGCACCATTAGCTGTGTACTTGCCAGGACCACCATAAAGATTACCTTTCGCATCCATTAAATAGACATCATAAACAGGGCTTTCCGTATCAAGTCCCTTAGCAAACTCTTTCAGGTCTTTAATTCCAAATGCAAATTCGATGTTTTTAGCAATTGTCTCAAACTTAAATTCAGCAGTAGCATAACCACCCTTTGGAACAGTCAGAGCCACATCACAAACACTAGCATCCGTCACTGTCACCAATGTCTGGCAACGGAAATTTACAGGATATGCAGAATTTTCTGTTTTCACAAAACCTACTGTCACAGGAATTATACCAGCTTTGGCAGAATCTGTAAGCACAATATTTATTTGCTTTGACGAAGGAACGAATTCTACTGTCGCAGAAGCTTCTTTTTCGGACGCAGCAACCGTACCAGCAGATGTCAAATACCATTTATTATCACCTGCATTTGCCGCTGTTTTATCCCAAACTCGGCGAGCAGGGTTGATTGGCAAGAATCTGACAGAACCATTACTGAGTCCAGAAATAGCCTCATCAAGAGACATACCTAATTGCTCCTGTATTTTATTAGAATAAGTAGACAAATCAATTGTCGTAACTTCAGTTCCAGCCTCAGCTTGCTTCATCTTTGCATTCGAAGACACCATGTTGGCATCCGAACCTTTCAACGGTGGGTTTTCGGTCTCACCATATACATGAGGCTTGCTTGCATCCTCATAGTCATCGCTACAAGAAGTCATTGTCCCAAAGACAGCACAAGCCATCATGGCGATTAAAAATATCTTTTTCATACTAATTCTTCTTTAATAATGATAATAACATATTACTGAGCCACATCATAACCTGGATTCTGATGCAACTTAGGATTAGCCTGCAAGTTGTCCTTCAAAATAGGGAAAATATCCAAGTGGTGGTCTGCAGCATTGGTATTTGCACTCTTACCAAACCAAGACTTACCATTGAAGACATTGCAGCCATTGTTCATCTTGAAGCGAATCAAATCTTGGCGACGATGATGCTCGTAAACGAACTCCCATGCCAAATCGTCAAGAAGACCACCGAATTGGATGTCATCACCACCTTCATGAGTCTCAGTATTGACAATATTAGTCAACACACCATCCTTGATTTCACCCTGCGTCTCACGCAATCCATAGTCATAAACACTTGCGCCCTTCAATTGTTCTACAGTACGTGTAGCCTTTTCTGGATTATTTTTGAATGCACGCTGACGAATCTTAGTCACAATATCAGCAGCGACCTGTTCTGACTCGCCCTTATAACCACCTAGACGAAGCAAACACTCAGCCTTGATGAAATAAGCATCGGTCAAACGGAAGAATGGCACTGCATCATTGCTAACGCCAACATCTCCCTCTACAATCTCATATTTCTTCAAACGAGCACCTTGCATACCAGAAGCTCCAGGCTTCTCTATAGCATACACATCAATTGTATAATCCAAAGGCTTATCATTGATATAAATCTGCTCGCCTGTGGTCTTACTCTTCTGAGGTCCCCAAATCCAGCAATCGGTCTTACGAGTATCATCAGGATCATAGCTATTGATGAACTGAGGAATACCTGCACTACCATTCCAACCATCAAAGGTTACATTGAAGATAGCACCACTACCAGAAATATTCCATTTACAATAGTAGTTGGTACCCATACCTGCATTTGTCTTGTCATATACTAAGCCAAGAATGGTTTCCTTACTACGATTGTTTGCTGAGAAAGGTTCCAAATAAGTAGAAGCCAACTCATACTTTCCATCATTGATGATTTCATTCACCTCATCACAAGCTTTCTCATAATAAGTCTTGTCCTCACCCTCTGTAGGGAACCAAGCATTATGATTCAAGTACATCTTAGCAAGAATCATACAAGCACCATAATAGTTAATTTGTCCGAACTCAACATCCTTTGTAAGATATGGCTTTGCCTCATTCAACTCATTGACAATCCATTCGTAAGTCTTTGCTGGATCTTCCTGCTCTGGCATATACCCACTAGGTACATTCAATGTTGTCTCCAATGGAATATTACGGAACAAATCAAACAAGACGTAGTAGAACAATGCACGATAAGTACGAAGCTCAGCCTTGGCTGTTTCATTACTTGAGATTTCTTCATTATCCAGCAAAGAGTTGCATGTAGTGATTCCCTGATAGCAAGAGTACCATGGACGATACAAGTGATTGATAGTACTATGGAACTCATGCTTGTGTAGAGACACATACTGTGCACCCCAACCAGAAGTTTCATAACGGAATGGGGTCATTATCAAGTCACCACACTCCTCACTAATATCTTGGTAACCTTCCCAACCATTATACATATCACGCAAACGATCGTAAATAGGACCATACATTGCCTGAATGTCCCTGTTGGTTAAGGTATAACTTCCATCTCCAGGAAGTTGACTATATACAGTCTCTGTCAAATCGGTACATCCCGTAAAAGAAACTGCACCTACAGCCAACATTGCTGCATAGAGACTTTTCTTCAATATATTATTTTTCATAATTGTAATCTTTTATTAGAATGTAACATTTAAACCGATAGTGAATGAACGAACTGTTGGATACTTATCGCGGTCGTCAACACCTGCTGTCCAGAAGTTATCGCTACCCAATTCAGGATCCATTCCCTTGTATTTGGTAATCGTGAATACATTGTAGACGCTTCCATAGAGACGTGCATTCTGAATGTAAGTCTTCTTCTTTGGAGTATAGGTATAACCCAATGTCAAGGAGCTCAACTTGAAGTAATCACCATGCTCAATGTAATAGCTAGTTACAACCTGAGACTGCGCACCTGACAAAGGACGAATTCCACCTACAGCATCAGCAGCAGACTTCAACTTATTATAAGCATGTGCGTTGTTTTCATAGAACACACGCTGCTGGTTGATAATCTTATAACCAAACTGCCCATTACACTGCAAAGACAAGTCAAAGTCCTTATAATTTATGGTGTTGTTCCAACCCAAGGTGAACTTTGGTATACCATTACCCATATACTCATACCAGTTGTCATAGTCATTACGCATCTCCTGATAGAACTCAGCACACTGACCTGTCTTAGGGTTCTCTATCAAGAACAAGCCTTGATCTGATACACCCACAGCCTTCAAGCTCCAAATCTGTCCCAAAGACTCACCCACAGCGACTCTATGAGTATACTGAGTAACAGGATCACCTACACCCTGCAACCACTGGGTATTGTCTGTCTGATAGAGGTCATTTGACAAGCTCAACAACTTATTGCTATTGTGTTGCAATGTTGCCTGTGTTTCCCATCTCCAATCCTTGGTCTGAACAGGAACAGCCTTTATCATAAACTCAAAACCAGTGTTACGCATTTCACCTACGTTAGCAGTAGTTGTGGTATACAAGTTTGGAGGAGAAGGTACAGAGTAATCATAAAGCATATCAGAAGTCTTCTTATTATAGTAGTCGAAGCTACCAGCCAAGCGATCATTCCAAATACTCCAATCAATACCTACGTTAAATTCTCGCGCTGTTTCCCATTTCAAATCAGGGTTAGCATTTGATGCAGCCTTCAAGCCCTTATTCCATTTTCCGTCACGATAATAGTTGCCACCATTATAAGAATAACGCAACATAGACAAATAAGAATAGCCAGGAATCACACCTGTAACACCCCAACCAGCACGCAACTTCAAGTTGCTCAACCAAGACTTAGTTGATTTCATGAACTCTTCGTTCATAATGTTCCAACCCAAAGAAACAGATGGGAATGCACCCCACTTATGGTTGTCACCAAACTTAGAAGAACCTTCATAACGCAAACTGGCAAGAATATTGTAACGATCTGCATATCCATAGCTTACACGTCCAAAGAAGCCTATCAATTTATTAGAGTTCTTATCAGCATACATAGAAGCCTGTCCATCTGTCAACTTTGTACCAAGTCCCATATTATAGTATCCAAAGTAATCAGAAGGGAAATTTGCATTCCACATATTTGACTTATCGTATACTTCTTCTGAATAGCTGTAACCTACCAACGCATCCAAACGATGAACATTATTGAAGTTCTTCATAAACTTAGAAGTCAACTCCAAATAAGAAGCCTCGCTAGTATAACCAGACTGACCAGCTGAGCCTGAATAAGAACCCTTTTGGTTTACACCTTGAGAAGAATGGTCGCTAGTATAATAATACCCCGCTCTATTGATGGTTTGATCCTTAGAAAGCATCAAATTTGTCTGCCAGCCCTTAATTGGTTCGAATGTCAAGTTACCAGTCATCTTAACAGTTTGGCTCTTGTTCTTGCCACTCTGTTCATTTTGCATTGAAACTGGATTCCAATACTGCAACAAACTACCCTCATTATAAGAACCATCCTCGTTCCAAATAGGAGAAGTAGGATTACGAATTACTGCTTGACGATATATAGCTGTAGCATCATTCACATCATATTGATACTGGTCGGCATTTACTTTGATATTCAACTTCAACATATCGTTGAGCATCCAGTGACTCATATCAAAAGCCACACTCAAAGACTCATTACCAGTCTTCTTCATCACACCCTCAGCCTTACGATAAGTAAAATTACCAAAATAAGAGGTCTTGGCATTACCACCGCTCAAAGATACACTGTGGTTGTTAGTCACACCAGTACGACTGATTGCATCCAACCAATCTGTATCATAACCTTCATCATTGAAAGTTGTTTTACCAGCACGAATATCAGAAGAAGTCATAAAATCGGCCTTCTTTGCCCATGTTGAGAATGAAACATAACCATTATATGTCACCTCTGTACGTTGCTCACGCTGGCCTGTTTTTGTAGTAATGATAATAACACCACCTGCACCACGAGTACCATAGATAGCCGCAGCAGATGCATCTTTCAAAACATCAATTGAAGCAATATTCTCTGGTGGCACAGAGTTCAAGTTTCCAGGTACTCCATCAACCAAAACCAAAGGTTTAGCATTTCCAGACACTGTAGCAATACCACGCAGACTAATCTGTGTGGTTGCACCTGGATCACCAGAAGGTTTGGTGATGGTCAAACCTGCGACCTTACCCTTAATCAAATCACCTGCATCATTAAAGTTACCTTTGGTAAAATCTTCAGCTTTTACACTGACAACAGCAGATGTAACATCAGCTTTCTTTTGGGTACCATAACCGATAACAACCACCTCGTTCAAAGATTTCAAATCTTCTTCCAAGATGACGTTTCCGCCTTTTGTTTCCTTACTAATATATCCAATATAGGAGATTGTCAAAGTTGCGCCACGCTTTACTTTCAAGGTATAGTTACCATCAAGGTCGGTAACAGTACCATTCTTGGCGTTGCTTTTGTCAATAACACTTGCACCAATGATTGGCTCACCATTGGCATCTTTTACTGTACCCTTCACGGTCACTTCGCTCTGCTGAACGGCTTCCGTCTTTGGGCTTGATGAGGTCTCACTTGCAGCAAGGGCAGAATTTACCCCCCCATATGCAAGGACCAAACACGCGATGGCTTTGACATAAGCTTGGCTATGTACGAAGCCTAAGAGATTTTGTGTCTGTCTCATTTTAAAAGTTGTTAGGTTTAATTTATATTTAAATGTTTTAATTACTCTATTGAGTGTACTTTTGAAACTGTTTTAGTTTCGTTTGCAAAACTACAGCAAATTCTACATTTCGTGTGCTAATATCGTACATAAAAACAAAAAAATCGTCCAATTCAAGCGTTTTGGACGATTTTTTCGTTGTTTTATAGGATTTTATTAACACTTACCTTAAAATATCATATACTTAAAAGCTCGTCATCTTCAAGAAATCACGAAGATGAATATGCCTGATACCATCAATATTGGTTTGCCCATACATTCTATCCATAGAAACCACATATTTTGGATGGCTATCCTTTATCAACTTCAAGTTGCCGAACTCCCTTTTCACGGTATCTTCCGAAGCTAACAAGTAAGTAACCTGAACATAAACCATACTGTCAGCTTTCTCCGCCACGAAATCAATCTCACCTTTCTGCAACTGGCCAACATACACTTTGTATCCCATACGAGAAAGATGGCAATAGACGGCATTCTCCATCACCTTTTCTATATCAAAACTACGATTGCCACCTATGATGTAATTTCTGATACCCAAATCCTCAAAGTAGAACTTATCGCCCAACTCGAAGAGTTTCTTTCCATGAATGTCATACCTATTCACTCGGTCGATGATATAGGCATTGCAGAGATACTCCAAGTATGTAAGTATCACCTTGGCAGAAGTGTCTGTATTCTGCGACTTGAGGAACTTCACAATACTTTGAGCAGAAAACTGCTTGCCTATATTGCCACTAATGAATTTCAACAAGGTCTTCAATAGAGGGATATTACGAATGTTCTCACGCTCTATGACATCACGCAATACTATCGTATTATACACATTCTCGAAATAATCCTCTACCAGTTCAGAATTGTCGAGCCCTAAATTACGCAACTGAGGCAATCCACCGTTTTGCAAATATAGGCTCAACGAAGCATCTTCATCTTGCAAACCATGGAAGGTCAAGAATTCCTCATAACACAGCCCCCTGATGCGATAATCAACATACCTACCCCTAAGACGTGTAGCCAATTCACCAGAAAGCATCTTAGCATTACTACCTGTTATCATGATTTGACAAGTTTCATCCGACTGAATACTCAATATCGCCTTCTCAAACTCAGAGATTTCTTGCACCTCATCAATGAAAAGATAATTTTCTTTCTCCTTTTCTATATGATTGTTTACATAAGACTCCAAGTCTTTATAAGTAGCAATCTCGTCAAATATAGTTTTCTCCTTATCTATATAGATAACATGATTCTCAGGACTTTCTGCAATATGGTCTCTGATACGACGCATCACACAGCTCTTCCCGACACGCCTTTGACCTGTCAGTGCCACGATGATGCCACGACCAAACATTCGCTCGATACGGTCTGAATAGCCAAACCTTTCTAATATTTTTTGTTTCATATAAGTAAAACTTTTCTAGAAAACACCGTTTTTGTTTCTCATAAGAAAAACTTTTCGCAAAAATAAGCATTTTGTTTCTCATGAGAAACAAAATCAGCAAGAATCTTGGATTTATTACTTATAATTAACAAAAAAGCGAAGAAAAAGGATATATCAGATGACTGATGTACGGCTTTTCTTCGCTTTTTACTTATCTAACTAACTAATAACACTTATTGCCCTGTTGCTTTCTTCAGCTTTTCCACGGCTGCATTGATCATGTCGTGGGTACCGCTTCCGTCGGTCACATATTTCTGTACCATGTGTCCATAACTGATGGCTTCCTTCAGCTCGGTGCTGGTGGTCTCGTCTGGCCATCCTGCCCTTCTCAAGAGAGCGGTGAGCGGACGAAGGTCTTCCATCTCGGCAAGGTTGCCTGGGCGCATCGTGTTGATGGCTCGGTTCAAGATGGCAGTGTTGCCCTCCAACTCATCTTGGGTCACTTTCTTCTTGCCCTTCTGGAGGAGTTCCTGTGCCTGGGTCATCGCCTTCAACATGCGCTCATAGCCATTTGGTGCCCATGGTGCATACTCCGGAACTTTCTGGTCGAGAGCATTCCACTTTTCTTGGTCAGCCTTACGCTGGGTCGCCAAGTTGAGGAGAGAGTTAAGCTCCGTGAAATCTACCTTCACCTTCTTGCTCTTCTTGATCTTGGCATCGGTCAGGTTGATGCGATAGTAGTGGGTGCTGTTGGCATTACGATAATAGTCTGGCAGGAATTCCTTGCCATCCATCTTCAGGGTGAGAAGGTTGGCTCCCGCTCCAGTGGTTACACCGTTCTGCTCGCCCACGGTTACCTTGCTCAACTTAGAGTCGAGGTCCAAGGTTGCCTGGTTCCAAGTCTGTGCTCCAGTACCTGTCATCACCAACGGACCATACATCAAGGTTCCTACCCAAGAGGTCTTGAGAGGAGTGCCATCCAAACTAGCCACATCGCTAGACAGTTTGTCGGCTCCATACTCGATGTGCTTGCTGAAAGGCATATCTATCTCGATGACATCCCCTGTCTTCCAATGCTTGTTGGCCAACTCTACGTAGCTGCTTGGCTGATAGTGGGTTGCCACCTCCTTGCCATTTACCCTGATAGAGAAGCCTTGGGTTGCCCAGTATGGCACACGGAGTTTCAAGGTGAAATCGCCCTCGCCTTCCTTGATCTTGATGGCTGAATGCTGGGCTGGCCACTGGCAATCCTGCTGGATGGTCATGCCCTTTGCCTTCCAATGGAGGGTGGTTGGCATATAGAGCCCCACCCAAAGGGTGTTGTCATTAGCAAAGTAGGCTGCCTGCTGATACTTGGTATGGTTCTCTGAGCCTGTACCACCGCAACAAGTGCTCTGTGGGGTCTCGTTGCCAAATGGCTTGGTGGCGTTCAGACCTACCGCATACTGATAACAGGTCTCATACTTATCAGGATTGAGTGAACCGATAATCTGATTATATAAGGTACGCTCGTATGAGTCCATGTAGCTGGCATCATCAGGATTGTAGCAGTTCAAGTCCTTGGTGAGTTTCAGGAGGTTATAGGCACAACAGGTCTCGTTGATGTCTGGGTTAGCCTCGGTCTCGCCCTCCTGCATGCCATTGGTTGCCATGCTCAATATCTGGGTGTATGGCTGACGGAACATCTCGCCATTGCCCACACCACCAGTGGCATACATGTATCTACCCTGTATCAAGCCCCAGAAGTTCTGGGAGAGATTGTAGTAGAACGGATTGTGATTGGTCTTGTAACTGCGTAACGCTCCGACAATCATAGGAATATGCTGGTTGGCATGGCGAGTGCGGATGTCATCCACGTTCTTGCTCAGTGGGTTGAAGAACTTTGGCGCATCAAAGCAATTGCTTGCCTCGATGAGCTTTGCCTTCTCATCTGGGTCGGAAACCATCTCCGACAGACGAGCCAACGATTCGCTGATACCGCCTACCTCGCCGGCAATATACATGTCCCACATCTCATAGCGGTTGCCCGGTTTGCTGCGGCGCTCGTCCTGGGTGCCGTCTTGCTTCACATAAGTGCGGTAGTGCATGCGGTTCCATACCCAGAGTCCCATGTCCTTGGCTATCTGGAGTGCCTTGTCACAGATTTCCTTGTCATCAAAGTAGGTGGCGATGTCGATGAGACCAGCCAACTGCTTGTGTACACTATAATAAGGTGCCCAAACCCAGTCGGAGTTGTTGTAGGCACGATACATTTCTATCAAAGCACAGTGTTGGGCAGGGATGGCGTTGAGATAGCCATAGCCATACTGCTCAGGATGCTTCTTGTATTCATCAAAGGCCTCCCAAGTGCCTTTCATCTCACGGAGTTCAGCCTCTGGGGCGAAATCACGAGCCTCCCAGTTGCGCTTCAAGTCCTTATTATATACAAAGGTACGCTCCTGGCATTCTCTCAATTCGTTCACCATGCGGGTGATGTTCTTGCGGAGGATGGCTTTCTGGGCTGGGTCGGTAGCCACGGCGTATGCCTGGGCGATTGCCGACATGTAGTGGCCAGAGCCATGTCCCTTGAGCTTGGTGTCTGGAGAGTCCCAGCCATCTGCCTTGGTATATCCCTCGGTACTCAAGCCATAGGTATCACGATAGTTGTAGAGCTGCTGGGTGACATCCCAGGAACAAATCTCACGGATAGCCTCGTCGCGGTTGTGGGTGAGTCGGTTGTCGCCATCCACGCTCACATCGCCAAGCGAGAAGGTATGGGCTACTTCCTGCTGAGGAACGGCATAGCCCTCTGCCACCACCTTGACCTGAGCCTTAATAGGATAGCCATTGTCTGTGGTCTCGTCACCGATGACGAATCCTGCGACCTCATACTGAGTGCCAGCCGCATGCTTCTGCGCATCAGCCTCAGCCTGCTCATCGGCAAGTGGACTGTTAGCCCAGCGAACCTGACGATACTCAGCGTAACCATCGCTATAAGTTACCCAAACGAGATTAGGAAGTCGTGGGGCTGTGCCCTGTGGACAATCCACCGCTACCGGCATCACCTTGGAGATGGTGCGGTAAACGGTGGCTGCATGTGCCATACCTGGCAAGCATGCTACTCCTATTAGTAATGTGAACTGCTTTGAATTCATATTTGCTTAGGTTTATTTAATGTTGTTTATTTACCTATTTTTGTTTCCAAACACATGAGATGTTTTTGTTTCGAGTGCAAAATAAGCGAAAATTCGCAAGCAAGGCTGCAACTTTCGTACAAATAGATGATATTATCGTCTAGCAGACAGTAATCTGGACGATTTTTTCATCCTTTTGCACTTTATTTCCACGCTCTCACCCAAAGAGTTTGTAAATTTGCACCAGAAAAGAATAAACAACAGTTTTAAGAAACATAAACCTAAGAAAGATATGACTAAACGAATCTTTTTTATCGCCACCTTATTATATATGGCGACATCGGTATCGGCAGACAACTATCTGGTCAAGTCACCAGACGGTAAGATTGCCGCTGAAATCAACACAGACAATAATCTCTCTCTTAAATTTAGGTTTAATGGCTCCGAACTATTAAAGGAGTCTTCAATAGGTATGAAGCTGAAGGATGGAATGGAGATTGGTAAGAACCCGAAAGTGAAGAGCCACAAGCTCAGCAACCACAAGGAGACTATCAACGCTCCATTCTATCGCCAGCAAAACTTTGCCACAGCCTACCAAGAGCTGAACCTCAGCTTGAAAAACGGCTTCGGCATCATCCTGAGAGCCTACGACGAGGGAGTGGCATATAGATTCTATACCCAGCGTGGAGGCAAGACCATCATCCTGAACGAGACTGCCAACTATAACTTTGGCAAGGACAAGAAGGCTTGGTTGCCTTACACCACCAACGACAAGAAGCCGATGGCGATGGCCTTCCAGAACATCTACGACGAGACCGCCATCGACACCGCCGAGCAGAAGTTGGCTTTCCTGCCAGCTACCGTGGATTGCGGCAAAGCAAAGGTTACCATCCTGGAGAGCGACCTGGAGCGTTATCCAGGCATGTGGCTCCAAGCTAACGGCGACTATCTGAAGGCAACCTTCGCCCCATACCCAGCCAAGATGGCATATTACCCTTGGCGACACATGAGCTACGTTGCCGAGGCAAGCGACTATATCGCCACCAGCACCGGCAAGCGCAACTACCCTTGGCGTGTATTTGCCATCACGGAGCACGACACCCAGATGCCTGTCAACAACCTGGTGTACGCATTGGCTTCACCCAACAAGATAGGTGACACCTCTTGGATCAAACCGGGCAAGGTGGCATGGGACTGGTGGAACGACTGGAACCTGAAAGGAGTCGACTTCAAGGCTGGCATCAACTACGAAACTTACAAATATTATATAGATTTCGCCCACAACCACGGACTGGAATACATCGTGCTGGACGAGGGATGGTACAACTCCAAGGAGGGAAGCGTCCTCAAGCCTATCGACGAAATCCAGTTGCCAAAGCTCATAGAATATGCGAAACAGAAGGGCGTAGGCATCGTGTTGTGGTCAGTTTTTAATGTTATGGACGAGAACTTGGAGACCATTTGCAAGACGTATGCCGACATGGGCATCAAGGGATTCAAGGTAGACTTCATGGACCGTGACGACCAGACCGCCGTCGAAATGATAGAGCGTCTAGCTGCCTGCACCGCGAAGCATCACTTGATTCTCGACTTGCATGGTCTTTACAAGCCACACGGCCTGAACCGCACCTACCCTAACATCCTCAACTATGAGAGTGTGTTTGGCATGGAGGAAAGCCGTTGGACAGAGTTGAAAAACGACATGCCTCGCTATGATGTCACCTTCCCTTACATCCGTATGATGGCAGGACAGGTGGACTTCACCCCTGGAGCCATGCGCAACGGAACGAAAGAAGACTGGCGAGCTATCTACACCAAGCCTATCTCCATGGGCACACGCTGCCACCAGGCAGCCTGCTATGTGGTACAGGACAGTCCGTTCACGATGCTCGCCGACTCACCTACCAACTATGAGGCAGACGAGCCATACACCCAGTACATCGCCTCCCTGCCAGTAGTCTTCGACAAGACCATCGTGCCACAGGGCGAGATGGGCAAATACATCGTAACTGCTAGAAAGAAAGGCAACGACTGGTATCTCGGTGGACAGACCAACTGGGATGCACGCACCCTCAGCCTGAAGTTCGACTTCCTCGGCGAAGGCGACTACGAGGCACAGATTCTGAAGGATGGCATCAATGCCAACCACGATGCAGAAGACTATCGCATCGAGAAAGCTACCCTCAACAAGGATTCAAAGATGGACATGTCACTAGCCTCCGGTGGTGGTTTCGTCATCAAACTCATCAAGAAATAAACATTTATCAAGAAATAGGTTTTCATGGTTAATAAGAATATAATTGTAACATTGCTTATGGCAGCTGCGGCAGCACCTCAGACAGGTGCTGCCCAGCAAGCTGCTTACAACACACCGGGTGCCGGCAACCCTATCCTGCCGGGATATTTTGCCGACCCAACCATCAAGAAATTCGGTGACACCTATTATATATATGCCACCACCGACGGTAGCGGCGCTGGTTTCGGTCCTGCCCAGCTCTGGTGCAGCAAGGACTTCAAAAACTGGACGCTCATGCCGATGAACTGGCCAGACAGCCACTGGATATGGGCACCAGACGTGATGAAGAACGAAGCCGACGGCAAGTACTACTATCTCTACTGCCAGCCATGCAAACTCCACCTCGGTGTGGGCGATACGCCTAGAGGTCCTTGGAAGAACGTGCTGGGCGAGAGCGAGGCGGTACTCGTGCCAGACAGATTCGTAAAGAACGCCATCACCCTCGACGGCCAGACATTCCGTGACGACGACGGATCGGTCTACATGTACTGGGGCACCTGGGGCATCTATCCTGGATTTGGCTGTGGAGCAGGCAAGCTCAACCCAGACATGAAGTCGTTCTCTGAGACCAAGCTTATCCCTAACACAGAAGTCACTCACTTCTTCGAGGCGCCTTTCGTGTTCAAGCGCAATGGTATATACTATTTCCTTTATTCCTGCGAACATTGCGAGGATGCCAGCTATCGTGTAGACTATGCAACGGCAAAGAGCCCACTCGGTCCTTACACCTACCATGGTACGATATTGAAGACCAATGCCGACGGCACTGTGCATGGACCTGGTCATAACAGCGTATTGCAGGAAGGCGACAACTACTATATCGTATACCATCGCCACGACAATCCACACTCCAACCGTGGATTCCATCGCCAGGTGGCTATCGACAAGTTGGAGTTCAATGCCGATGGCACCATCAAGGAAGTGATTCCTACCCACGAAGGTCTCGACTTGAAGCCAGAGATGAAGGTGGCAAAGAACCTAGCTTTCGGTGCCAAGGTAACAGCCTCTTCTTATTATGACAACGATTTTCGCCCAGAATATGCGGTAGATGATAACAATGGTACGCTTTGGCGTCCACACACCACAGGTTCTGCTTGGATTCAGATAGATCTCGGCAAGAAACAGAGCATCAAGAGCATCTGGACTCAGTTTGAGTATGGCACTCAGTTCTATCAGTATATCATCGAGACATCCAACGATGGCATCCACTGGCAGACTTTCTCCGACAAACGTCAGAACCGTTTGGCAGGTTCGCCTATGGTTGATTTCGGTAATGCGAAGGCACAATATGTTCGTCTCACCTATACAGGCGGTCAGAAGAACGGTTTCGGTGGAGCCATCTGGAACATCAAGGTATATGGCACTGCAGAGGATTCCGCTCCACAGCAATGGCTCGGACTCACCGCAGCCGATTTCGATGGCAAGGCATGGAACAACAACGAGGGTATGCTCGCAGGCAAGTTTGACTTGCTACAAGGAACAGCCCTCAAAGAGCGCATCTCTGGAAAAGATGCCATCACCTTGCAACCAGGTGCTGTGCTCGTGATGAACCATCCACAGCTAGGCAAGGCTCGCAAGCACACCCTCACCGCCCAGGCTTTCGACAATGGCTCATGGCACCAGATAGATGAAAACGACCCTCGACTCAACCTCACAGAAGGCAAACTAGAGTTTAAGGCAAACGGCAAGCCATTTACCCTGACCAATCTCCGTTATTATAACTGGGAGCAGGAAGCAGGAGAAAAGGCATTCGATGCAGAGAGCGACATCGTACGTGAGGCTGTAGCCGACAAGAATCACCGTGGACTGGTGGTAGACCTCAACGCCGACTATTACAACGAAGGTGACACCGTGGGCTGGATCAAGAATGGCAGTCCTCTCGATGTTCATCTTAAGGGCGAGTTCGAGGCGCAGAGCGACACTGCCGCCATCATCAAGAAGATAGATGGCAAGAAGGCTTTCGCTTTCACGGGCAAGGAGTGTTATCGCAGCAACTTCATGCTGCCAGCCACCATCCGAGACAATGCCCCTTACACCATCGAGGCATGGATTCTGAATCCAGAGATTGCCGAGAACGAGTGCGTAGCCGACTTCACCTCTTCGCATGATGAGCTGGAGAAGTTGATGCTCGTAAATGGAACCGAGCCACGTTGCGGCGTGATGAACCACTATGGTTGGTATGAGGACGCTGGCTATAAGGAGATGAAGAGCCTTGCCGGCAAGTGGCAGCATGTATATGTATGTTTCGACGGCAGAACCGAGAGCATCTACATCAACGACCAACTTATCAGCCAAAAGGACATCCAGCTGCTCATCAAGCCATCGCAATTCATGTTGCTCGGCAAGAATGCAGAGGAGGCATGGCCTTTCACAGGCTATCTCCACTCGCTCAAACTTTGGGATGAATATATTCCTTATAAAAATAAATAAACGACAACAATATATGAAGAAGATTCTAGTAACATCAGCCTTGGCGGCATTGGCAATGATGCCAGCCTCGGCACAAAAGGTGAACAAGAGTTCGGGGGGATACCCTATCACCCCTGTGCCTTTCACCTCAGTTAAGGTATGGAACAACTCGTTCTGGGGACAGCGCATCGAAACCTCTCGCAAGGTTACAATCCCATTGGCCTTCAGCAAGTGCGAATCAGAGGGACGCTACAAGAACTTTGAACGTGCAGCACACCCTAACGACAGCTACGATGTGGGTAAGTTGATGCCTTACAGTTTCGACGATACCGATCCTTACAAGACCATCGAGGGTGCCAGCTATGTGCTGCAAACCTATCCTGACAACAAGCTCAAGGCCTATATCGACAGTGTTCTCAACATCATCGGCAAGGCACAAGAACCAGACGGATACCTCTATACAGCTCGCACACAGAACCCAAAGCATCCTCATTTCTGGGCTGGCGACAAGCGCTGGAGCATGGAGGAGGACTTGAGCCACGAGCTCTATAACCTCGGTCACATGGTGGAGGGTGCCGTAGCCCACTATCAGGCTACAGGTAGCCGCAAGTTCCTCGACATCGCCATTCGTTATGCCGACTGCGTGGTGAAGGAAGTTGGTCCTAAGGCAGGTCAGGCTTGTGTCGTTCCTGGACATCAGATTGCAGAGATGGCACTCTGCAAGCTCTATCTCGTAACAGGCAACAAGAAATATCTCGACGAGGCTAAGTTCTTCCTCGACTATCGTGGCAAGACAACCATCAAGACTGAATACTCTCAGAGCCACAAGCCTGTATTGGAACAAGACGAGGCTGTGGGTCACGCTGTACGTGCCACCTATATGTATGCAGGTATGGCAGACGTTGCCGCCCTCACAGGTGATACTGCTTACATCCACGCCATCGACCGCATCTGGGACAACATCGTGAGCAAGAAGCTCTATATCACGGGCGGTATCGGAGCTACCAACAATGGCGAGGCTTTCGGTCCAAACTATTACTTGCCAAACATGAGTGCCTATTGTGAGACTTGTGCGGCCATCGGAAACGTATATGTCAACTACCGACTCTTCCTCCTCCATGGTGAGAGCAAGTATTATGATGTATTGGAGCGTACCCTCTACAATGGTCTCATCAGTGGTGTGAGCATGGATGGCGGTGGCTTCTTCTACCCTAATCCTTTGGAGAGCATGGGTCAGCACCAACGCCAGGCATGGTTTGGTTGCGCTTGTTGCCCTAGCAACATCTGCCGCTTCTTGCCATCTCTCCCTGGCTATGTTTACGCCGTGAAGAATCGCAACATATACGTGAACCTCTTCCTCAGCAACTCATCTACACTGGATGTAGCTGGCAAGAAGGTTTCACTGAGCCAGGACACCCAATATCCTTGGAATGGCGACATCGCCCTGAAGGTAGATGCCAACAACGCAGGCCAGTTCGGCTTGAAGATTCGCATTCCAGGATGGGTAAAGGGGCAGCCTGTGCCATCAGACCTCTACTATTATAGCGATGGCAAGCGCCTCGACTACACCATCACCGTGAATGGCAAGAAGGTGGCAGCACAGGTGACAGAGGATGGCTACTACACCATCAACCGCAAATGGAAGAAGGGCGACGTAGTTCGCATCCACTTCGACATGGAGGCTCGCACCGTCCGTGCCAACAACAAGGTAGAGGCAGACCGTGGTTGTGTCAGCATTGAGCGTGGTCCTATCGTATACTGCGCTGAGTGGCCAGACAACAACTTCGACATCATGAGCATCTTGGAGAACCAGGAGCCTACCTTCACTGAAGGCAAGCTCGCATACGATGGATTTATCGCCAAAGAGTATAAGAACACATTGAATCTCTATAAGGGTCAGCAACTGGAGACCTTGACACCCCCAGTTCAGACCCTCGCCTTCAACAAGGCTGGTGCGCTCACCAACAAGGACGAGAGCCTCAAGCTCATCCCTTACTTTGCGTGGGCTCACCGTGGCAATGGCAACATGAAGGTTTGGTTGCCACAGGATGTAAAGGCTGCTCGCCCATCAGCCCCTGCCACATTGGCATCGGAGGCAAAGGTAGAGTTCTCTTCTCCTGTTCCTGCCAAGGGCAGCATCACCGACGGCTTGGTACCTGCCGATGAGAACGACCGTAGCATCCCTTACTGCCACTGGTGGCCTAAGCAGAACACCACTGAGTGGGTTAGCTACACTTTCCCTGAGGCTAAGGAAATCAAGACCAGCACCGTATACTGGTATGACGACCAGCCATGGGGCGGTTGCAAAGTGCCAGAATACTGGAAGATTTACTACCAGGATGAGTCGGGCAACTGGAAAGAAGTAACAGGCGCAGATGCCTACCCTACCAAAAAAGGCGTGGCTTGCACCGTCAATTTCGATCCAGTAAAGACCAAGGCAGTAAAACTTGAGCTGAAACAGCCAGAGAAATATTCATGTGGTTTGTTTGAGTGGAGCGTGAAATAGATTTATATAGAAACAAAAAAGTCGCCGATATTCTCGGCGACTTTTTTGTTAAAAGGAAGTGGAGCTGGAGGGAATCGAACCCTCGTCCGCACAAGGAAACCATACGCTTTCTA
>CAVCRI010000037.1:0-21360 GCA_963604545.1 Lachnospiraceae bacterium | reverse complement strand
TACATCGACAAGATAGAAAGGCATCCTTTTATATAACATCACTATGATACAGCAAGTAGAATTTTCATTGCGCCCATTACCTCGTGGCTTTCATCTCGTTACGAGCGAGGTATTGAGCCACTTGCCAGCCCTGCCAAAGACTGGCATACTAAACCTTTTTGTGCGCCACACCAGTTGCGGTTTGTCTCTCAACGAGAACTTCGACCCTGATGTGCGTTATGACCTCAAGGGCATCTTCGAGCGATTGGTACCCGATGGCGACCCACGCTATCGCCATCAAGACGAAGGCCCTACCGATATGTCGGCTCATGCCAAGTCGTCCATGGTAGGGGTATCCCTCACCATCCCGATAACGAATGGCAGACTGAACCTTGGCACTTGGCAAGGCATCTACCTCTGTGAATTCAGAGAAGGAGGTGGCAGCCGTCATCTGATAGCTACGGTTATAGGGGAATAAGCCTAGAGTCGTACGACTAAGGAGCGTGTTGTCGTACGACTAAGGAGTGTGTTGTCGTACGACTATAAAGTGCATGCTCGTACGACTAGGCAGGTTGAACCTGTACGATTATCGGGTGTTGCCACTACGCTCAGCAGAGCTGCTGACTAGGCTCAGCAGACTTGCCGACTATAGTCAGCAGACCTGCTGAGCCTAGTCGTCACCCCGAAGAACATAGGCTTTGCTACTCACGAATAAGGTTTCTTGCACTCGCAAACATAGGACTTCGTACTCGCCTATAAGTATTCTAGCATGTACAAACCTATAAGTACATTCCTGAGATTGCGCACACACTGTGTTCCACTGTGGGGAACTCTGGGCTAGCTGTGGGAGAACTGTGGGGTGCATCTGTTAATCTTTATTATATTCTCATTATAATACTTGCATTATAATACTATTATAATTATCTTTGCACAGAGATAAACGGAGATAAGAAAAATAGGAAAGAAATATGATAGAGAATCCTTTTGTGCTACGTGGATACGTATCGGACAAATACTTCTGCGACAGAGAGAAAGAAACGGCCGACTTGATGGAAGAAATCAAGAATGGCAATAACGTTACCCTGATTGCCCCTCGAAGAATCGGCAAGACAGGGTTGGTGCAGCATGTGTATGCACAACAGGAAATCAAACAGCAATACTATACTTTCTTGGTGGACATCTATGCCACCAAGAACCTCGCCGATTTCATTCAGGAACTGGGAAGAGGTATCTTGCAAAGCCTCAAGCCAAAGGGCACAAAGGTGGTGGAACACTTCATCAACTGCCTTCATTCCCTACGCTCATCCATCAGTTTCGACATCAATGGAAACCCTTCTTGGGGAGTTGACTTGGGTGACATTACCAGTCCCACAACCACGCTCGATGAGATTTTCCATTATCTGGAGACTGCCGACAAGCCTTGCATCGTTGCCATCGACGAGTTCCAGACCATCAGCAACTACAAGGAAGCCAATGTGGAAGCCATCTTGCGCACCTATATCCAGCATTGCCACAATGCCAATTTCATCTTTGCTGGTTCTCAGCGCAACATGATGTCAGAAATGTTCCTGAGCCACGCTCGTCCGTTCTACCAAAGCACAGCCATCAAGACCTTGCGCCCGATAGACAAAGAGATTTATGCTGATTTCGCCATCCATTTATTCGGAGAAAAGAAGATAGAGCGAAACATCATCTATCAGATATACGACCGTTTCGATGGCATCACCTGGTATCAGCAAAGAATGCTCAACAAGATATATTCCATCACAGATACCATTGCCAATGAGGAGACAATGGCTAAAGCTCTCGACACCATCATCGACGAGAGTGCCTTTGCCTACGAAGCACTCCTCTTCCAACTGCCAGCCAAGCAAAAGGAACTTCTCTATGCCATCTGTAATGCAGGAAAGGCACAGAACATCATGTCATCGGCATTCATCAAGAAGTATCACTTGCCTTCCGCCAGTTTCGTACAAGGAGCCATCAAAGGATTGCTGGAGAAAGACTTCGTTACAGAGACCGATGGCACTTATGAGCTTTATGATAAGTTCTTCGGGGAATGGATCAAGAAGAAGATGTAACAAACTAGAGAACATTCCCATTACAAGCACTATCACAGAATAATCATTACATATTAACAACATAAAACGCAATGAGATTCAACAAAACATTTCTTACCATCGGATTGGCGGTGAGCTTGATGCAAGCGCCCATCCCTTCACTCGCCCAGACCGCACATGGTGCTGGCAGTAATAACCCGCTCTTGCAGAAGAGCAGTTTGCCTTTTGGCGCACCAGACTTCAGCAAGATTCTGGAGAGCGACTATCTGCCTGCCATCGAGGCTGGTATCAAGAACCAAAGAGAGAACATTCAGAAAATCGTCAACAATAAGCAGAAGCCTAACTTCAAGAACACCATCCTCGCTTACGAGAACAGTGGCATCTTGCTCGACCGTGTCACCAACATCTTCTTCGGACTCACCAGTGCCCACAAGACACCTGTCATCGCCGAGACTCAGAAGAAGGTTTCTCCTATGCTTACCGAACTCGAAAACGAGATTTCATTCAACAAGAAACTCTTCGAGCGCATCAAGTATGTTTACGATCACGAATATAATAAGTTGAAAGGCGAGGACAAGCGACTCACCGGGGTTATCTACAAGGGATTCGTTCGCTCTGGTGCCCTCCTCTCTGATGAGAAGATGGAGCGCATGAAGCAGATTAACTCTCGCCTCTCCGAACTGCAACAACAGTGGGGCAACCTGCTCCCTGCCGCTACCAACGCAGCAGTGGTTTGGGTAAACAGCAAGGAAGAGTTGGCTGGTCTTAGCGACGCTGACATCGCCCAGTGCAAGAAGGATGCAGAGAGCCGTGGTGGCAAGGCACCTTACTGCATCGTCATCGTGAACACCACCCAGCAAGCTATCCTCACCAACCTCGACAACCGTGAGTTGCGCCGCAAGGTTTATGAGGCAAGCATCCATCGTGCTGATGCCACCAACCCAGCATACAACACCTTCCCAATCGTTACCGAGATTGCCAAGCTCCGTGCTGAGAAGGGACAGTTGATGGGCTACAATAACTACGCTGATTACTCCTTGGAGAAGACGATGGCGAAGAACTCCAAGAATGTGAACGATTTCTTGAGCCAACTCATCAAGGAATATACGCCTAAGGCCAACGCAGAGACCAAGGCTATCGAGGAATACGCCCAGAAGACTCAGGGCAAGGACTTCAAGTTGCAGCCTTACGACCGCTTCTACTATTCTGCAAAGATGAAGAAGGAGATGCTCAATATCACCGACGATGAGGTAAAGCCATACTTCAATATCGACAGCGTACAGGTGAACGGTGTGTTCTATGCTGCCCACCGTGTATATGGCTTGAACTTCAAGCAGCGCAAGGACATTCCGACTTATCACCCAGACATGAAGGTATTCGAGGTGAGCGACAAGAACGGCAAGCCTATCGCCCTCTTCTACAGCGATTATTTCCGTCGCCCTACCAAGCGAGGCGGTGCCTGGATGAGTGCCTTCGCCAAGCAGAGCAAGGAGCGTGGACAGTTGCCTATCATCTATAATGTATGCAATAATGCCAAGGCACCAGAAGGTCAACCTTCGCTCATCACATGGGATGAGGTTTGCACCCTCTTCCACGAGTTTGGTCACGCCCTCCATGGCATGTTGTCAAACTGCCAGTACAACACCCTCTCTGGCACAGCCGTGGCTCGCGACTTCGTGGAGATGCCATCCCAGTTTAACGAGTCGTTTGCCTCCATCCCTGAGATTTTCGACCACTTCGCTCGCCATACAGAGACTGGCAAGCCTATGCCAGCCGACCTAAAGGAGCGTATGTTGAAGAGTATCAACTTCCAGACAGCATACGCCCTGGGCGAGAACTTGGCAGCAACCTGCCTTGACCTTGCATGGCACGAGTTGACACCAGAGGAGATTCCATCAGCCTATATGGCAGGAGCCTTCGAGAAGGAAGCCCTCAACAATGTGGGATTGCTCAACAACCAGATTCCTCCTCGCTACTCCACCTCTTACTTCAACCACGTATGGGGTGGTGGCTATGCAGCCGGTTACTACAGCTATCTCTGGACAGAGGTGCTCGCCGTGAATATCGCTGATTACTTCGCCAAGCATGGGGCCTTGGACCCAGCAGTAGGTCAGGCATTCCGTGATAAGATTCTGAGCCGTGGCAATACCAAGGACCAGATGGAGATGTTCACCGACTTCACGGGTATGAAGCAGCCTGATGCATCCGGCTTGCTCAAGGCAAGAGGATTGTAATTACAAAAAAAAGCTCGCAAGAACTATCATTTGTTCTTACGAGCTTTTTCGTTATTGACGCTCTGCGGATTTGAAATCCGCAGCAATACTATTGCTTCACAGCTTTTGGTGTCCAGTTCTTGAAGAATCTAATAACCTTCTCCTCATTATATCCTTTACCTTCTTCCAAGAAGCTAGAGTCTTGGATGTGCAGCACCTTTCCGTTCTCATCGAGCACTACGAAGACAGGGAAGCCGAAACGCTGCGGATTATTCAATCTCTTCATCAACAGCTCCGCCTTCTTCACAGCCTCAGCACCAGCAGTCTGACGGCGATTATAGTTTACGTGGATATACTCAAAATTGTCATTCACCACCTTGTTCACAGCCGTGTCCTTCTCCACAAAGTCAGCGAACTTCAAGCACCAAGGGCACCAGTTGCCGCCCACTTGGCAAACCACGAACTTACCATCCGCCTTAGCTTTCACCAGCGCCTCATCTATCTGGCTCATCGGGTCGATGCTTTCGTTATACACTCTCTTCAATGCTCCCTGAGCATGCGCCATCATCACGACAAAAGTCATCATGAAGGCAACAGTCATTAATCTTCTCATAATTGCTTTATTTATATTGAATGATAAATGCAAAGGTAATATTTTTCACATGCTTATCTTGTTATTCATATTTTAAAAAGTCTTTATTTTACGATTTTTTAAAAGACATTTCCTTTACTTCCTCAAATCCGAAATATAAAAAATGTTATCAATTTTTCAGCCCTTATTGGGCAAAATAGACATGAGGTAATAAATTTGAACATTTAATTTTGGCGCAAATCAACCAATCGGGTACAACTTCCCCTTCCCCCACCTTCGTTATAGGGGCGTTACGTAGTCTCATTGTAGCCACAAAGGTTACGAACATTGCGCAAAGACAAGGTCGTATGGCTTTTTCGTGAACAATTTAAGATGGTTCTGCCTATGTGAACGAACCCATTTTCCAGGAACGGTTATGAACTTAAAGACAAGTTGCTTGATTCTTGCGCATTCCTTGATGTCGAACTCTCTCATCTCTTCCTTGGCAATAATGAAGTTAAAGAAGTTCTTTATCATGGCTGTTATCAATAGGAAGACTGTGTTCTCATTCATAAAGGACTTGGGGAGACGCTTCCATCCAAAGTCGTTGTCCATCTCGTCAAACACCTTTTCCTGCTTGCCTCTTTGGTTGTAGAACACGATAATTTCCTCGTCCTTCATTTCCCAATCGTTGGTCACGATGCATCTGTAGCTGTACTCCTTTTCCCATAGGTGTTGCTCGCCATTCTTTCTCCTTTCCCTCTGGAGAACCAAGCGACAATGCTCGATGTCTTCAAATGCGTCAAACGGTAAAGACAGCACCTCGCACTTGATGTTGTTGATTTCCACTTCTTTCCAACCTGAGTGTCGCATAGCACTTTGGTAAAGAGCCTCGTACCTTTCCGCACGAATGTAGAACAAGTCGGCATTCTCCATGACAGTCTTCAATATGTCGTGCGAATACGAACCGCAGTCCATTCGGGCACGATGTATATGGATGCCATGGTTGTTGAGATTCTCAAAGACACGTTTCAAGGTTTCCGTCTGCATAAACTTCACGTTGGCATTTCCGTCACGGTTCTCTATGTGAACTATGTTGTTGCCTATGGTGGCTGCACCAGGACTATAGCCCTTGAAATGCTTGTATGTGCGCTTGGCATCATATTTCTCCGTAGCAAGAAACTCATGGTCGAAGTCAAGGGTGTAGTCCTTGTTCTTGCTGTCCAGTACCTTGGTTGCCAGCAGTAGATCAAGAAGCAGGGAGTTCAACTTTAGTGCAGGATTGAACTCATACGTGTTGCCTTTGGCTGACTCATACTTAATGTTGTCCTCTGCCAATTCAGATATGGTATTGAGTACTGTGTCAGAACTTGGTATGCGACAACCTGGACGAAATTCCAACTGTTCCTTAAGATAGTTTGTGATATCCTCGACGCAATCGCCACCACTGAAGTACAGACAAAAGATTGCAAGGAAAATCTCACTGTAGCGATAACCTCGTCCCTTACCCCTTTTGCCAAGGGCTTTGTCGATTGAATGCGCCAGAAAGCGATTAAATAAGTCCATCACGTAAAATAATCCACCAAAAGGTGTCACTTTTTCATTTTTTATTATTACCTTTGTAGCCATGTTAGAAAAACGTTTTTTGTTTTTGACAGTACAAAGATAGGTGATTTTTCTGACATTTCCAAATCCTGAGCAACTTTTTGTTGCTCAGGTTCTTAGAAATTTCCTTCAATATTTTGTTGCGGATTTAAGGTACTTTATAAGCAGAATAAGGAGTTGAGGCAAATGGCACCAATGATGTCACTAATGATGACACCAATCTTGTCACCAATGATGTCGGTGTATTGTCGGTGTAAATGTCGGAGAAAACATTAAATTGAAGCCAATTAATTTTGGTATATTCATTTCTTTTCATTACCTTTGCATCATTATTCAAAATAAAGGCATATTGCAATGGCAAACGAGGTAGATATTATAGAGAATAACCTATTGGAGGATTATGGGCAAGAGGTGTTTGACATCTTGCTCACAGACCACTCCGTGACAGAATATAAGAATGATGGACATATTCATCATATCTTTTGGGCTACCCATGATTATGAGCAGCTAGGTGAAGGCTACTCTTATTATGATGAGATTGCTCGCGAGCTTATCACAGGCGAACATTCCAATGTCATTATGCCTCGTGTGATGAAGGAAAAGGCTGTCCAAAAAAAGAGAGTGAAGAAAAAAGCAGAGATATTCACTCCAGCATGGATATGCAACTATATGGTGAACAATATTGACGAGATGTTGTTTGGAAGAAGAGTCGTCTTCAATGAAGAACTTGGCAAGGAAGGCAGGGAGTGGCGAACCGTTAAGGAAAAAATTACCTTTCCTGAGAAGATGACTTGGCAAGACTATGTTTTAAAACCTTGGCAGGAAATTACTTGCGGAGAAGCGCCATTCATGGTTAGCCGATACGATACGACTACAGGAGTGGCCATTCCTTTGGCTGACAGAATTGGATTTCTAGACCGCAAACTTCGAATCGTCAACGAAAACACTGACACATTAGAGGATTGGTTTGAATATGCAATTAAAGCTTACCAGTTTGTCCGTGCTTACGAGTGGCAAGGTGATAGCTTGTTCTTGGCAAGAGAGAACTTGCTGTATACTTTTGTCGACAACTACAAGTTTAAGTTTGGAAAGGCACCTACCACAGAGCAGGTAAGAGAAATAGCAGACATTATCTCTTGGAATATAATCCAAATGGATGGCTTGAACAGTGTCGTGCCAAATACTTGCCATGATGTCATAACAAAGAACTTGTATGGAGAAATCGAAAGGCATCCATGCCCTGGTTGCAAGAAAAAGACACCAACTGGACACAATGGCATACCTGCACTAATAAAAGATTGGTATGATGGCAAGCACTACCCTTACGAAATACTCTATAAACTCAACAAATAAGATATGGACGATTCTCTTCTTAACCAATATATCATAGGACGTGTAGAGCCGCAAATATACGCTTTTACGACTGGCACAGTACCTAATTACCTAAAAGTGGGCGATACCTATCGCCCTATAGAGCAACGACTGGGTGAATGGCGCAGGATTTTTCCTGACTTGGAAAAGAAGTATTCAGCCGTATCAAAAGTAGACGAGGAAGTATACTTCCGAGATTTTGCCATCCATTACTTCTTGGAACATGAGCGTCAATATCATCGTTTGCAGCCTTCAGACATCAAGGGCTTGCCTTACTATTCAAAGGAATTCTTTGAGTATGCCACAGACAAGGACATGGCAGAAGCAGTTAAAGACATCAAGGCTGACTTTGAAAACAACAACGGCAAGTACCAATTCTATACTTTCGATGAGCGACCTACTCAGATGACTTTCACTTACAAACGTGGTGACAAGTTGTACGAGTTGCGCCCCAACCAGAAGGAAACGGTAGCAAATTTTACCAAAGCCGTCAAAAAGGGCAGAAAAAACCTGTTGATGTATGCCGTCATGCGCTTCGGCAAGACTTTTACTGCCTTGAGTTGTGTACTCACAAGCAATCAGTATAAGGCTATCCTTGTCGTATCGGGAAAGGCCGATGTTAAGACAGAATGGAAGAAGACCGTAGAAGGAATCAAAAACTTTGAGGGCTTTGATTTTATTGACACTCTTCAACTTGCAAGAAATCCTCATATCGTAAATGAGACCTTGCAACAAGGACATCACCCTGTGGTTTTCCTTACCCTTCAAGACTTAAGCGGTGACATCATCAAGACCAAGCATCAAGACATTTTCTCTCGTCAATGGGATATGCTGATTATTGACGAGACGCATTATGGAGCCCGTGCTGCCGAATACGGAAAAGTTTTGCGAGGAAGCAAGAAAGAGCTGAAGGCTGAAATGAAATATGCTGAATCTTCAGACGATTACGAGAACAACAAGGAGCTGAAATTGTTATCATCTAAGGTCAGAATTCACCTTTCGGGAACCCCATACCGCATCTTGATGGGTAGCGAGTTCCAAAAGGAAGACATCATTGCTTTCTACCAGTTCTCTGATATTGTCAATGACAAAGAGAAATGGGATGCCGAACATATTGATAAAGACGAGTACAACGAATGGGACAATCCATACTATGGTTTTCCTCAGATGATTCGCTTTGCCTTCAATGTCAATGAGTCCTCGATGAAGAGGATGGAAGAGATGAAGAAGAACAAAGTGGAATATACGCTGAACGAATTGTTGCGTCCAAAGGTTACGACCAAAAACAAGGATGGACTTCATCGAAAGTTCGTCTACGAAAAGGAAGTTTTGGATTTACTCATGGCTATCGACGGCAGTAAGGAAGACTGCAATATTCTTGGTTTCCTTAACGATGAAAGAATCAAAAAGGGAAAGCTATGTCGCCATATCGTTTGCGTCTTGCCATATCGTGCCTCTTGCGATGCACTCGAATCACTTATCAAGGAGCACAAGAGTGACTTCAAGAATCTCTGCCAATATGAGATTCTGAATATTACAGGAGTGGAAGACGAGCGAGCATTCAAAGATGTACGTGATGTAAAGGACAGAATAGAGGACTTGGAAAGACAAGGCAAGAAGACCATCACCTTGACCGTGAACCGTATGCTGACAGGTACTACCGTCGAACAGTGGGACACGATGATTTATCTGAAAGATACTGCATCTCCACAGGAATACGACCAAGCCATCTTCCGCTTGCAAAACCAATACATCCGAGAATACAAAGACAAAGATGGGCATACCATCAAGTACAACATGAAGCCCCAGACTCTACTTGTGGATTTTGAGCCAGGAAGAATGTTCAGAATGCAAGAGGCTAAGGCTCAGATATACAATGTAAACACTGACAAGAAAGGAAACAGCAAACTGACAGAACGCATCGCAGAAGAACTCAGAATATCCCCTATCATCGTTGTCAACAAAGACAAGATGAAGGAAGTTGAGCCAAATGATATTCTAGAAGCAGTAAATGCCTATTCTGCCAACAAGAGCATTCTTGACGAGGCTACTGATATACCTGTAGATGCAGAACTACTCACGAATAAAGACATCCTTTCGGCATTGAAGTCCCTGTATCCGATAGATTCGAAAAAAGGTATCAAAATGCCAGCGAACCAAGGAGACGGCGATGAAATGGATACCGAAGAGACTACTGGCGAAACAAAGGATGAAAAAAGTAAGGAAACGAATAATCAAGAAGGAGAGAATACAGATGAAGCAAAAGAACTTCAAAAGAAACTCTCCACGTTCTATTCCTTGATACTATTCTTTGCTTTTCTTACGGATAGCAAGGTGGCATCACTGGATGATGTGATAAGAGTAATCCATACAAAGGATAATAACCGTATCGCCAAGAACGTGGGGTTGACAAAGGAAATATTGCAGACCATACGTACTTTGATAAACCCTTTCGTGTTGAGCGATTTAGACTACAAGATTTCTCACATGAACCAGTTGTCTCACGACGAGACTATACCTGTCAATGAGCGAGTGGATAGAGCGATGAAGAAATTTGGAAGGCTATCTACTTCTGAAATAGTAACCCCTGCCGCTGTTGCCGACTTGATGGTAAGCTATCTTCCTGCCGAGAAGATAATGCAAGGTACCAGAATACTGGATATTGCATCCAAGCAAGGTGAGTTTGCCAATGCACTATACAAGGCATACGGCGACAAGGTGAAGAATACAATCTATTCGTTGCCTACCTCATCCTTGACTTACGAGTTTACAAGAAAGGTTTATGAGTTATTGGGATTGCCTATCTGTCATGTGATAGAAGATTTCAATACATACGATTTGTTGAATGATAAAAAGAAAGATATATTAATGAATAGTTTGAAACGATTGAACTTTGGTATTACCATAGGAAATCCACCATATCAAGACAATGCCGTGGGAGAACAGAAGACTTATAACGGTCCTCTATATAATATCTTCCTAGACCGTTCCTATGAATTGACTAAGGTCGTAGAGATGATTCATCCAGCTCGTTTCCTTACCAATGCAGGAAGTACACCTAAGGCATGGAACAAGAAGATGCTAGAAGATCCACATCTTTCCATTCAGAATTATTGGGAGAAAAGTATATTCGAAGATACGGAAATCAAGGGTGGTCTTGCTATCAGCGTAAGAAATACGGAAGTAAGTCAAGAGCCTATCGGACTATTCACACCATATTCAGAGCTAAATGCGATTATCCTGTCTGTAACCCATCGCAAGGATTTTAAGCCTATGAGTGAGATAGTTGTATCAAGAACTGCCTATCGCTTTACGGACAAGATGCACGAAGACCACCCTGAGGCTCTCAGCCAATTAAGCAATGGGCATCCGTATGATGTATCAACAAACATCTTTGAGCGACTCCCTCAAGTCTTCTTTGACGAAAAGCCTAACGATGGTAATGATTACATCCGTATTTTGGGTAGAATAGAGAATGCTCGTGTGCTAAAATTTATAAGACGTGACTACATTAGATCTGTTGAGAACTTGGATAACTATAAGGTATTTATGTCTAAGGCTAATGGTACTGGTGCTTTTGGAGAAACATTAACATCTGCGATTGCAGGAGAACCTGGAGTTGGCAACACAGAAACATTTATCAGCATAGGACAGTTCTCTACAGTCCATGAGGTTGAGGCTCTTTGTAAGTACATATCCACTAAGTTTGCCAGAGCTTTGCTGGGTGCTTTAAAAACAACCCAAGACATAACTCCAGAAAAATGGAAGTTCGTGCCACAACAAGACTTTACAGAACACTCAGACATAGACTGGAGTCTTTCCGTTGATGAGATAGACACACTTCTTTACAAGAAATACAAACTATCAGAAGAGGAAATCAACTTTATCAACGAGAAAGTTCAAAGTATGGAGTTGAGTTAACTGATACAAACATCAAATATACTATCATCCAAATAAAGGAAAATCGAAACCGCCATTTTTAGAAAGGACTGTTTCGATTTTCTTTTCTACGCACGAGAAAAAAGTTTTGCCGAAAAATCCCTCACATCCCTCACCCCTATTCTAGAAAATCAGCATAACTACCTATTAGCTAATCGTATACGATTAACATCATGGGTGATGGATAGACCATTCTGAAGGCTCTATCCATCACCCATCCCTCACCCCCTATTTACCAGGCTTCCAACTTGTCGGCAATCTCAGGCATCATGTCCTTCTTGAACACAGGATTCTTGCCTTCCTTCTTTTGCTTGCGATAGTCCTGGAGCAAGAATACAGCCTGTCGGGAGAGCATCACGATGGCCACAAGGTTGCAGAGGGTAAGCAGTGCCATGGTAATATCCGCCATACTCTAGGCAAAGTCGAGCGATACCACCGCCCCTATCATGACCATTGCCGCCACTGCCAAGCGATAGATGCAGACTCCCCACTTGCTGTCTTTGATATAGCGCACATTGGTCTCGCCATAATAGTAATTGCCGATGATGCTACTGAAGGCGAAGAGCCATATCATCACCGCCACAAAAGGATTGCCGATTTTGCCAATCTCGTGGGTTAAGGCATCTTGGGTAAGTTGGATTCCGTTGGAAGCGGTGACATCCACACCACTTACCAAGATGATGAAGGCGGTGCAAGAACATACCACCAGGGTATCGGTGAACACACCCAGTGCCTGAATCAAGCCTTGCTTCACAGGGTGGGAAACAGTAGCCACTGCTGCCGCATTAGGCGCACTACCCTCGCCTGCCTCATTACTGAATAGTCCGCGCTTGATGCCTTGTATCACCGTAACACCGAGCACGCCTCCTGCCGCCTGGTTCCACCGATGCTGATGGCTGTTGCAACACCAGCCAGATTTCCTGTACCTATTCTGCTGGCCAAAGCCACCACAAAAGCCTGGAAGGAGGAGATATGTTTCATCTTTCCATCCACTTTCATGTCAACAGAAAGTTCATCCGGTCCTATCTCTTCGGGTTGCACCTTGTCGGGATGGAGCAAGAGTCGCACCATCTCCTTGATGAGCCTGAACTGTACGAACCGTGTGCGCCACGTAAAGAACAGGGCACAGCATATCAATACCGTGATAATGATGTAAGACCAAAGGAAATCACTAATAGCTACTGAGATATCTTGTATTGAATCCATAAATATATATAGGTATAGGCGCATAGAGCGCACTCCCGAAACGCCCTATTTAAGGCGTTTCGGCTGATTATTAACCATTCTACGAAGGAGCACATCAAAGATTGTGTCCATTTGATTTCTTCTGTTGAACCTAAAATGGTACTCATCAAGGTAACCTTGAAGTCGTTCCTTCGAGCAATGGTGGTGTATTCCGCGAAGCCATCCTTTGATATTCATGATATGAATGTGCATCTGCGGAAATCCCTTACCATCATTAGATGGACGTTGCGATAAGTTTGGATAGCTCTTCTTCAATGGTATGTAGCCATTCCATTCATCTGTAACAACAGTAGCATCCTTGCTTATATAAGTTTCAAAGAACGGTTTGAAAGACTTGGAGGAAGCATCGTCTATGACCTGAGCATAAGCTCTACCAAATTCTGTTCCTCGTATTTCAAGGGCAACAATGACAAGCTTCTTTTTTCCTGCCTTTCGTCCAATGACACCTTCTTCCTCACCACCAACATAGAATTCATCTACATGTACTTCTCCTGTAAGTGGATGTGTCTTAGAACTTTGCATTGCTTGCTGAATCTTCCATTTGAATTCCCAACAAGTTTTCTGGCGCAATCCATATTCTTCAGATAACTCCAATGAAGACATGCCCTTCTTCTTGGTACTAATCTTGAAAGCTATATGAAACGCTAGTTCTATGGAAAACTTGCACTTGTCAAACATCGTTCCAGCTGTTGGGCTTTCATCATACTTACATCTGGTACAACGACGAGAGTAAGGAAGGCGTCCTTTGCAATAATGAGTGTTTCCACACTTCTTGCATACATAGCCGTCTTTCCATTTGATTTCAGATAGATACTCATAACAGGGATCTTCTGAATTGAAGCGATGGTAAAAATCAATTGACTTCACACCTTTAAATATATTTCTTGGTTCCATACTGCAAAGGTACGGAATTATTTTCAATTAGTGCGCTCTAAACGCCTATACCTAAATATATATACTTGAAAAGACAGAAATGTGACATTAGCCCCATCATGGAACTATTTTTCTGCAAAATTACATATTTTCTACACTTGAAGCAAATTCTCAGTTTTTTTTCTTCCCTTTTTAATCTTTATTAAAACAACGGTGATGTTATGGAGTGCCAACCGTTCCTACCCTTGGCACTTTTTGTCTCTGCCTAGGAAACATTTCATCTCTAGCCAAGAAAGTTTTCGTCTCCTTAAGGAGAAATTTCACTATGGTTCGAAACTGATTTCCCCATGTTTCGAGGCAGATTTTTCAATGT
Organism: Lachnospiraceae bacterium; assembly: GCA_963604545.1. GTDB lineage: Bacteria > Bacteroidota > Bacteroidia > Bacteroidales > Bacteroidaceae > Prevotella. The sequence continues at coordinate 7,131 of CAVCRI010000037.1, read as the reverse complement.
TAGGGATACGGTGAGGGATGGGTGAGGGATAGAAGCCTTTTTTCAAGGCATCCATCACCCATCACTATCCTTGTTTTTCTATATAAGTCAAACACTTACAAAGAGAACGCTGTTCTCTGGTGAGGGATATGAGGGATTTTTCGGCAAAACTTTTTCATATATATAGAAGTTTTGAGCGAAATGCATATACCAACTTACAGACTGAAAGGGGTAAGAACATTGAGCAGTTTGTCAAAGTCTGACTTGGAGATGCGACGCCCCCGGAGACTTCTCACCTGTGGATAATCATCGAAGTAGGGCTCCTGAGTGGTATACCAACGATGGGCACTGACCTCACGCACAGACTGGACTTGTTTCTCCAAACTACGGGCAAACCGTGGACTCACCCTCGACAGATAATGCTTGCCATCCGCCATCTCTATCGCCAACACCAGGTAAGTCTGTGGACCCTTGGCTTCCTTCCTCGCCACCACCTGCTCGCTCACCTTCCATCCCTTGGTGGAAGTCATCACACGGATGTCCCAACCATACTTGCGGTTCAGGTTGTCCATCATGCCCCGAAACACGATACCATGCGAAGAGGTATCCTTCAACCCTGTATACCCTATTATATAATGTATCATCTCATGCAGCAAGACACTCTTCGCCTGCCGGTCGGTCATGTCATAATAAGTAGACATCGAGAGCTTGAAGTCATAATACTTGGTGCGTCCCCAGCGAGTGGCACGCTTAAAGGAGAGCTGCCCAAGGCGAGTCTTGGCACGTGTAAGCCCCAGCTCCGGAACGGGCAATTTGCCGCCGAAGTAGTCGTGGTCGAAACGCCTAAACCACTCTTCCATCCATTCTATCGTTACAATCATGGGCGCAAAGGTAGCAAAAATCCAAGAGAAAGCAAAAGGAACATGCCTACTTTTTGTCTCAAAACAAGTTCATTTTGGTTCATTTCACAACTTTTCAAGGATTTGCCGCCAAAAAGTCGCCGAAAAACTTGCAGCCTTCATTATTTTTACCTATTTTTGCCAACCAAAGAAACATTTAAATGAGAAACATTATGACAAAGGCAAACGAAACCAATAACATAGCCAAACTATTCGCTGATGGTGTCAACCGACAGCACCATGGAGACTTGCCTATCATCTATCATGACAATAGGAAGGACTGCTTCATTATGCACGTACCCGAAAAAGAGAACTCACTTTTCAAAGAACATTTCCTAATAGATGAGGCCGAGACCATATTGATGGCACGCGACACTTCCAACTGGAACAATCGCAAGGAGGGGCTGGTTATCACCGACCGACGCATCATCTACATCCCCGACCAAAAGGCGGCGCTCAAAGGCAGGTATGTGATGAACCATGACTCGTATATCCGAGTATCATACGACGCTACATCCATGCTGTTCTGGAGCTCTGAGGAGAACTTCTTCTCCATACCGAAGAAATATTTCTTCAAGGCGAGGATGAAGTCATACGAGTTCGACCGTGCCATCCATCAGCTGAGCAAATTGCTCAACAAGGTTTGCGAGGAGGTACAACAGAGAAACAACGTAGAAAGAGAGGGCATTCACAAGGCCAAGACCATCGCCCTGACCAAGCCAGCATAACCTGGGTTATGCACCATTCTGCATAAATATGCACGTTTTTGACCTTTGTAACAAGATTGTCACTTACAAAGGTCAAAAACTTGCTGCTTTTCCTTTCATATTTATCGAAAAATGAGTAACTTTGCAGCCAAATTAGAAACAAGAAATGAACAAGACTGCACAACCTATCATCGACATCAAGAATGTGTCGAAAAGATTTGGCGAGAAAGTTGCCCTCAAAGACATCAACCTCTATGTTCGCAAGGGCGAATTCATGACCATACTCGGTCCTTCGGGATGCGGTAAAACTACTCTATTGAGACTATTGGCTGGTTTTGAGACTGCCACCAAGGGCAACATCACCATCGCTGGCAACGACATCACCAACCTGCCTCCGTATAAGCGAAACGTAAACACGGTCTTCCAGAAATACGCTTTGTTCCCACACCTCAACGTGTACGACAATATCGCCTTCGGCCTCAAGCTCAAGCATACGCCGAAGGAGGAGATTCTGCCAAAAGTGAAGCGCGCACTGAAGATGGTGAACATGAGCGACTATGAATACCGTGATGTCAACTCGCTTTCGGGTGGACAGCAACAGCGTATCGCCATCGCACGTGCCATCGTCAACGAGCCAGAAGTGCTCCTACTCGACGAACCTTTGGCTGCCCTCGACCTCAAGATGCGCAAGGACATGCAACTGGAACTGAAGGAGATGCACGAGCGACTGGGCATCACCTTTGTCTACGTGACCCACGACCAGGAGGAAGCCCTCACCCTGAGCGACACCATCGTGGTGATGAGCGAGGGAGAAATCCAACAGATAGGCACCCCTACCGACATCTACAACGAGCCAGCCAACTCGTTCGTAGCCGACTTTATCGGTGAGAGCAACATCCTCAACGGACTGATGGTACACGACTGCCTGGTGGATGTGGCAGGAGCCGAGATACCTTGTGTGGACAAGGGATTCGGCGAGAACCAGCAAGTGGATGTAGTGATAAGACCAGAGGACATCGAGGTGAGCACCGACACTGAGAACGCACAGTTCGTAGGCAAGATTACCTCCAGCATCTTCAAGGGCGTACATTACGAGATGCTCGCCGAGAGCGACAAGGGCTACGAGTTCCTCATCCAGAACTACAAACACTTCGAGGTGGGCCAGACCATCGGCATGAACGTGATACCAGACAACATCCATATCATGAAGAAGGAGCGCACCTCTAATGTCTTCGAGGCAAAGGTTTGTGGCGACGAATGCATCGAGTTCCTGGGATGCGAATTCAAGAAAGAGCTTCCTGCCGAGCTACGAGGCAAGGACACCGTGACCGTATCGGTAGACTTCGACAAGATAGAACTCTTCGACAATGAGGACGAGGGAACCTTCACCGGTGACATCAGCTTCATCCTCTACAAGGGCAACCATTACCACCTCACCATCGACACAGACTGGGGAGAGAAACTCTACGTGGACACCCAGGATGTATGGGATCTTGGCGACCATGTCGCCATCACGATTCCAGCCGAGAACATAGAAGTGAAGAACGAAGAGTGAAGAATGAAGAATTCAATAGCTTGAAAGTTTATAGTTTTAAGGCACTAGCCTCATCATAAAATAATCATAGTAAACAAGAAATTGAAAAAGTTTTTTCTTTCTCGCCAAAGTTGGTCGATACCTTACGCCATCTTTGCGGCTATATTCGTGGTACTGCCATTGATTCTCATCGTGGTGTTCGCATTCACCGATGAGAACGGCAGCATAACGCTCAGCAATTTTCAGAAGTTCCTGGCGCATCCCGAAGCCATCAATACCTTCGTATATTCCATCGGCATCGCCTTTCTCAACACGTTGCTCTGCATCCTGTTGGGTTACCCTGCCGCCTACATCCTTACGCAGACCAAGATGAAGTATGCAGGCACCATCGTGATGCTCTTCATCCTGCCGATGTGGGTCAACATCCTGGTGCGCACACTCGCCACCGTGGCACTCTTCGACTTCGCCGACCTTCCGCTAGGTGAGGGAGCGTTGCTCTTCGGCATGGTCTACAACTTCATCCCATTCATGATTTACCCTATCTACAACACCCTCCAGAAGATGGACCGCAGCTACATAGAAGCAGCCGAGGACTTGGGAGCCTCTCCATGGCAGCAGTTCTTCAAGGTGGTGCTGCCCCTCTCCATGCCGGGCGTGGCAAGTGGCATCCTGATGGTATTTATGCCTACCATCAGCACCTTCGCCATCTCCGAGCTTCTGACGATGAACAACATCAAGCTCTTCGGTACCACCATTCAGGAGAACATCAACAACTCGATGTGGAACTATGGTGCGGCACTCTCGCTCATCATGCTCTTCCTCATCGGTGCCTCAACACTCATCGCCGGTGACGGCAGCAAGCAGGAAGGAGGCATCAGATGACGAACTCATTATTCAACAAGGAGATGATGAAGAAGGTGTTCTGCCAGGGCTACCTGTGGCTCTTGCTGCTGTTGCTCTACTCTCCTATCATCATCATAGTGATATTCTCATTTACCGAGGCAAAGGTGATGGGCAACTGGACAGGCTTCTCGCTCCAACTCTACAAGAATCTCTTCGTGGAGGGAACCCACCATTCGCTGACGGCGGCACTCATCAACACGGTAACCATCGCCCTGATAACCGCCACCGTCTCCACCCTCTTCGGTACGTTGACAGCCATCGGCATCCACAACCTGCGCAACCGCAAGGCTCGCCAGGCCATCACCTTCGTCAACAACATCCCGATTCTCAACGGCGACATCATCATCGGTATCTCGCTCTTCCTGCTCTTCATATCGCTGGGCATTCCGCAGGGCTATACGACGGTGGTATTGGCGCACATCACCTTCTGTCTGCCATACGTCATCCTGAGCGTGATGCCACGACTCAAGCAGATGAACCCCAACCTCTATGAGGCGGCACTCGACCTGGGCGCTTCGCCGATGCAGGCTCTCCGCAAGGTGATAATCCCTGAGATATTGCCAGGAATGATCTCGGGCTTCATGCTCGCCATCACGATGAGTATAGATGACTTTGCCGTAACCATCTTTACTATCGGCAACGAGGGATTGGAGACGCTCTCCACCTTCATCTATGCCGATGCACGCAAGGGAGGACTTACGCCAGAGCTTCGTCCACTGAGTACGATTATCTTCGTACTGGTGCTCGTGATGCTGATTATCATCAATCGTCGTTCGGACAAAAACAAGAAGAAGTAAAATGAAGAAGATATTATACTTATTACTGATGGTGTTGTCGCTCACTTCTTGTTACAACAAGGAGAATAGAGAGGAGATACTGAAGGTTTACAACTGGGCAGACTATATCGACGAGGATGTGCTCGCCAACTTCCCTAAGTGGTACGAGCAGCAGACGGGCAAGAAGATTAGAGTCATCTACCAGACCTTCGACATCAACGAGGTGATGCTTACCAAGATTGAGCGAGGCCATGAAGACTACGATGTGGTTTGCCCTTCCGAATACATCATCGAGCGAATGCTTCGTAAGGACCTGCTCCTGCCTATCGACACATGCTTTGGCAAGACCCCAAACTACATTGGCAACGTAGCCCCATACATTACCCAACAAATAGATGCCACCAGCAGCCAGGGTCGCATAGCCCACCAATATGCCGTGCCATACATGTGGGGAACAGCAGGCATCTTATACAATAAGGTACACGTACCTCTCAAAGATGCACAGACCTGGGGAACCCTATGGAACAAAAAATACCGTGGCAAGCTACTGATGAAGGACTCCTACAGAGACTCTTATGGCACAGCCCTCATCTGGGCACACCGCAAGGACTTGGAGGCTGGCAAGGTAACCGTGCCACAACTGATGAACGATTATTCGCCAGCAGCCATCGCTACCGTTGAAAAATACCTGAAGGCTCTGAAGCCAAACATCGAGGGATGGGAGGCTGACTTTGGCAAGGAGACGATGACCAAGGGCAAGGCGTGGCTCAACATGACTTGGAGCGGCGATGCCGTCTGGGCAATCGACGAAGCCTCGAAGGTGGGCGTAGACCTGGGCTATGAGGTTCCAAAGGAAGGCAGCAACGTATGGTTTGACGGTTGGGTTATCCCTAAGTACTCTCGCAATCCGAAGGCCGCCGCTTACTTCATCAACTATCTCTGCCAGGAGGATGTGGCTCTTGCCAACATGGAGACCACAGGTTACGTGAGCAGCATCGCAGGCAAGAAGGTTTTCGAGGAAATGAGCGACGAGAAGGAATATCCAGAGGTCACCAACCTGGCCTACTTCTTTGGCGAGGAAGGCAGAAAGGCGCACCTCAACCCCATCATGTATCCAGACAGTTCGGTGGTGGCAAGATGCGCCATGATTCACGATGCTGGCGACCATACACCAGAAGTTTTGGACATGTGGTCGAAAGTAAAGGGCGACAACCTAGGTGGCGGCATCGTCATCTTCTTGCTTGCCGTAGTCTTGGCACTCACGATATTCGTAGGTTTCAAGAAGTATGAGCACCGTAAGCACAGGATACTGTCTAGAAAACATCGCAGACACCACGTTATAAAGGTAAAATAAAAGGTTTTTGAAGGAAAAGTGAAAGTTTTTGAAAAAAAGTTGCAGAAATATTTGGTGGAACGAAATAAAAGCATTACCTTTGCACTCGCTTTTAAGAACAAGAGCTTCGGGTAGTTACCAGAGTGGCCAAATGGGGCAGACTGTAAATCTGCTGGCTATGCCTTCGGTGGTTCGAATCCATCACTACCCACTTTTCCCAAAATAACTCAAAAATTTAAGAGTCCGTTTCTTGAAAGAGATTCGGACTTTTTTCGTATTTATTACCATAAGAGATACTTGAGAAGTAAGACTATTCATGTTATAAAAGAAAACAGCGATGAACCACAAAATAGTTCACCGCTGTTTTCTTTTTATTTAGTCATCAACTTTACTGTCTTCTTGCATTTATCACTTACAACTGAGAGTTCTATCTTAGAAGGCTTATCGCCTGCTCGCAAGATGACCAAGGCAGAGCCTTGGAATAGCATACGCTCAGCAGCTTTCGCCAACTGTTGCTTACCTATATGGAGTTCATCCGAATAGATATTGCCATTATCGACTGCTACGATGTCAGCATCTCCTTTTACAGAGAACCGTAGCTTGCTATTAGCTTTTTCATCAGCAGTATTCACCACTCTCCTGCCCTTCTTGTCTACGGCATAGACACGAACATGCATCAAGTCTTGTCCATCCGCATGCCATGTCTCCACATCAGGCACCAGTTTCAAGGCAACGGCTTCACCTGTAGTCTCTATCTGATGACGAGCGATAACCTTGCCATCCTTCTTTGCCACAGCCACCAACGTGCCAGGAGCATAAGCGATATTATCCCACTTGATACGGTTGCGGAGCTTTGGATCCTGGGAGTTTTTCTTCACACCGAGACTCTTGCCATTGAGCAACAGTTCCACCTCGTCACCATTGGTATAGGTATAGAGCGAAACCTTCTCGCCAGCCTCACGGTTCCAGTTTTCCGACAGTTTGCTCACCGCCACGTTGA
>CAVCRI010000036.1:0-21457 GCA_963604545.1 Lachnospiraceae bacterium | reverse complement strand
TCGAACCAGGAATGACAGGACCAGAATCTGTAGTGTTACCATTACACCATATCCCAATAATTTTGCAACCATATTTCTCATTTCAGAATTGCGAGTGCAAAGGTACTACTTTTTTTGGAACTACCAAAATTTTTCAGTAGTTTTTTATAAAAAAAGCGCAAATTCCTAAAAAAACTGCATTTTTTTGAAGTTTTGGGCTATTTTTCCATGTATTTAGCGTATCTTTGCAGTTGAATACATTATTATAAAAAAGAAAGATAAAAACAATAAGAACAAATAAAACAAGAACATTAATAAATGAACACAGTTAAACAACTCGTAGAGACTATTAAAGAAGGTATACAAGAAAAGAAGGGCCAAGACATCGTCATCGCCGACCTAAGTGGAATAGATGGCACCATCGCCCAATATTTCATCATTTGCCAAGGTGGCTCCCCTACCCAGGTGGAGGCCATAGCTGAGTCGATTGGCGACCTCTGTCGCAAGAACCTAGGCGAGAAACCTGTCAACGTGGCAGGACTGGGCAACGACCAGTGGGTGGCTATGGACTTCGTGGATGTACTGGTACACATCTTCCTGCCTGATGTACGTGCATATTATGACCTTGAGCACCTTTGGGAAGATGCAAAACTCACCCATGTACCAAACCTGGACTAACGATAGCGGACTAGGTTAGCACCAACTTAACCGTGCAAATAAAAAGAAAACTAGATATGGAACAAAGCAACAATTTCAACAGCTTAGGCGGAGGCAAAGGACCTAAGATGCCTAGGTTTAACATGAACTGGCTATACACCATCATCCTCATAGCCCTGATAGCTCTGTTTTTCAGCGGTGGTGGCGATGCCCTGGGCGGAAGTGCCGCCAAAGAGGCTACCTACACAGATTTTCAACAGTATGTTGACAAAGGTTATGTGCTCAGCGTGGTGGCCAACAAGACTGAAAGTACACTCAAGGTGTATATCAACCCAAAATATACACGAGATGTATATAAGATGAGCGCTCAAAATGTGGGACCTAACCCATATGTAAAAGTTCAATTCGGTTCCATCGACGAAGTGGACAAATATGGAAATGCTATGGTGAAGGAGCACAAAATACGTTCGTTCAGCTATGACAACCAAAAGGACAACGACTTCATCAACCTGCTCGTCAACCTCGCCCCATTGCTGTTTTTCTTCCTCTTTATCTTCTGGATGTCGGGCAGAATGGGCGGCGGCCTAGGAAGCGGCATGGGCGGTGGCATCTTCAGCGTAGGCAAGAGCAAAGCCAAAATGTATGAAAAGGGAAATGCCATCGGCATCACCTTCAAGGATGTGGCTGGCCAGGAAGGTGCCAAACAAGAAGTGGAAGAAATCGTGGAATTTCTCAAAAACCCAAAGAAATATACCGACTTGGGAGGTAAGATTCCTAAGGGTGCACTGCTCGTCGGCCCTCCGGGAACAGGTAAGACCCTATTGGCAAAAGCTGTAGCCGGTGAGGCTGGCGTACCGTTCTTCTCTATGAGCGGTTCCGACTTTGTGGAAATGTTTGTCGGCGTGGGAGCATCCCGTGTACGTGACCTCTTCCGCCAAGCCAAGGAAAAGGCTCCTTGTATCATCTTCATTGATGAGATAGATGCCGTGGGGCGTGCCCGCAGCAAGAATCCAGCCATGGGTGGAAACGATGAACGTGAGAACACCCTTAATGCCTTGCTTACAGAGATGGATGGATTCGGCACCAATAGTGGTGTCATTATCCTCGCTGCCACCAACCGTGTGGACATGCTCGACAGTGCCCTGCTCCGTGCCGGTCGTTTCGATCGTGAAATCCACGTTGACTTGCCTGGTCTCAATGAGCGCAAGGCTATCTTCCAGGTTCACTTGAAGCCTATCAAAGTGGACGACTCTGTGGACATCGACCTACTGGCACGCCAAACACCAGGATTCTCTGGTGCCGACATTGCCAATGTATGCAACGAGGCTGCCCTCATCGCCGCCCGTTATAATAAGCCAGCCGTTAGCAAACAAGACTTCCTCGACGCGGTAGACCGCATCGTGGGTGGTTTGGAGAAAAAGACAAAGGTAATGACAGCCGACGAGAAGCGCAGCATCGCTCTTCATGAGGCAGGTCATGCCACCATCTCTTGGTTCTGCCAGTATGCCAATCCACTCATCAAGGTAACTATAGTGCCTCGAGGACAAGCTCTCGGTGCAGCCTGGTATCTCCCTGAGGAACGTCAAATTACAACCAAGGAGCAAATGCTCGACGAGATGTGTTCATTGATGGGCGGCCGTGCAGCAGAGGAGCTCTTCACGGGCCACATTTCCTCTGGTGCCATGAACGACTTGGAGCGTGCTACTAAGAGTGCTTATGGCATGGTGGCTTACCTAGGTATGAGCAAGACCTTGCCTAACATCTGCTATTACAACCAGAATGAGTACTCTTTCCAACGTCCATACTCTGAGACGACTGCTCGAGAGATTGACCAAGAGGTGCTTCAGATTGTAAACGAGCAATACACCCGTGCAAAAAACATCTTGATGGAGCACAAGGAGGGACACAACGCCCTTGCCGAGCTACTCATCAAGAAAGAAGTCATCATGGCAGAAGATGTGGAAAAGATATTTGGCAAGCGCCCATGGCTGAGCCGATCACAGGAAATCATGGAAGACGAGCAACCTAAGGTAGATGATGAAGCTCAGGCAACCAATGATGACAGTCCAACTATCGATGACGAGAAGCTGAAGGAAATTCCTGCCGTTCAGGCTGCCATCAAAGAGCACGAGGCTAACACTGCAGAAGGCAAGAAGAACAACAAAGACGACAACTATAACGACGACAAGAATTAAAATCATGACTGATAAGCAAAAGAATCTCGTGATAAGAACCATCACTGGCATACTCTTCGTAGTGTGTATGGTATCTTGTTTTCTCAATCCAAAGGCAATGGTCATCCTCTTTGCCCTCATTACAGGACTGAGCATCTGGGAATATTGTGGACTAGTGAACCAAAAGGAGGATATAACCGTAAACCGTTTCATCACCACTGTGGCTGGGGTTTACTTTTTCCTGGCCGTAGCAGGTTTTAGAACTGGAATCGTAGGTAACTTCGTGGTGTTTGTACCTTACTTGCTCACTGTAGTTTACCTCTTTGTAAGTGAACTCTACACCGGCAATAAAAATGCCATCAACGACTGGGCATACACCATGCTTTCGCAGATGTATATCGCCCTACCTTTCTCGATGATTAACGTGCTTTCGTTCGAGTCCTCAGCTTTCGACGGACAGATACATTACGACATGCTCCTCCCATTGAGCATATTCATTTTCCTTTGGGCCAACGACACTGGTGCCTACTGCAGCGGTTCACTCTTCGGAAAGCACAAACTTTTCCCTCGCATCAGCCCTGGCAAGAGCTGGGAGGGCAGCATTGGTGGGGGCATTCTCGTTCTCATCATAGCTGGCATCATCGGTTACATCGCCAACGATGGTATGGTTCACCGCCTAAGCATTCTCGGTTGGGAAGGACTAGGACTGGTAGTTGTATTCTTTGGTACCTGGGGAGACCTTGTGGAGAGCCTGTTCAAGCGCACACTTGGCGTAAAGGATAGCGGAAACATTCTGCCTGGACATGGTGGAATGCTTGACCGCTTCGACTCTTCGCTGATGGCGATTCCGGCAGCTGTCATTTACCTATACACCTGGCAGCTTTTCGCATAGCAACACATGGCCTGTAAGACATAAAACAAAAGAAGGGTATACCACTAATTATGGTACACCCTTCTTTTGTTTTATTAGACAGCTCCCTATTCCTGCTCGCCATTTTCGAGATTTTGATTGTATTGAGACTCCTCAAAGTTCTCTGCATCCTGCGTCTCTTCGACCTTTCGTTGAGCTTCCATGGCTTGTTCTTGGGCAGCCATCGCCTCAGCCATCGCCTTGACGCGAGCTTGCTCGGCAGCCTCTGCAGCAGCCTTAGCCACAGCCTCTGCTCTCTCCTTAGCTAAGCGCAACAACTCCTCACGACGTTTTATCAGCAAGTCTAACATAATGCGAGCCGCCTCATCCGGGGCTATTTTGTCGCCTAAGTGCTCACGCATCTGCTTATACTCAGAGAGCATCTTCTCCCTATCTTTGCCACCTGGCAATATCTCAAATAGCTTGTCTGCCATGGCATCCACCTGGAAGCGGTCGGCAAACATTTCCTGCACCACCTCTTTGTTTGCTATCAAGTTGACCAATGAGATAAACTTCACCTTCATCACATGATTGAAGGCAAAACGGATGAGATGCGGTAAAGGTGTCTCATAGCATACTACCTGTGGTACATCAAAAAGAGCTGTCTCCAATGTTGCTGTTCCACTCGTAACTAAAGCAGCCGTGGCATGGGCCAACAACGGATAAGTCTTGTTGCGAACCAGCGTCACTGGTTTATGCTTTAAGAACTGTTCATAATAGGCATCATCGATAGACGGTGCCCCAGCCAAGACCATCTGATAATCCTCATATCGCTCAGCCACCTCTATCATAGCCGGCAAATTATCCTTAATTTCTTGCAATCTGCTACCAGCCAACAGAGCAATGATAGGTTTATGCTTGTCAAGATTATTTTCCTCACAAAATTCATCAAACGACTGCTTGTACGAACTTCTAAACTCCATCACCTCCTGAGCTGTGGGATTCCCCACATAATGGATTGGGTAATGATGCTTCTGTTCAAAAAATGGCACCTCGAACGGCAAAATAGAGAAAAGTTGGGATATATCACGCTTGATGCTGCGAATGCGCCACTCTTTCCAAGCCCATATCTTGGGAGAGATATAGTAATAGGCTGGTATATTTGTCTTCTTTTTCAAAAACTTAGCTATACTGAGATTAAACCCAGGATAATCCACGAGTATCACAACATCAGGCTTCCATTTCGCAATATCGTCCTTGCATTTTTTCATATTTGAGAAGATTGTCCCCAAGTGCATCAGTACGGGAACAAAGCCCATATAAGCCAACTCTTTATAATGCTTAACCCGAGTACCACCTTCAGCCAACATCAAGTCGCCTCCAAAAAATCGAAAATCTGCAAACTCGTCTACTTTTTTCAACGAGCGCATCAATCGGCTAGCATGCAAGTCTCCGCTAGCCTCTCCCACTATCAAATAATACTTCATATCGTTCAGGAGTTAGATGTCAGAAACAAGGAGACTCCAATTCTGACTTATTATGAGTTAACCAGTCATAATCGGTTACATCTATACGAGTAGGCGTTATCGAAACATAACCATGTGAAAGTGCCCACTGATCAGTATCCTCTGCCACAGGCTCATCATTGCGATAGCTGCCCACCATCCAATAATAATCATAACCATGAATATGGGTACGCTTGTCTACCTCATTAATCCACGAACCATGAGTCATGCGACAAACCTTGAAGCCACGAAATGGTGGCCGGACAGGAAAGTTGACATTCAGGCAAGTAAAGACAGGAAGGCCCTTGTCTAGCACCATCTTAACCAACTTCACCACCCCATCGCGCAAAGGGGTGAGGTCTGCATCCTCATCGTAGTTACAACTGCTGAAGGCTATGCTCGGAATATACTTCATGCACCCCTCCTTGGCTACCCCCATCGTGCCTGAATAATGATTGTTTACACTGGAGTTATCACCATGGTTGATGCCTCCTAAAATGAGATCGGGCTTACGTCCCGGAAGAAGCTGGTCTAAGGCTAGCTTCACACAATCTACCGGTGTGCCACTACATGACCACACCTCTACATCCGGCCCCATGTTATGGCGTCGCTTCAAACGCAGCGGTGTCGTTGCCGAAAAAGCACAGGCAAATCCAGACCGTGCACTTTCCGGAGCCACAACAAGCAGTTCGCACCAGTCCTTGAGAAAGGACACTAAGGTTTTTATACCATTGGCATGATAGCCATCATCATTAGAAATTAATACTAAAGGTCTCTTATTTTCCATAAAAATATCTTTCTTTTGGTGCAAAAGTACGAAAAAACCTTTAAAGTCACATCATTCTCGCATTATTTTTGTATCTTTGCCGAAAATTTACTAAGAAAATGGGAAAAATAATCGCATTAGCTAATCAGAAAGGTGGCGTAGGCAAGACTACCACCACTATCAATTTGGCAGCTTCGCTGGCCACTCTTGAGAAAACGGTGCTCGTCGTGGATGCCGATCCTCAGGCAAATGCTTCAAGCGGATTGGGCGTAGACCTCGGTGAGGTGGACTGCTCCATCTATGAATGCATCATAGACCATGCAGATGTACGCGATGCCATTTACACCACTGACATCGACGGACTGGACATCATTCCTAGCCACATCGACCTCGTGGGAGCTGAAATAGAGATGCTCAACTTGAAAAACAGGGAGAATGTCATCAAGAATGTGCTAGCCCCAATCCGCGACGAATACGATTACATTCTCATAGACTGTTCTCCATCTCTTGGACTTATTACTGTCAACTCGCTCACTGCAGCCGACTCGGTGATAATTCCTGTACAGTGCGAGTACTTCGCATTGGAAGGAATCAGCAAACTGCTCAACACCATCAAAATTATCAAGAGCAAGCTCAACCCGAAGTTGGAAATCGAAGGATTCCTGCTTACCATGTACGATAGTCGTCTGCGTCTCGCTAACCAGATATACGATGAGGTGAAACGCCACTTCCAAGAGTTGGTGTTCAAGACAGTCATCCAGCGCAATGTCAAGCTGAGCGAGAGTCCGAGTCATGGACTCCCAGTCATCCTTTATGATGCTGAGAGCAATGGTGCTAAGAATCATCTGGCACTCGCCAAAGAAATTATCAACAAAAATAGTTGATAATAAACAAAGAAATAATTTATGTAGGGCATAAGACATCATCATGTCCAATGGCCGACATTCAAAGTTCAAAGTATAAAATGGCAGTACATAAAAAATACAACAACGGAACAAAGAACAATGCCCTAGGCAGAGGATTGGATGCACTAATCTCGACTGAGAGTGTTCGCACACAGGGCAGCAGCACAATCAATGAGATACCACTCGACCAAATAGAAGCAAACCCAAACCAGCCCCGCCGTGAATTTGACGAAGAGTCTTTACACGAGTTGGCTGAAAGCATCAGGTCGATAGGTATCATCCAGCCAATCACCCTCAGACAGGTGGCAGAGAACCAATTCCAAATCATTGCTGGCGAACGCCGCTGGAGAGCTTCACAATTGGCAGGTCTCTCTGCTATTCCAGCCTACATCCGCACCATCAGCGACGAGAATGTGATGGAGATGGCACTTGTGGAGAACATACAGCGCCAGGACCTTAACGCCATCGAGATTGCCCTTGCCTATGAGCACTTGTTGGAAAACGATGGCATGACCCAAGAGAAAATCGCAGAGCGTGTGGGAAAGAGCCGAGCTGCCATCGCTAACTATTTACGTTTGCTTAAGCTACCGGCACAAGTGCAGATGGCATTGCAAAAGAAAGAGATTGACATGGGACATTGCCGTGCTTTATTGGCTTTGGACAGTCCTTCTCTGCAAATCAAACTCTTCAAGGAAATACAGAAAAATGGTTACTCTGTACGCAAGGTGGAAGAGATGGTACAGCGACTCAAAAGCGGAGAAGATGTAGAAAGCGGAGAAAAAAGCATCACCGCCAAGGCTCAAGTGCCAGAGGAATTCACCATGCTCAGAGAACGACTTTCCAAGTTCCTCAACACCAAGGTGCAATTCACCTGTTCTGCCAAGGGCAAAGGCAAGATAAGCATCCCTTTTGCCAACGAAGAAGAACTGGAGCACATCATGAACGTTTTCGACAAATTGAAACAAGAATAAAGTGAAGTCTAGATTATCACATATTTGCATTGCGGCATTATTGTTGTCTATGTCGCTCCAGGCATCGGCGCAGAAGTCGAGGACGAAAGCTGAGGTGAAAGACATGCCAGCCATATCCACAGATTCTGTTATCACCCCATCCGACAGCCTCAACCTAGCTAAGCTCAACAGTTCGCTCCAGCCACAACACAAGAAACGTGACTGGGCGACCTGGAAGCCAGACACCAAGCGTGCAATGTGGTTGGCAATCGTATTGCCGGGCGCAGGACAGATATACAACCGCAAATATTGGAAACTGCCTATCATCTATGGCGGTTTCGTAGGCTGCGCATATGCCATCACCTGGAACAACCAGATGTATCACGACTATTCGCAAGCCTACCTTGACATCATGGACGATGACCCAAACACCCAGAGCTATAATCAGTTCTTACACCTTGGGGCAACCATCGATGCCAGCAACATTGATCGATACAAGGAGATATTCCGCAAACGCAAGGATAAGTTTCGCCGTTGGCGAGACATGGGAACCTTCGTCATGATTGGCATCTACGCATTCTCAGTCATCGATGCTTATGTCGATGCATCACTCTCAGAATTTGACATCTCCGATGACCTCACCTTACGAGTGGAGCCAACAATGCTAAACAATGGCAGATACACAGCAAACCCATGGCGTTCGAGCTCACTGGGGGTACAATGTTCGCTGACATTCTAAGGTATACACTTTTTATATTTACATAATAACGAAAGAGAATTCGAAAGAAACACAACAAAATGAAAAAAATATTGGTAATGGCAGCAGCGTTGCTGCTGAGCATACAGGGCATACAAGCCCAGACAGACAACACTGACGACGACGATGATATTATCACAGTGACTGACAAAGATGGAAAAGCAGAGGAAATTGAAGTACCTGTAGGCTTGGAAGATAACCTCGACAGCCTCTTGCACCTCTACAATGCACAAACCTACATGATGCCAGATACATCATGCAACTATCGAGATGTAAACCCAGTCTTTGACAAGGAAGTTTACATTGACCGCCTCAAGCGTTTGCCTACGCTCATCGAAATGCCATATAATGATGTGGTGCAGAAATTCATCGACCGTTATAGCGGCAAGTTGCGCCGCTCTGTTAGTTTCATGCTTGGAGCAAGCAACTTCTACATGCCTATCTTCGAGCAAGCTCTCGAAGCCTACAACTTACCTTTGGAGTTGAAGTACCTGCCGGTTATAGAATCGGCACTTAACCCCAAGGCAGTATCAAGAGTGGGTGCCACAGGCTTATGGCAGTTTATGATTGGTACAGGAAAACGATATGGACTGGATGTAAACACTCTCGTCGACGAACGTCGCGACCCCGTGAAAGCATCCTATGCTGCCGCACATTACCTAAGCGACCTCTACAAAATATTTGACGACTGGAATCTGGTCATCGCAGCCTATAACTGTGGACCTGCTAAGGTAAACAAGGCCATCCATCGCGCCAAGGGCAATGCAGACTACTGGAACATCTATCCATACCTGCCAAAGGAGACGCGCGGATATGTACCAGCTTTCATTGCCGCCAACTACATCATGAATTACTATTGCGACCACAACATCTGCCCTATGGTAACCGAGTTGCCAGTCAAGACAGACACCGTGGTTGTCAACAAGGATATACACCTTGAGCAAATTGCCCAGGTACTCAACATCGACGTGGAGCATCTACGTAACCTCAACCCTCAGTACCGCCATGACATCGTGAACGGTCTCAACAAGCCTATGGCTGTTCGTTTGCCAGCATCACTCATTGGCTCGTTCATCGATAAGGAAGACTCCATCTACAACTACAAGACTGACGAACTCCTTATCAAAAGAGACATGGTAGATGTAAACGATGACGAGCCAACGGTAAGCCGCCGTAGCAGCCACCGCAGCAGCGTTCAGCCATCACGAAACTCTAGCACATCAGGAAAGAGAAGCAAGAGAAACAGCGACAAGAACGGCAAGGGAAAGAAAAACAAAAAGGGCAAGAAAGACAAGGATAGCGGAAGCAAGAGTGTTACCATCAAGAGTGGAGACACCCTCTCCGAGATTGCAGCAAAGAATGGCACAACTGTCAAGAAGCTACGCAAGCTCAACAAGATTTCTGGCAACAGCATCCGTGCCGGCAAGAAGCTCAAGGTGAAGTAACATATTATTGACTATTTTATAAAAGAGGGTACAACTATGGACGAACAGAACCTGAAAGACCTAGAAAGAGAACAAGCAGACAACAAGTTGATAGGTGATGCCTTTCAACACCTGCTTGACACCTACCTTAGCTCGCGTCATCGCAAGAAGGTGGATATTGTGACCAAGGCGTTCAACTTTGCTCGACAAGCGCACAAAGGCGTGCGCCGACTATCGGGCGAGCCATATATCATGCACCCTATCGCCGTGGCTCAGATAGCCTGCGAAGAGATGGGGTTAGGGTCTACGAGCATCTGTGCAGCCTTGCTACATGATGTGGTGGAAGATACCGACTATACTGTAGAGGACATCGACAATATCTTTGGTCCTAAGATTGCACAAATAGTGGATGGTCTCACCAAGATTAGCGGGGGGATCTTTGGCGACAAGGCATCGGCTCAGGCAGAAAACTTTAAGAAGCTGCTGCTCACCATGAGCGATGACATCCGTGTGATTCTCATCAAGATTTGCGACCGCCTGCATAACATGCGCACCCTGGCTTCCCAACCTGCCAACAAGCAGTATAAGATTGCCGGTGAGACCCTTTATATCTATGCCCCACTCGCCAACCGACTAGGTTTGAACAAAATCAAGACCGAGCTGGAAGACCTGAGTTTCCGTTACGACCATCCACAGGAGTATGCCAATATCGAGCATAAGTTAGCCGACACCGAGGCACAACGTGATACTCTCTTCGACCAGTTTACCGCTCCTATTCGTGAGGAACTTGACAAGTTAGGTGTGGAATATAAAATCAAGGCACGTGTTAAGAGCCCTTATTCCATCTGGAACAAGATGCAGAACAAGCATGTAAGTTTTGATGAAATTTACGATATTCTCGCCGTGCGCATCATCTTCACGCCAAAGGTAAGAGCCAACGAAGTAAACGAATGCTTCAATATCTATGTGGCCATTAGTAAAATCTACAAGAGCCATCCAGATCGCCTCAGAGACTGGCTTAACCACCCGAAAGCGAACGGCTACCAAGCTTTGCACGTTACCCTGATGAGCAAGCAGGGACGATGGATAGAAGTACAGATACGCTCTGACCGTATGGACGAAGTGGCAGAGAAAGGTTTTGCAGCTCATTGGAAATACAAGGAAGGTAATAATGGTGAGTATACCGAGGATGAGAACGAGCTCAACGACTGGCTCAGCACCATCAAGGAGATTCTAGATGACCCACAGCCAGATGCCATGGACTTCCTCGATGCCATCAAGCTAAACCTTTACGCATCCGAAATCTTTGTCTTTACCCCAAAGGGAGAAATCAAGACTATGCCATCGGGATGTACGGCCCTTGACTTTGCCTTCCAGATACATACATTCCTGGGAAGCCATTGCATAGGTGCCAAGGTAAACCACAAGCTCGTACCACTGAGCCATAAGCTCCAGAGCGGTGACCAGGTGGAAATCCTTACCTCCAAGAGCCAACATGTACAACCAGAATGGGTCAACTTCGTAAGTACAGCCAAAGCAAAGAGCAAAATACAAGCCATCTTGCGTCGTGATTCACGAGAGGTACAGAAGAAGGGAGAGGACATCCTCACAGAATGGCTCAAGAAGAATGACATGGAGATGACTAACTCTGTGGTAGACCGACTCTGTGATTATCACAACATCCAGAAACACGAGAATTTCTTCCAGTCGATCGGCGACCACTGCATCATCCTCGGCGACAAGGATCTTGATGAACTGCAAGGCAAAAACAAGAAGCAAAAGCCTGCGACCAGTTGGCGATACTACATTCCATTCCTCGGCAAGAACAAGGAAAAGGAGAAAGAACAAGGCACTATTAAGCCACAGGAACTCTTCATTGTAGGAAAGGACTTCAACAAGAAGAAGCCTCTCATTCTGACCGAAGAGAATATCAAGCAGTTTATCTTCCCAGATTGTTGCCATGCCATCCCTGGCGATGACATCATGGGATACATCGACAACAAGAACCGCATTGAGATACACAAACGTTCTTGTAATATTGCCGCCAAGCTGAAATCCAGCTATGGCAACCGTATTGTGGATGCCAAATGGGATATGCACAAGCAACTGTTGTTTGATGCGACCATCGAAATTAAGGGCATCGACCGTAAGGGCATGTTGCTTGATGTGAGCAAGGTCATCAGTGATCAGTTGGGCATCAACATCCACAAGCTCACCATCAGCAGTGACAGCGGTATCTTTGATGGTACCATCGAGCTGAGAGTACACGATCGAGATGAAGTCAAGAACATTATGGATCAACTCAAGACCATCGAAGATCTACAGGAAGTACAACGCATTCTTTAAAATATCATCATGAAGAGCGCATCATCATCTGATGCGCTCTTCATATAAAATAAATCTACTTTTTACTTATGAGAAAAGCATTATTTGCAATTTTATTATTATTGACTGGCTTACCTATGCTAGCAGCCAACAAGTATGATAACCCAGACACCTTGGTGGTATCACGAGATGGAACTGGCGATTTCCGCAATATCGACGAAGCCATCGAAGTATGCCGTGCCTTCATGGACTACACAAAGGTTATCTATGTGAAAAAAGGAGTATACAAGGAAAAGCTCATCATCCCTTCCTGGCTTACCAACATCACCATCTGCGGTGAAGACCGTGACCAAACCATCATCACATGGGATGATCATGCCAATATCTTGATGCCGGTTGGTGGTCTAGACTCCGAAGCTGCCGTCAAAGGAAAGCCGATGGGAACCTTCCGCACCTATACACTCAAGATACAAGGCAACTACATCACCCTCCAAAACATCACCGTGGAAAATAATGCCGCCAAACTCGGACAAGCTGTAGCACTTCACCTCGAGGGTGACCATATTTTGATACAGAATTGCAGACTGCTAGGAAACCAAGACACTGTCTATACAGGTGTGGGCAGCCATCGCATGGCATTCTACGATTGCTACATTGAGGGAACTACCGACTTTATCTTTGGTCCATCCAGAGCATGGTTTGAGAATTGTGAGATCCACAGCAAAGCCAATAGCTATATCACAGCAGCCTCTACCCCTGCCGGTCAAGAGTATGGATATGTCTTCAACAAATGCAAGTTGACCGCTGACGAAGGGGTAGACAAGGTATATCTCGGGCGACCATGGCGTCCTTTTGCCGCCACAATCTTTATGAATTGCGAGATGGGCAAACATATATGCCAAGAGGGATGGCACAACTGGAACAACAAGAAGAACGAGGAGACTGCTCGTTACTCAGAGTATGGTAACCATGGTCCAGGTGCCACTACCAAGGGCAGAGCACCTTGGAGCCATCAGCTCACCAAGAAAGAAGCCGCCAAAGTTACCATCTTGAATGTCTTTGGCGAAGATGCATGGTGAATCAAACTAACCCATCGATTTGTTTTTTCAACTCCTTGAGCTGGTCCCTAACGGATATAAGGGTGTCGAGAACTTCGGAAGTTTTCTCGGCACCCGTTCTGTTTTGAGACAGATACTTACGCGCCGCTGCAATTTTAAATCCTTTCACCTTGATGAGGTTATAGATGAGCTTTACTTGTTCTATATCCTTCTCGCTATATTGGCGCACCTTATTGCCCGTAACCTTCGGTTTGAGGAAAGGAAACTCCTTCTCCCAATATCGCAAGGTTGACTCATTTACACCCACTTCTTCAGCCACTTCTTTGATGGAATAGTATAATTTTACTACTTTATCAGGATTTAATGCCATATTTTCAATACTTTAATTTCAAAAATAATTAATTTTGTTGCAAAATTAAACAATTCTTGGTATCTTTGCAAAGTTTTTAAGAAGAAAATTAAGATTTAACGTAAAAAAGATATGATGACAGCTAATGAAGTGCGCGAATCCTTCAAGAAATTCTTTGAGGGTAAAGGCCACAAGATTGTTCCATCAGCTCCTATGGTTATCAAGGATGACCCTACGCTGATGTTTACAAATGCTGGTATGAACCAGTGGAAAGACATCATCCTCGGCACCAAGAGCCCAGGCAAGGATGTTACTCGTGTAGATACCCAGAAATGTCTCCGTGTTAGCGGTAAGCACAACGACCTCGAAGAGGTAGGCCATGATACTTACCACCACACCATGTTCGAGATGCTCGGCAACTGGAGCTTCGGCGATTATTTCAAGGAAGGCGCTATCGACTACGCCTGGGAATACTTGACTGAGGTTTTGAAGCTCAACCCTGCCGACCTTTACGTTACCGTTTTCGAGGGTAGCAAGGAGGAAGGCTTGGAGCGTGACAACGAGGCTGCTGGCTACTGGGCTAAGCACGTGCCAGCTGACCACATCATCAATGGCAACAAGCACGATAACTTCTGGGAGATGGGCGATACAGGTCCTTGCGGTCCTTGCTCTGAGATTCACGTAGATTCTCGTACTCCAGAGGAGAAGGCTCAGGTTCCTGGTCGTGAGTTGGTCAACAAGGACAACCCACAGGTCATCGAAATCTGGAACATCGTGTTCATGCAGTACAACCGCAAGGCCGACGGCTCGCTGGAGCCACTCTCTATGAACGTCATCGATACAGGTATGGGCTTCGAGCGCCTGGTGCGCATGCTTCAGGACAAGCACTCCAACTACGACACCGACATCTTCCAGCCCATCATCAAGGAGATAGAAAACATCTCTGGCAAGAAATACGGCTTTACTACGCCTAGCGGAGCCAATGGCGAGGGCAAGGACGAGCAGGAGAAGATAGACATCGCCATGCGTGTATGCGCCGACCACCTGCGTGCCGTGGCCTTCTCTATCGCCGACGGCCAGCTGCCCAGCAATGCCAAGGCCGGCTACGTAATCCGCCGCATCTTGCGCCGTGCCGTGCGCTACGCTTACACCTTCCTCGACCAGAAGCAGGCATTCATGTACAAGCTCGTCAACGTATTGGTAGAGCAGATGGGCGCAGCCTTCCCTGAGCTGCCAGCCCAGCAGGAGCTTATTACCCGCGTGATGAAAGAGGAAGAGGATTCATTCCTCCGCACCCTGGAGAAGGGCATCAACCTGCTCAACGGCGACATGGACAATCTGAAGGCTCACGGCCTTACCCAGCTCGACGGCGTGAGCGCATTCCGCCTCTTCGACACCTACGGTTTCCCTCTCGACCTTACCGAGCTGATTTGCCGTGAGAACGGCTACACGGTAGACGAGAAGGCATTCAATGAGGAGATGGAGAAGCAGAAGGCACGTGCCCGCAACGCAGCTGCCGTAGAAAACGGCGACTGGGAGGTACTGAAGGAGGGCGACCAGCAGTTTGTAGGTTACGACTATACAGAATATGAGTGCCACATTCTGCGCTACCGCAAGGTAACCCAGAAGAAGAGCAGCTTCTACGAGCTGGTACTCGACCATACTCCTTTCTACGGCGAGATGGGTGGCCAGGTAGGCGACAAGGGTGTGCTCGTGAGCGAGAACGAGACTATCCAGATTACCGACACCAAGCGCGAGAACAACCAGAGCATCCACATCGTGAAGGAATTGCCTAAAGACCTCACTGCCCACTTCATGGCCTGTGTAGACATCGAGAGCCGCGAGGGCAGCGCAGCCAACCATACTGCCACCCACCTGCTAGACTACTGCCTGAAGCAGGTACTCGGCGACCATGTGGAGCAGAAGGGTTCTTACGTAGACAAAGACACTCTGCGCTTCGACTTCTCCCACTTCCAGAAGGTTACCGACGAGGAGCTGCGCCAGGTAGAGCGCATGGTAAACGAGATGATACGTGCCGACTATCCGCTCGACGAGCATCGCGACACGCCTATCGAGGAGGCCAAGCAGCTGGGTGCCATCGCCCTCTTCGGCGAGAAGTACGGCGACAAGGTACGCGTGGTACGCTTCGGCCCGTCGGCAGAGTTCTGTGGCGGTATTCACGCCAAGAGCACGGGCAAGATAGGTTTCTTCAAGATTATCTCTGAGAGCAGCGTGGCTGCCGGCATCCGCCGTATCGAGGCATTGACGGGCAAGGCTTGCGAGGAGGCTCTCTACAATCTGCAAGACACCATCGTGGCCCTGAAGGGACTCTTCAACAATGCCAAAGACCTGGAAGGAGCCATCAAGAAATACATCGACGAGCACGACAGTCTGAAGAAAGACCTGGAGAAGTTTCAGGCACAGGCCGTGGAGCGCACCAAGGAGAAACTGGTGGCTGGTACCAAGGACGTAAACGGCGTAAAGGTAATTACCGCCGTACTGCCTATGGACCCTGCCTCTGCCAAGGACGTAGTGTTTAAGGTACGCGAGGCTTTGCCGGAGAACCTGGTTTGCGTGCTCGGCACCGTACACAACGACAAGCCTATGCTGAGCGTAATGTTCAGCGACGACATGGTGAAAGACCATGGGCTGAACGCTGGCAAGATGATTCGCGAGGCTGCCAAGCTGATGCAGGGCGGCGGCGGCGGTCAGCCTCACTACGCACAGGCTGGCGGCAAGAACAAGGACGGCCTGAGCGCAGCGGTCGACAAGGTAATCGAACTGGCTCAGCTATAACCGGCTGCTATGGCTTTATCCAACATAGAGAAGCATTACAACAAGCATCCCGAAGACCTGCGGCTACAGCGCCGCCACGGCATCGTGGAGTTTGAGACTACTCTGTACCACCTGCACCGTTTCCTGCAGCCAGGCCAGTGCCTGCTCGACATCGGTGCAGGCACGGGCCGCTACACTTCGGCTCTCATGTCCGAGGGCTACCGGGTGAAGGCGGTGGAACTGGTGCGCCGCAACATCGACGTATTCCTGAAGCGCGAGCCTGCTGCCGACGTGGTGCAGGGCGATGCGCGCCACATGCCCTTCTTGCCCGATGATTCGGCCGACATTACCCTCCTGCTCGGTCCGCTCTACCACCTTGTCGGTGACGAAGAGAAGCTCAAGGCTCTTGGCGAGGCCAAGCGGGTAACGAAGCCTGGCGGGCTCATCTTCGTGGCTTATCTGATGAACGAGTACAGCATCCTCTCCTACTGCTTCGATGAAGACCGCATCGGCGGTCTGATGGAGCGGGGAGCCGTAGATGCCTTCTTCCACATACAGGCCTCGAGCGATGAACTCTACGACTATGTGCGCCTGGAAGACATTGACCGGCTAGACCGGGAGGCAGGGCTGGAGCGAGTTACCATCTTCTCGCCCGACGGCCCTGCCGACTACATGCGCACACGCCTCAACCAGATGAGCGACGAGACGTTTGCCCGCTTCCTGGACTACCAGAAGCAGGTATCAGAGCGCCCCGAGCTGATGGGGGCAGGAAGCCATGTGGTCGACGTGGTAAGAAAGGTTTAACCCCTTCAGGAAGCTAAAAAAAAAGAATAACACGGACAAGTTTCATTTTTTTGCCCGTGTTATTCTTTTTTTTATTTGACAAATTCGATTTTGCTCTCCTCCCGGGGCTTTGCCTCCGGAGTTTCGTCTGGATAGCCTACGGCCAGAATGTAGCGTATCTCATAGCCTTCGGGCAGATTGAGCTGGGCCAGATAAGGCTTGCAAGCCTCGCTGCTCTGGAGGAAGCGCACGGGGCCTCCCAGGCAACAGGTGCCCAAGCCCAGCGACTGGGCTGCCAGCATCATGTTCTCGCCCATCATACCTGCATCGAGCAGTGCGCCGTCTTTCGGAGTAGCCACCACGATGATGTTGGGGGCATTGCGGTACATGTTCTTGAAGTTGGCGTCACGCTTCACCTGCTCGGGGTTCTCCTTCCTGAAGATTTCGGTAGTGGCCTTGATAAAGTCCTGGTTCTCCACCACCCTTACAGCCCAAGGCTGCAGGTTCATTCCGCTAGGGGCATTGATGCCGCACTTGGCGATGAGTGCCAGTTTCTCGTGCTCCACCTGCCTGTCTAGATACTTGCGTATGGAGCGGCGCGACAGGATGGTCTCTATCACCTCATTACTCTTCTGGCAGCAGCTCTGGGCCTGCTCCTTCTTCTGGCAGCAGTTCTGTGCCTGGCTCAGCGACGGCAGCAGCATCAATGCGCTTACCATCATGGTCTTCATGCTTATCATAATCCTATTCTCCTTATTAAAATCAAGCACAAAGATAAGCATTTCCTACAAAACACAAGCGCTGCCTTAACATTATTTGTACTTCGAGGGCGGCTAAAACGTTAACCTATCTAAAAAAAAAGCCCAATCCATACTACTTATAGAAATTATCACTACCTTTGCGGCAAGAAATCTATTGGGGTGCTGAGTAATCGGCTGAGATTATACCCATCGAACCTGAAGCAGGTAATGCTGCCGTAGGAATAAGTATTAGGTCACTTTTTCAAAGCCCCTTTATTCCATGCTAGGTGTAGCTGGAATGGGGCTTTTCCTTTTTCCGCCACAGGCGCAGCCATCGCCCGGGGTGCCCACAGGCAAGTGGGCAGGGGCAACGGACCGCTGTGGATCATGTAACGGGAAAAAATCGGAAAAATTACAAAAAACACACACATTCTTTGACAAGCAATCAACCCTACAAACCTATGACCCATCTCATCCCCATCATCGGCCTGCGCCACCACGACTTCAAGGACAGGCTGTACGAACTTTACGCCCTCGCCCCAGGGCGTAGAATGTCTATCAGCATAGAGCACGACAACCCCAAGGAGCCCGATGCCGTGACCGCCTACCTGGGCAAGCGCTTTGCGGGCTACGTGCGCAGCGGAGCCAACAGGGCACTGGCCTGCGCCCTCATCAGGGCTTCGGGCAGAGACTCGCTGCTGGGCAAGGTGGTGGGCGTAGACCCGGAGAAGCGGTGTATCTGGCTGGAGGTGGCGGGCTCATGCCCCGAGCCTAAGGCAGAAAACAGGCCCTCTATACTGAAGGGCTGGCACTTCGACGGCGAACTGCTGCCCATCGACGAGGAGGAGCAAGCCCTGCTAACCATGCTCAGCAATCTGGAGATGACCACGGAGGCACAGGAGCCATGGGACGAAGACATGGAGCAGTGGCTGGAATACATCGACCAAAACCTGTGGCGCGACATCAGCTTCGAGGCCTCATCGCAGGTGGAGCACATTATGGCCCTGCTAACCAGCAGCACTGCCAGCCGCCCCGAGTACGGCAAGAAGGCCGACAGGCTGCAGCTGCTCATCGACCGCATGGGCAGTCCGGAGACCAGGAGGCTGCAGATAGCGCACATCATGCTGAAGGCTGCCTCCAAGGACATGGACTGGCTCTTGCTGCGCTACGGCGGGAAGGCCCAAGAGACCATCGCCCAACTGCCCCCCATGCTGCCGGGCCTGTTTCGCACGGACGGCGAGCGGCTCATCGGGCGCCTGTGGTACCTGCACTGCCCACGCAAGCAGATACGCGCCCTGAAAACCCTGCTCGCCATGACGGCAAGGATAGAGGGCGACAAGGGGCAGCAGCCATCACGAGACCATTCATCCCCAAAATACCAAACTATGACAGAAGAACAGAAACTACAGTGGCTGCAGGCACTCATGCAGGGCGGCCAAGTAAACATCAACCAGATTAACCTGGGCAACGGTACACAGAACATCTACCAGGGCAGCGCCCCTGCCCCTCAGCCCAGCTCTAATACCGATGTCCGGGTAAGGGAGGCGATAGCCGCCCTCTACGAGGCTACCGTAGAGGGCGACGACGGCGTGATGCACCCGCTCTTTACCGACCAGAAGCAGTGGTACGCCGTGTTTCGCGTGCTGCAGGAGCACTGCGGCTACCCCTCGAAGATGTCCGACTTTGTACGCCTGGTGCAAGACCGTGGCTACTCTCTGCAGCAGCCTCCGTGCAGCTACGAGTCTATCAAGAAGGCACCGCAAGACTGCTCGCTCCTCTCCTGCCGCACCGACTTCTGGCAGCAGTACAGCCATCGCAGCGGCAGCTACCGCAAGCAGTGCCGCGTGGCAGAATTTCTGCTGCAGAGGCTGGAGGAAGAGGAAGAATAGGCACTGCCAAGTTGGGATTTGATACTGAACCCCAACAATGGAGTCATGTTGGTTCTCAAATCATGTATTACGATTGGCGGATTCTGCTACAAATTTATCCATCGGGATTCTGGCATACTCATTGCCGTCCTCATCGACAACAACAATATTTTGTTCCGTATCCGGCTTGTATTCGTATCGTTTGCTTTCCTCACGAATAACGTTTAAGATTGGATAGTACAGTTCCATTTTGTTCATATTGGCATCGCCAGCATGATTCCTTTTACAGAAATCAAATAAAGAGAATGTTGTTTTTTCTTTTACCATATTAGATACTGTTACTTTTTTGGTTTCTATTCCCGACAAGCGAGACATTCCAATGGATTCTTCAAAATGCAAAGATACAATAAATATCCGACAATAAAATCCATTTCGGGCAATTATTTCACAATTGGCACAAAATTTATCACCACCCACCGCTTGTCTTCCCCTTTTCTCATCCCTTTTTCCCCATCTCGTTCCCCGAAGGCGGCGGGCATTGGCAGATGCCGTTTTTAGCCTTACCTTTGCACCCGTCAAAGGACAAGACAACCCGAAACGGTTTCGGAATCTTAATCCCTTTGTATGATACTATTTATGGCTAACATTTACAGAGTAGCGCAGCAGGGCCAGGCCTTCGCCGTGCAGAGCCTCAACGCCGAGGGCGGACAGCTCATGAAGTGTAACATCGTGCTCCAGGAGATGGGGGGCAAGTACGAAAACCAGTATGTGGCAACGATGCTGGGCCCTCTGGCACAGTATCGGCTGCAGCCGGGCGACGTGGTGGCGGCTACGCTCAGATTCAGCACCCACCAGTTTGAAGACAGAGTGTTTCAGGACGTGCTCGTAACAGACCTCTACAAGTTTAATTGATTTTTTCATTCCGAGTCGGGAAAGTAAGGCGTAAGAAATGTTCCAAGGGTAAAAGCGCGCTATCTAAAACTTACACGTCACACTTCTTAGCTCCTTAAAAATTTCGACAACATGAAAAAGAACAACCACACCAACGGCTGCTGCCAGTGCGGCCAAAACCAGAACGAGAAAGAATTTATCTGCCACATGCAGAAAGCAGGCTTGGCAATGTACGACAACCGGGGTGAGAACTTCCTCTTCCTGCCCGACCGCCCCGTAGAGGGATGCACCAAGCCCTACCGCAAGGCTGGCGTGGCACAGATGCTGAGCGACGGCACCTTCGACTTCGTAAGCCAGCCCAGGCTGCGTGCCAAGTCGACCCTCATCCGCAAGCTGGCACACGGCCGCGTGAGCCACACCGTAGACAATGCCGTGCAGCTCACCCTCAAAGTGTACTGCGACGAGGGGGTAAACATCGCACAGACCATCGCACGCGAAGCCTTTGAGGGAGAAGACGCCATCATCGACTGGCAACTGAAGAGACAAGCCAAAAGGGCCTTTACTGAAAGGTAAAAAGGTAAAAAGGTAAAAAGGCTCACATCTTCCAATATTCCAAATCTTCCAATATTCCAAAAAGAATGTTTTCTGACAAGCCCCCTTTCTTTAGACTTTATAACTAATTAATAATTAGATAGTTATAT
>CAVCRI010000035.1:0-22143 GCA_963604545.1 Lachnospiraceae bacterium | reverse complement strand
TAGTTGCGTAAATGTTTGGCTGTTACGATAAATAGTCGTAACTTTGCACGCAAATCAATATAACTTAGGAGGTTACATAATGGAAGAATTAAAAGATAAGTATATACGCTTTGATTGGGCTATAAAGCGACTGTTGCGGCAAAAGGCTAATTTTGACGTCTTGGAGGGGTTTCTTACTGTTTTTATAGGGGAGCCCATCAAAATTGTTGAAATCTTGGAAAGCGAGGGAAACCAACAGGCTGAAGATGATAAGTTCAATCGGGTAGACATCAAGGCGAAAAATAGCAAGGGCGATATTATCATCGTTGAAATCCAAAATACGAGCGAGCTGTATTACCTGGAACGTGTGCTCTATGGCGTGGCTAAGGCTATTACTGAGCATATCAATCTAGGAAATACCTACAGGGAAGTGAAGAAAGTGTACTCTATCAGCATTCTTTACTTTGATTTGGGCAAGGGCTCAGATTATATTTATATAGGACAGAACAACTTTGTCGGCTTGCATACGAAAGACAAGCTTATCATCAGTACGAAGGAGAAGGATACCATCGTGAGGAAATCTCCTGCCGAGATATTCCCTACTTATATGTTGGTAAGAGTGAATGAGTTTAACAAGGTAGCCAAGTCGCCTATTGAGGAATGGGTGGATTATCTAAAGAATGGCGTTATCAAACCAGATACGAAAGCTCCAGGATTGCAGGAGGCTCGTGAAAAGCTGAAGTACTATTCGATGTCTAATGCTGAGCGCCATGCTTATGACGAACATCTCAATGCCATCATGATTCAGAATGATGTCTTGGGCAATGCCATGTTGCAAGGTCGTGCAGAAGGTCGTGCAGAAGGACGAGCAGAAGGACGTGCAGAAGGTCGGGCTGAGGGGCAAGCTGCGGAGAAATTGGAAAGTGCTAAACGCTTCCTCGCGATGGGAATTTCGCCCGAACAAGTGGCCAAAGGTACCAACCTACCTTTGGAGGAAATAAAGAAATTAATGTAAAATGTTAGTCGTTACAGGTCGGTTGAGTCTCTTTGCTCAATCGACCTTTTTCATTTTAATAAACAATCTGTTACACCACGCAAAGTGATTCTCTGATAAAAAGTGTTTCTTTGCAGCATGAAACATCTCTTATCACATATGTCATTGCCATGGCTTGTCATTTGGCTCGTGATGATAGGCGTATGCCATTCGGCTGCCGCTTATCATTTCTACTATTTGGAGCAATGGGGCACCTTCTATTATGAGGGAAACATGATGTGGCAGTTGCTGCATCGTTTGCCTCTTGTTGTTGCCGACTTCCTGGTACAGTTCTTCTATTATGGGGCTGGTCCTGTCATCTTTGCCTCGTTGATGACCCTTGTGGCATGGGCGCAGAATAAGATGATGGAAACTCGTTTTCCTTATCTGGGGTGTATCACTGCCATGACGATGCTGCTCACTTTGACAGCAAACGTGGCTTGCTTGTTGGCGGGCAGTGTATGCTTTACGCTTGCCATGCTATTGATGGTGGTTTTGTTCCGATGCCATAAGATATTGAAAGTAGTGGCGGTCTTCTTGCTCTTTTGGTTGGTGAGAAAGGAGTACTTGGTAAGGGATGGACAAGAATTGCCTGCTATCGCTTATCTTCCGTGGGCGACGGCGGCTATTCTTCTTGTCGTTCAGTTCCTTGTCAAGAAACTCGATGCTTGGGCTCAAGCGCAGACTAAAAAGCAGAAGGCATTCGGATGGGTTGCCCAAGGCATATTGGTCGTTGGCGTATCGGTGGCCTTGTTTGCTAATCTTTATCAGGCACAAGAGGAGTATATGAAGAAGATATATTACTTTGTCCGTCATCAGCAATGGGATGAGATTATCAATCGCAGCTATAGCCGTGGTAGCAAGGACAATGTTACCTTCCAACTCTGTCGTAACATGGCTCTAGCCGAGAAAGGACAGCTGGGAGAGAAATTTTTGATGTATGAGCAGAAGGGGATGGCGAGTGTCGTCACCTCGGATATGAGTACATTGCAAGGGGCGGCTCTTTTGGCAGATGTCTATTATGCGATGGGCTATGTGAACATGGCACAACTTTGTGCCTTTGAGGCGCAGGAGTGTATGGATAACAAGAGCCCTTATCTCTGGCAACGATTGGTAGATACGAATATCGAGAATGGGGCTTATGCTGTGGCTGAAAAATATATCAAGAAACTGGAGCATACCTTGGCTTATCGAGCATGGGCTCATGAGCGTAGGAGGTTCTTGTATAACGATAGGGCTGTGCAGAAGGACCCTGTGCTAGGAGTGAAACGAAAGTGTATTTTCAAGGATGATTGCTTCATAGGCAATGGTGGATTCGATAATGATTTGGCTCGCATCGTTGAGGCTTGTCCTGAGCATCGGGCTTCGTTGGAATATCTTGGTGCGATGTATATCGTATCTAATCAGCGTGGCAAGTTTATCGAACTGATAGAAAAATACCAAGGCACCAAAGCCATGCCTCGTATTCCAGCCTCTTTTGATAAGGCTTTGAAAACATTCAAGTTGCAGGAAACGTATAGTATAAACCCATCTAATGACTTTGTGGAATGATGAAGAAGATAGATACATTATATATTTTTGGAACAGCCATGTGCCTCTATTTCTTAGGCGCACTCTTGTTTTCTTGCACCTACAAGATTGAGGCAGACAAGCAACTGTCTGTTTCACCGCAGATATTTCCTGATTATAAGGAAGTGACTATCCCTCGCGAGATAGCTCCGCTTCATTTCCGAGTGGAGAATGAAAAGGGCGAGGTCGTTGCTGCGAAGTTTTCCACAGACTGTGGAAAAACGATAGTGGTTGATGCCGATGGCAATGATGTCTGTATCGGGGCTAGCGATTGGAAGGAGCTCTTGCAAGATGCCAATCGCATATCGGTGGAAGTCCTCGTAAGCAGAAACCAGCAGTTGTGTGCCTACAAGCCTTTCCATATCCAAGTGTCGAGAGATGGCATAGACTCTTATATCGTCTACCGACTGATAGAGCCAGGATATGAGAGGTGGTATAAGATGGGCATCTATCAGAGAGATTTGAGTTCTTATGAGCAAAGTGCCATCCTGGAGAATAGCAAGAAAGTGGACAATTGTGTGAATTGCCATTCTTTCTGCAAGAACAATCCTTCATACATGTCTTTGCATGTCCGTGGGTCATTAGGGGGAACATATATAGCCAGAAATGTTGGGCTAGCCGACCTCCAGTTTGATGGTAACGATTCTATCAAGT
The DNA here is from genome assembly GCA_963604545.1 of Lachnospiraceae bacterium. Lineage (GTDB taxonomy): Bacteria > Bacteroidota > Bacteroidia > Bacteroidales > Bacteroidaceae > Prevotella. The sequence goes on along the minus strand of CAVCRI010000035.1, from coordinate 18,908 downwards.
CGCTGGTTTATCCTTCATGGCATCCTTCTGGCAAGTTCATCGCTTACTCTACCAATGATACGCACCAAGGCTTTCATTCCTCGGATAGGAATCGCATAGAGGTATACGACCAGAAGTCTGACATCGTGCTATATGAGGTTAATAGTTATGCAGATAATCGTATCATCACCTCCCCTCTGCTGAAGACAGAGAGAGGATGGGAAACCTATCCTTGTTTCTCGCCAGATGGTAAGACGCTATATTTCTGTTCGGCAGACAGTGTAGAGATGCCTAGACGATACAAAGATGTGAAATATAGCATCTGCTCCATCGCTTTCGATGAAGATAAAAAGCAGTTTGGCAACAAGGTTGATACTGTGCTATCTGCCAAGGTTACTGGCAAGAGCGCTGTCATGCCACGCATCTCTCCCGATGGCAAGTGGATGGTCGTTACGATGGCAGACTATGGTTGTTTTCCAATCTGGCATCATGAGGCTGACCTCTATATCCTCAATCTTCAGACTAAGGAGCTGCAACCTCTAACAGCAGCTAATAGCCGAGATACCGAGAGCTATCACTCTTGGAGCAGCAATGGCAGATGGCTCTTGTTTTCCTCTCGCCGAGTGAATGGGCTCTATACGATGCCATACATTTGCCATATAGACAAGCACGGCAAGGCTTCCAAGCCATTCCTTCTTCCCCAGGATGATACCGACTATTACGACAGATGTCTCAAGTCATTCAATATCCCTGAGTTTGTGATAGACAAGGTTGACCATTTCTTCTGCACTCCCAAAAAGGTGCCTCTCTTTTAACTCCTATTTCAGAAAGTAGATAGGCGAGCGAGGGGTGCCATCCTTGATGATGAGACCTTGGGCGATGAAAAGGTCGAGCCATTTCTGGGCTGTATAGCGGCTGAGACCAAACTCCATGCGCATGATGCGAATGGTGACGTAGCGATGCTCCTGTAGATAGGCCTGCAATCTCGCCCATAGCTTTTGCTCGTCAAACTGGCGTGACTGGCTGGTATACTCCGAACGGATGACGTGGCGGACGTTGCGGCCCACCTCTTTCAGGAACGATGCCTCTGGACGGAAGTTGATGCCACGAAGGCGTACCTCCTTGCCTGTAATCTTCTTGTCGGGCTTGTCCTCTGGCATTTCCAGGCTCATGGAGAGCGAGAAATAGCCTATCTCCGGAATGTAGAAACGCCGCCCCATGGCAAACTCCTGGACGGCAATGTCGTGGAGCTCGCTCAATACGGCTGCTACATCGCCCTTGGTGAGCGAACAGCGGTCTTGGATGGTGGCTCGCAGCTCGGCAGCCGTCATCGCTTGTTGTTGCTTCAGGCGTACATACTTACGCTCTTCTCCTGTGCCTTGCGAGTTAGCAAGGGTATACACATCATACTTTAGTTTCATAGTCATGCGGTTTTATAATCTGCTGCAAATATACATAATAATCAGTAAACGTGGTTGTTATGACCTGAAAAATTAGATTTATTTAAACTAAAGCGGTCGCTAGCATGGTTGCTGACGACCGTTTGCAACCATGCGAGCGACCGTTTGCAAGATTGCTAGCGGTCGTCAGCAACTGCATAAAACTGTGTTTCGGGATGTATAATCCTACATCTGTAGCCATATCGTAAAGTATTTGATACATACAACAAAGTAGTATTGTGCAATTATAAGTATATTTGCAGCACAATTAACAACAATATAATTAATACTTAGTAATATGAAACGTAAATTCTTTACATTACTCGGCTTCCTCGGATTGCTGATGCCTGTCTCTCTCGAAGCCCAAACCGTGGACCCAAACTTCCATATCTACCTCTGCTTCGGGCAGTCGAACATGGAGGGCAATGCTGCCATCGAAGACCAAGACCGCACGGGAGTGGACCCTCGATTCGTGGCGATGTATGCCGTGGACGACGAGAAGGCGGGATGGAAAAAGGGGGAGTGGCATACTGCCGTGCCTCCTCAGGCTCGTCCCGACACAGGGCTAACCCCTGTGGATTATTTCGGCAGAAAGATGGTGGACAACCTGCCTGAGAACGTGAAGGTGGGTACCATCACTGTGGCAGTAGGCGGCGCAAGCATCGACCTCTTCGACAAGCGAACCTACAAGGCTTACCTCAAGAAGCAGCCAGACTGGATGAAGAACTTCGCCTCTAAATATAATGGCAATCCGTACGCTCGTCTCATCGAACTGGCAAGGATAGCCCAGAAGCAAGGCATTATCAAGGGAATCCTCTTGCATCAAGGGGAAACCAACAACGGCGACCCCAATTGGCCCAACCGTGTGAAGACCGTTTACAATGACATCTTGAAGGATTTGAAACTGAAGGCAGAGGACGTGCCATTGCTCGTAGGCGAGACGGTGCAGAAAGACCAAGGGGGAAGTTGCTGGGCGCATATCGCCGTGGTAGACGACATCGCCAAGACCATTCCTACAGCCCACGTCATCTCTTCCAAGGGATGCCCACAGCGAGGCGACGGCTTGCACTTTGTGGCAGAGAGCTATCGCACGATGGGCAAGCGTTATGCCAACATGATGCTTTCTCTGCTTGGCATCATCCCTGATGCCAACTATCCTCGTGTGGATAAGGAACATAGAGCATACGTAAAGCTCCATGCGCCAGAGGCTAAGCAAGTAGCCTTCGACATCTGTGGCAAGAAGTATCCGATGACGAAGGATTTGGATGGCGACTGGTATGGCGTGAGCGACCCTTTGGTGGTGGGCTTCCACTATTATTTCTTGAATGTGGACGGTGTGCAGGTGGTAGATCCTGCCAGCGAGACATACTTTGGATGCTGTCGAGAGGCTAGCGGCTTGGAGGTGCCAGAGGGCGAGGAGGGCAACTATTACCGTCCTCAGCAGGGCGTGGCGCATGGTCAAGTTCGTTCCGTGTCTTATTATTCCGCATCGCAGGGCAAGTTCCGCAGGGCGATGGTTTATACGCCAGCCGAGTATGAGACCAATCCATCGAAGCGTTATCCAGTGCTCTACCTACAGCATGGCATGGGCGAGGACGAGACTGGCTGGAGCCATCAGGGCATGATGCAGCACATCATGGACAACCTCATTGCCCAGGGCAAGGCTGTGCCTATGATAGTGGTGATGGAGAGTGGCGATGTGAAGCAGCCATTCATCCCTCGCCCTGGCAAGGATGTAGACGAGGAGCGCAACATGTATGGCTCTTCCTTCTATGACGTCATCTTGAAGGATTTGATACCGATGGTGGACAGTACCTTCCGCACCTATACAGATAGAGACCATCGTGCGATGGCTGGCTTGTCGTGGGGAGGATGTCAGACTTTCAACACCGTGCTCAATAACATGGATAAGTTCTCCTATATGGGCACCTTTAGCGGTGCACTCTTTGGCGTGGACGTGAAGACATGCTTTGGTGGCGTATTCTCTGATGCTGATAAGTTCAATAGCCAGATGCATTATATGTTTATGGGCTGTGGAACGGAGGAGAATTTCGGTACGCCAAAGATGGCAAGGGAGTTGAAAGACCTTGGCATCCAGCTCGATTATTATGAGTCGCAGGGTACGGCACATGAGTGGCTCACTTGGCGCAGATGCTTGAAGGAGTTTGTGCCTCATTTGTTTAAGTAAGTATGAATAAAACCATAGATATAAGATGAAAAGAATCTTTCAGTTGCTAGTCGCTTTGTTCTTCGTGACGACCCAAGGCATTGCGCAGCAGACGTTTCAGAACCCGATGCTTTGGGCAGATGTGCCAGATGTGGACGTCATCCGTGTGGACGATAGCTTCTATATGGTCAGCACCACGATGCACTTGATGCCGGGTGCCCCTATCATGAAGTCGCACGACCTCGTGAACTGGGAGACGGTGAACTATATTTTCCCTCGCCTTACTGACTCGCCTAAGTATGATATGAAGGAGGGTACGGCGTATGGGCGTGGTCAGTGGGCTACCTCCCTGCAATATCACAAGGGCAAGTTTTATGCGCTCTTCGCTCCTAACGACAGTCCTGGTGGCGAGACCTATATCTGCACTGCCGACGACATCGAGGGCAAGTGGAAGATTCACAGCAGAATGCGCCACTTCCATGATGCTGCCCTCTTCTTTGATGATGACGACAAGGTGTATGTATTCTATGGTACGGGCGAGATGGTGCAGCTCAATGCCGACCTCACCGATGTGGTGGAGGGCAGCCATCGCCAACTCTTCCAGCGTGATGCCGAGGAGACTGGTTTGCTGGAAGGTTCTCGTGTCATCAAGCACAATGGCAAGTATTATCTCTTGATGATATCTTGGACCAATGGACATCCTCGCCGTGAGGTTTGCTATCGTGCCGATAACATCCAGGGACTTTGGGAGAAAAAGGTTATCTTGGAAACCGAGTTTGAGGGATTCAATGGTGTAGGTCAGGGCACTATCATTGATGCCAAGGATGGCAAGTGGTATGGCATCGTATTCCAAGACCGTGGTGGTGTGGGCAGAGTGCTCACTCTCGAACCTTGCACTTGGAAAGACGGTTGGCCTATGCTTGGTGATGAGAATGGCAACATTCCATTGACGATGCAGAAACCTGTGCAGGGCTATGAAGGCAAAGGCATCGTGTATAGTGATGACTTTGGCAAGGACAAGCTCGACTTGCAATGGCAGTGGAATCATAACCCGATAGATGAGGCTTGGACTTTGAAGGAACGCAAGGGCTACTTACGCCTCAAGACTTCCCGACTGGCACAGAATATCTTTATGGCACCTAACACTTTGACCACTCGTATGGAGGGACCTACTTGTGAGGGTGTGATAAAGATGGATGTGAGCAAGATGAAGGATGGTGATGTGGCTGGCTTTGCAGCATTCCAGAGCGATGCCGCCCTCTTGTCTGTCGTGAAGGAAGGCAAGAAAACATACATCGTGGGCAGCAAGGACTATGTCTTCCTAACCGATAAGGAGAAACTGGTGTCAGACGTCAAGCACGAGGAGGTATATCGACAACTCTTGAAGTCGAAGACCATCTATCTGAAGATAACTTGCGACTTCCGCCTTCACCAAGACCTTGCCACCTTATTATATAGTATAGATGGTAAGACTTGGACTCCAGTCATCAAGGACTTCAAGATGCTCTATGATTATCGTCGCCTCTTTATGGGCACACGTTTCGCCATCTATAATTATGCCACCAAGCAAAAAGGAGGCTACGTAGATGTGGATAACTTTGAATATCATAAGAAATAAGTATATGAGATTGGTAAAGAAACTTTTGATGGTATGTTTGTTCGGCTTGCCAGCAATGGTGATGCAAGCTGAGCAAGTAAATTATGTTACGACTTCGCAAAACGCTGGGAACTTCGAGTTGGCAGCCCATAGCAAGTCGGCTCAGATATGTGTCGCTTCCGATGATTGGAAGGGAGTAGCGAGGGCTGCTAACGACTTGGCTGCAGACATCAAGCGAGTAACGGGCGTGGCTTCGGAAGTGAAGGTAGTAGCGGCACTTAAACAAACTTCTAAGATTAAGCGACCTATAGCGATAACCCCAAAGACCGTAATCATCGGAACCCTTGGCAAGAGTTCGTTGATTGATGCCTTGGTAAAGCAAGGCAAGATTAAGGTGGATGACATCAAGGGACAATGGGAATCTTATATCATCCAGAGCGATGAAAACAATCTCTACGTAGTGGGCAGCGACAAGCGTGGCACCATCTATGGCATCTACGACATCTCAGAGAAGATAGGCGTGTCGCCTTGGTATTGGTGGGCTGATGTGCCTGCCAAGAAATCCTCTGCCTTATATATCAAGAAAGGCAGATACATGCAGCCTTCGCCAAAGGTGAAATATCGTGGCATCTTTATCAACAACGAGGAACCTTCGTTCTGTACTTGGGCTCGTACCCATTTCGGTGGAAACAATTCGAAGATGTATACCCACATGTTCGAACTCTTGTTGCGTCTGAAGGCCAACTACCTGTGGCCTGCCATGTGGAGCAGTAACTTCAATGAGGATGACTCTATGAATCCTTATCTTGCCGATGAGTATGGCATCTTGATGGGTACCTCTCATCATGAGCCAATGATGCGTTCTCACCATGAGTATCGCAAACGTCGCAAGGAGGTGGGACCATGGGATTATGTTACCAACCGTGCTAGAATCGACAGCTTCTTCTATGAGGGTATGAATCGTAATAAAATGTACGATAACCTCGTGACCATCGGTATGCGTGGCGATGGCGATGTAGCAATGGGTAAGGGCGATGATGCAGAGAATATCCAGACCCTGAAGGATGTGATGAACGGTCAGCGTGACATCATCCGCAAGGTGTATGGCAAGGATCCTTCGGCTATTCCTCAGCTCTGGGCAGTCTATACCGAGGTGCAGCGTTACTATGATGCTGGTCTTACTGCCCCAGACGATGTGACGCTTCTCTTCTGCGACAACAACTGGGGCTACATCCGCCGCATCGGTCCTGAGAAGGAACGCAACAGGAAGGGTGGACTCGGTCTCTATTATCATATTGACATGAACGGCGGTCCTTGGAACGACCGATGGGTGAACACCACGACCATACCTAAGATGCGTGAGCAGTTGAACTTGGCTTATCAGACTGGCATCGACCGCATCTGGATTGTCAACGTGGGCGACTTGAAGCCTCGTGAGTCTGCCATCGACTTCATCATGCACTATGCCTGGAATCCTGATAATATCAAATCAGGTCAGGAGATGGATTATCTGAAAGGCTTTGCTGCAGAGGCTTTCGGTGAGGAGAATGCCGCTGAGGCTGCTGACCTGATGGCAAAGTACACCAAGTATAACTTGTGGCGCAAGCCTGAGGTGGAGACCACCGACTACTTTAGCATCGTAAACTATCATGAGGCAGACCGCCTGTTGAAACTTTGGCAAGACTTGGCTGATAGGGCAGAGACATTGAAAAAGAAAATTCCCGCTGAGGCACAGGATGCCTTCTATCAGTTGGTTTACTATCCTGTGGTGTCATCCGCAGGTGTGGCACAAATCTATATCTATGCTGGTATGAACCAGTTCTACGCCAAGCAGGGCCGAATCATCGCCAACGACTATGCGGAGAAGGCACGTCAGCTCTTCGAAAAAGACCGTCAGTTGACCGACTATTATAATAATGTGATGGGCAACGGCAAATGGAAGGGTATGATGCTCGACAAGCACATCGGCTACAAGGAGTGGTTTATGCCAGAGAAGAACATCTTGCCTCCGATGGATACCGTTACCTTGAAGAAGAAAGCCGAACTGGCAGTTGCCTTGGAAGGAAGAGAGGCTATTATGGAAGGCAAGGACGCTGAGGCTTCGCTCCCTGCGTTCGAGGGCAAGAATCCTGATGCTGCTTACATCGACCTATGCAATCGTGGTAGTCAACCTGTTGCTTATAAGGTTAAGGCTAGCGCTAAGTGGATTCAGGTTAGCCAGTTGAAAGGCATTGTGAATGGCGAGACCCGCCTGATGGTTCATGTGAATCGTCAGCTGTTGACTGATAATGATGCAGAGGGAACAATCAAGATTACCGGCAACAAGCAGACATTCGTGGTGAAGGTGAAGTCTACCCTGGAACCAGGAGAAATCTCAATTCCTGCTTATGCCTATACCAAGAACGAGGCAGAGCCAGGCAATCCTCGGTGGACATTCCTTTCTGACCTTGGTCGTGGCAAGGGATGTATGGGTGCCAATACTTATCAGTATACTTCGCAGACCAAGAAGTCTGCTTGTCTGGAGTATGACTTGCCTGTAATGCACAAAGATTCTGCTGTCTTCTGCCTTGGCATTCTGCCGACCCAGGACATTCATCCAGAGAAGGGCTTGAAGATTGGTATTTCCGTGAATGATGGAGAAATCATCGAGGTGGATGCCCGCAAGGGATTTGTGGATACCTTTATGGAATACACTCCATCCAACTTGAAGCGTTCTAACGTATTGACGGCATTGCCTGTTCCTAATCATCAACTCTATCTGAATGGTGCTGGACATGGTATGAGAAGTGAGGTATTCGACAATCTGCGTTGGCTCGACATCAAGTTGCCTATCGCCTTTGGTCAGGTTAACCATCTCAAGGTATGGATGATGAGTCCAGAGATCGTATTGGAGCGCATCATCATCAATCCAGACAATAATCGCTACTGCTACTTCGGTAAACCTAGCGCATAGGAAACGAACAAGAAATAAACAATCAAGATAATGACTAAGAAATTTTTATGGGCTACAAGCCTTGTGCTCGGCATGCAGATGAATGCCTTGGCACAGAACCCTATCATTCAGACACAACTCACTGGCGACCCAGCACCGATGGTGGCTGGCGACCGAATGTATATCTATACAGGCCACGATGAGGATGGAGCAGACTTCTTCTGGATGAACGAGTGGCGTGTTTACTCTTCATCGGATATGGTCAATTGGACAGACCATGGTTCGCCGCTCAATCTCTCTTCTTTCTCTTGGGCAGACAGCAGAGCATGGGCTGCACAGACCATTGAGCGTGATGGCAAGTACTATTGGTACGTATGCGCCCACTCTAAGTTGAGTGGGGGCATGGCTATCGGTGTGGCTGTGGCAGATTCTCCAACAGGTCCTTTCAAGGATGCCATCGGAAAGCCGCTATTCGACAATGGCAAGTGGGACAACATTGACCCAACGGTCTTCATCGATACCGATGGACAGGCTTATCTCTACTGGGGCAATCCACATCTTTATTATGCCAAGCTCAATCCTGACATGGTTAGCTTCAAGGGTGGCGTGAATGCCAAGGAAAGAGTGGATGAGAAGGGCGAGGTCGGTATGATTAAGCAGACCATCGAAGGTTTCGGTGCTCCAGACATCGAACTGCGAGACTCTACCGTGAAGTATAAAGATTGCTATACCGAGGGACCATGGTTTATGAAGCGTGGCAAGAACTATTATATGCTCTATGCGGCAGGTGGCGTGCCAGAGCACATCGCTTACTCGATGAGCAAGAAGCCGCTCGGGCCATGGAAGTACAAGGGCAATATCATGCCATTGGAGAATACTGGTTCGTTTACCAACCATTGTGGTGTCGTGGACTTCAAGGGACATTCTTACTTTGTATATCATACTGGCAAGCTCGGAGGAGGTTTCGGACGAAGTACAGCCATTGAGGAATTCAAGTATAATGAGGACGGAACATTCCCTATCATCCACCATACTCGTGAAGGTGTGGCTCCTATCGGAACTCTCAATCCATACCAGCGCACCGAGGCAGAGACCATCGCAGACAGCAAGGGGCTGAAGGCTGAATGGAATGATGTGACAGGTGTCTATATCTCGGAGATACATACAGATGACTATATGAAGGTAAGAGAAGTGGACTTTGGGGATGCTTCCCCTCGACAATTCACGGCTTGCATAGCCAGTGCCTTGCAGGGTGGTTCACTCGAAGTTCATGCCGACAAGATGGATGGTGAGCTCATCGCATCGCTCGCCGTGCCTCATACAGGTGGATGGGAAAAGTGGCAGACGCTTAGCACGCCTCTTAAGAAGTCGATAACAGGTAAACACGACCTCTATTTTGTCTTCAAGGGACATAAAGGAGGAAAACTCTTTACTTTTGACTGGTGGAAGATGGATAAATAATATTTTTTTCGTACCTTTGCACCAACGCTTAAAAATATTATCTAAAGAACAACTAACATGAGACAAAAGAAACAATGGGCGGTTGCTGTCTTGTTGGCTTGCAGCATGGTTCCAGCCATGGCTGCTAAGAATGTCAAGACCGACAATTCCACGAAACTGTGGTATGACGCTCCAGCCAAGCACTGGCTGGAGGCTCTTCCTATCGGCAACTCTCATCTGGGAGGTATGGTGTATGGAGGAACGAGCGAAGAGACCATCCAACTGAATGAAGAAACTTTCTGGAGTGGAGGTCCATATAATAACAATAGTACTAAATCTCTAGAACTGTTGCCTGAAGTCAGGAAGTTGATATTTGATGGTAGGGAGAAAGAAGCTGCCGACATCATCAACAAGAACTTTATACCAGGTCCTCATGGCATGCGCTTCTTGCCAATGGCTAACCTGCATATCAAGATGGCAATGCCTGAAGGCGAGCAGTATGTTCGTAACCTTGACTTGACCAAAGCTATCAATACCACAAGTTTTGTGATAAATGGTGTGCGCTATGAGCGTGCCACTTTTGCTTCCTTAGCCGATGGTGTCATCGTCTGCCATATCAAGGCAAGCAAGAAAGGTGCCTTGAAATTTGAGGTTACCTTGGATTCTCCTTTTGAGCATCAGACTCAAAAGACGGCTACAGGTGTTTCGCTGAAAGTGAAAGGACAAGACCAAGAAGGCATTAAGGCTGCCCTTACGGCAGAGTGTGTGGCTGATGTGAAGAGCGATGGTACGGAGGCTACCATCATCGTGAGTGCTGCCACCAACTTCGTGAACTACCATGATGTTTCTGGCAATGCGGCTCAGAAGAATGCAGACTATATTAATAAGGTGAAGAACTTGACTTATGCACAGTTGGAGAAACGCCATATCGAGGCTTATCAGAAACAATTCAACACGGTAAGATTGCAACTCCCGACGGATGTGAACTCTCAACTCCCTACCGACCAACGATTGGATAAGTTTGTGGGCAGCAAGGATATGGCGATGGTGGCATTGATGTTCAACTATGGTCGCTATCTGCTGATCTCTTCATCTCAGCCAGGTGGACAGGCTGCCAACCTTCAGGGTGTATGGAATGATAACCAGAAAGCCCCTTGGGACAGCAAGTATACCATCAACATCAATACCGAGATGAACTATTGGCCTGCTGAGGTAACCAATCTTAGTACCACCACCGAACCGCTCTTCTCTCTTATCAAGGACTTGAGCGAGACAGGTGCCAAAACAGCCAAGGATATGTATGGTTGCCGTGGCTGGATGGCTCATCACAATACTGACATCTGGCGAATAGCTGGTCCTGTGGATGGGGCGCAGTGGGGCATGTTCCCAAATGGTGGAGCTTGGCTTTCCACTCATCTATGGCAGCATTATCTCTATACGGGCGATAAGGATTTCTTACGTAAGTGGTATCCAGTGCTGAAGGGCGCAGCCGAGTTCTACCTCGACTATATGCAGCAGATGCCTGGCACGCCATGGAAGGTAACCGTGCCATCGGTAAGCCCTGAGCAAGGACCTAAGGGAAAGGTAACTGCGGTAACGGCAGGATGCACGATGGACAACCAGATAGCCTTTGATGCTTTGAGCAATGCGCTGCATGCGGCGGAGGTATTGGGCGTGGATGCCAAGGAAATGGCAGAGTATCAGAATGCCATCGCCAGCTTGCCACCGATGCAGATAGGTAAGTATGGACAGTTGCAGGAATGGCTCATTGATGCAGACGACCCTAAGAATCAGCATCGCCATATCTCTCATCTCTATGGCTTGTATCCATCCAACCAAATCTCTCCGTTCTCTCATCCTGAGCTATTCAATGCCGCAGCCAATACCCTAACACAGCGTGGCGATATGGCTACGGGATGGAGTTTGGGCTGGAAGACCAATTTTTGGGCTCGTATGCTGGATGGCAACCATGCCTTCAAGATTATCAGCAATATGCTCCACCTCTTGCCTGTATCCAAGGATGAGTGGAAACCAGAACGAGAGGATGGGCGTACCTATCCTAATCTCTTCGATGCGCATCCACCTTTCCAGATAGATGGCAACTTTGGTGTGACTGCTGGCATCGCCGAGATGCTCTTGCAGAGCCATGATGGAGCTGTGCATCTCTTGCCAGCCTTGCCTGATGCTTGGGCTGATGGTAGCGTGAAGGGACTTTGTGCTCGTGGAGGCTTTGTGGTAGACATGGCTTGGGAGAAAGGAAAGATGACGCAAGCCAAGGTGTTGTCCACCATCGGTGGCACCTTACGTATCCGTTCTTATCAACCTCTCCATGCCAAAGGCTTGAGAACTGCATCGGGTACTTGTCCTAATCCGTTGCTTGCTCCTGCGGTTGTAAAGCAGCCAATGGCAGCACTTAAAAAGGAGAATGGAGTAAAGGCGAATGTTCCTGTAGTCTACGAATATGACTTGGACACCCAAGTTGGTAAAACATATAAAATCTATTAAGAGAATATAGTATGAATAAGAAAACAATATTATTGGCAACTTGCAGCTTGACGCTTTTGGGTTGCCCTGTGAATGCGCAGACGAAATCTCAGTCAATGTCTGTGCAGACGAAATCATGGTCTGCGGATAATGGCAATGGTACCTATACCAATCCTTTGTTCTACGATGAGTTCTCTGACCCAGACATCATCCGTGTGGGAGAGGACTATTATCTAGCTGGTACCACGATGCATAGTGTGCCAGGCTTGGTGGTTCTCCATTCCAAGGATCTTGTAAACTGGGAGTTCTCTTCTTATTGCTTTGACCGATTCGATGATTCCGACGACTTTAATCTTCACAATGGCAAGGAGGCATACGGACAGGGAATCTGGGCACCAGCCATCCGCTATCACAGTGGCAAGTTCTATATCTTTTCCAATATTAATGGGCATGGTTTGCAGGTGTTTATCTCGGATAGTGCCAAGGGACCATGGAAACATCAGAAGATAGAGGGACATATCTACGACCTCTCAGTGCTCTTCGATGACGATGGTAAGATTTACGCCATCCATAAGTATGGCAACGTAACAGTTACCGAGTTGAAGCCAGACCTTAGTGGTCCTGTTGAAGGTTCTGAGAAGGTGGTTATTCCAGAGGGCAATGCAATGGGAGAGGGACACCATGTCTATAAGATTAATGGCATGTATTATATTCTCTCAGCCGATTATTCGCCAATGGGACGTATGCAGTGTGCTCGCAGCAAGAGCATCTGGGGACCATACGAGACTTGTGTCATCAGCGAGCGTGAGTCTTTCGGCTATTCGGCTGCTTGGACTACCAACAACGTGGGCTTGGGCTCTCAGGTACCTGCTGATGGCTTCCAATTTAAGACAGGTAAGCCAGAGGATACTCGTCTCATCTGTTCTACTATCCACCAGGGTGGCATCGTACAAGCACCTGACGGCAAGTGGTGGGGCGTGTCTATGCAAGATTTCAATGCTGTAGGAAGAACTACCTGCCTTTCTCCTGTTACTTGGGTAGACGGATGGCCTTACTTCGGACTGGAGAAGAACCTCGGTCGCTCTCCTCGTACTTGGTTTAAGCCTAATGATGCGGTCAAGACCCCTCAGTCTCCTTACGACCGTTGTGATGATTTCTCTGGTAAGAACTTCAAGCCAGTATGGCAGTGGAACCATAACCCAGAGGATAAGATGTGGTCGCTCAATAAGGAGCGCAAGGGATGGTTGCGTTTGCATTCGATGCCTGCCAAGCAGTTGCTTTGGGCAAAGAACTCTTTGACTCAGCGTGCCATTGGTCCTGTTTCTTACACTTCTGTCAAGCTAGATGCCTCTCGTTTGAAGGCAGGAGATGAGGCGGGACTCGGTGCCATCAATATGCCTTACGCTTCGCTTGGCGTGGTGAAGACAAATAAAGGCTTGTCACTGAGATGCTATGACCAGCGTGAAAATAAGGAAGTGCTGAAAACATTGGCAGCCTCTAACAAGGTTGTTTGGCTTCGCCTGTTTGGCAACTATGACAAGAGCGAATTGCAGTATTCTTATTCCCTTGATGGCAAAAACTGGGAGAACATCGGAGGACCAATCATCTCTCCTTATCAGTTGAAGACTTTCCAGGGAGTGCGTGTGGCTCTCTATGCCTTCAACAAGAACGAGGTGAACGGCGGTGTGGCTGACTTTGATGATTTCAAGGTAGAAGAGCCAATGGCTGACCGTACAGCAAACCTGCCTGTTGGCAAGAAGGTTCGTTTCTTCAATCTTGCTGATGGCAACTTAATGGATGCCAATCGCCATGGCTTGATGCATAATTCTTGGAACAAGGAAGATAAGCGTGCAGAGGTGACCTTCGAGATAGTGGATGCAGGCAAGGGAATGGTAAACCTGAAGACTGCTGATGGAAGATATGTGTATATCGCTGGCGTTGGTCTTTCTGGTGATGTTCGCTTGACGACGGATGCTGCCAAGGCAGAGAAGTTTGTATGGCAGGACATGCTTTACAATCGCTGTATGCTCCTTTCGCTTAAGACACAGCGTTATGTGGGCAACCATCCTACTGATGGCAGTCCATATTCTGCCGACTTCCAGGGGGCAGACGCAGGAATGAAGAATGGTTGCGTCTTCCAGTGGGAAGAGGTGAAGTAATCTATAAAATGTTAGTATAGCTATAATATGTCAAAAAGCCTTTCGTTCTTTGTGGCGAAAGGCTTTTTGTGTGGATATATGTGTGTTGTTTATTGTTCCTTTTTTGATTATTCAAAATAGAAGGTGAGGGCAATCATCTTGCTGTGTGCAGACTTGGCTGACAGAACATAGGGTAATGTACTCTTGTCTTTTATATTGCTGGCGTGTTTCTTGTCATAGGAATCAGTTATGCCATACATGAACTTGAGCTCTGGGCGCAACTTGAAGAAGGGAAGATAAAAGTCACAACCTGCTCCTACCTCTAAGAATACCTCAGATTTCTTTAGCTTGATATAATTACTATTCTTGGTGTTGAGGTTCATCATCGGGTTGATCCCAGCCATGATGTAAGGACGATGGTTGTTGAATCTTTGTGCTGCGAAAATGAGGTCCATAGCCGTTGATATATAGGCAGTTTTCATTTCTTGCTTTTGTTCAATGGCATTTCCTGCTCCATCTTTCTCCATGAAGTTGTGGCAAGTAATATGGTGCGTACCAAAGTACATGGTAGGAGCAAGGCGGAACTGAAAGCTAGTGTTGATCCTTATTTCAGTTAGTACTCCTACTGTAAAGCCAATATCCCATCTATCTTGATCAATAGTTACGGTAGACATTTTCTCTTGTCCATCCTCATTGGTATACGTAATGGGGCCAGTGTTTAGGAACTCTATATCTTGAAAGTGTGTGCCTACCAACACTCCAAAATGGATGGGCCTCAAATCAGTATATGGACGGTTTTCAACCATTCTTTCCTGTGCCATATTTCTTCCACTCAATAATGCGGACAATATGATGATCAGTATTTTCTTGTTCATGTTATCGTTTATATAACTGTTCTTTTTATTAATAACGGATATGATAAGCACTTATTGTTTAATTCGTTATTTCGATTATGTATAAATTGGACTAGAATCTAAAAAAACTTATACCTAATTGTAGGTATATCGAAAAATAATTATTATCTTTGCACCATCAAAAGTAGGTAATAGTCCTATACGTATTATACAGAAACATTTTATTTAGAAACATTATTAACATTATAAAACATTAAGAATTATGGCATACGTAATTGGTGACGATTGTATCGCTTGCGGTACATGTATCGATGAGTGCCCATCAGGAGCAATCTCTGAGGGCGAGAAGTATTCTATCAATCCAGATCTCTGCACAGAGTGTGGTACTTGTGCAGATGTTTGCCCTAATGAGGCAATTAGTCTTCCTTAATCTATAAGGATAGATACTTTTAGTTACATAAAACATTGAGAGCGATTTCCAAAGGGAATCGCTCTTTTATTTGTGTATTATTTTGGAAACAAAAAAGCCCTGAAAGAATGATAGCATCTCTAATGAAATGTATTTCTTTCAGGGCAAATATGTATAGCTTAAAACTGAATTTTAATCCATTGGGCTTACTGGGCTTCTTCCAAACCTAAAGCCTTCTTGGCAAGTGAGTTATTTGGATCCAGACGAATCAACTTCTCAAAATAAGGCTTTGCCTTCTCTAAATCATTCTTTGAACTCCAGTAGATATAACCAGCGTTCTTATAAGCCTGCATCAAGTAGCCCTTCTCATCCTCATCATACTGCTTGTTCTCTACCTCATCGATTACCTTCTGGTAATTTTCAAGTGCCTTGTCATCCATCTCATTCTGGAATGCGATGTTGGCTGCCTGCAAGTCTGCATAAGATTTCAACTGAGGATATTTAGCTGCAAATGCATTATATACATTGATCGCTTTATCTACGTTTGCAGCCTTGTCTGCACCACCCTTCTGAGCCTTAGCATTGTAAATCTCTGCCATCTTCACATAGTCTGAAGGTGCTACGTTTGGATTTTTGTCCATGTACATCTGACTATACTCAATTGCCTTGTCTTCTTGTCCCATGCTCTTGTAAGCTTCAGAGATATATTGGTAAGGCTTATAGTCTTCCTTGTTCTCTGCCTTGCTAACTTCCAAAGCTTTATTGTACTGTTCCAGTGCTTGGTCATACTGTTTGTTGCCAGCAAGTGCCAATCCGTAGTAAGAGTAGATGCTAGAGTTCTTCTTGACATCATTGTTGTTCATGATGGCTGTTGCATATTGGAGAGCCTCGTCAAACTTCTGTGTATCTACAGCAGAGCGCATAGCCAAAATCTGGAATGCAGTATCCTTAGGATACTTCTGCATACCTTCCTTGCAGAGAGTCAGTGCCTCGTCCTTCTTGTTGAGTACGTATGCTGTGAAGCAGTACTCGTAGAAAATATACTCTTCCATTGTGCTGTGCTTAGCCTTAGAGAAGTTCTCATATGCCTTATCATAGTTTCCAATGGTATAGTAGTTATGTCCATTCTCTGCCTCAATAGGGTAGTCTGGGTTGATTTCTCTCAACTTGTTCAAAGCTTCAGCACTAGCCTCTGGGTCAATCTTGCGATACACGTTGGCATAGCTGATGTAACCTTGTGGATTCTTAGGATCCATGGTCATACATTGACCATACCAAGTAGCTGCCTCACCTCCATTGTCCTGCATGGCATAGATGTCACCTTTCAGGATATAAGCATCGCCATAATTTTTGAACTTGGCAATTACTGCATCAGCTACAGCATTGGCATCATCATACTTTTTGTTGATTACAAGAGCGTTTCCAAGGGCAACAAGTGCCTTTGGGTCCTTCTTGAATGTCTTCTGATACTCCTTGAGGTCCTTGGCAAATACTTTGTCATCGATATTGCCTGACTTCAATGTTGTTTCTATTGGCTTAAGTGCATCTTTGTAGTTCACTTCCTGAGCCATTGCAGGTGCTGCCAAACCCATGACCAGCAAACCTGCTACTAAATATTTAACTGCTTTCATAATTCTACTTTTTTTCAAACTTTTTATCGTTTTACATCTACTGTTTTGATGGTAATGTCTCCTCGATATGGAAGCAAGCCAGTCTTAAATAATATCAATTGTCCCTTTGGACCAGATATATAGTTGGCAAAGCTCCATGGCAAAGCCTGATGAGGGTCTACTACTATAGCATATATAGTTCTGACGAATGGATATCTTCCATCCAGCAAGTATGCTTGATAAGGCTTCCAGCTATTCATGACAGTAGCTTTATCCTTAATTGATACCTGCATTACATGTATGTTCTTTTTGAATGTGGTATTTGTTGAGTCCCTCCTGTCATTGAGCCAATTGGAACCGATAACACCAATTGAGCCTGGGTTTTGGTCTACGTAGTCAATAACCTGCTTACTGGTTTTGGCTGCCATGATGTTAGCACCCATTTTTTGTCCGTGGAGAACTGAGTCAACCACGAAGTTGGTTGTGGCAGAGCGTGTGTTGTCGAAGATTACTTCTATGTCACCTCTTTTAGAACCTGGTACAATGTCACTCCATTTGGTAGCTTTACCTGTTAGGACACGTTTGATGTCATTCACAGTGATGCACGTATCGTTGTTGTTCTTGTTGACGATGAAGGCTAATCCATCATAGCCAATAGGGAAAACTGTAGGAATTACATTGCTTTTTGATTTCAGATAGGCAATCTCACTTGGTTTCAAGTTTCGAGTTGTAAACAAGAGAGTAGTCTTGAAATCTTTTATCATTTGAAGTCCTGTAACTTCATCTGTGTATTTTGGCTTGAGCTTGGCTTTAGGGTATTCAAACTCAAACTGACTTCTTTCTTCGTCAATAATTGGACTTAAACTCTCGTCTGCCACAAATTCTATCGTGCCAGAGGTTGGAGTATCAGTTCTGCCATCTTTGGCTTTCTTCTCGCCACAAGACGAGAAGAAAGCCATTGATAGTACTGTTAATCCTATAAAAATATAAGATGTTTTTTTCATTCTATTACTGCAATCTAAATACAACTGGTACAGTATACTTAACACGTACAGCAGAACCATTTTGTTTACCTGGTTTCCACTTAGGCATGCTCTTAACGACACGCTGTGCCTCACGGTCAAGTGAAGGGTCTACGGAACGAGCCACCTTAACATCAGAGATAGAACCATCACGTTCTACCACGAATGATACAATGACACGACCCTGTACACCATTCTCCTGTGCAACGACAGGATACTTAATGTTGCTAGCCAGATATGACATCAAGGCACCTTGTCCACCAGGGAATGAAGGCATCTCCTCTACGACATCGAATACCTTGCTTGCAACTTCAGGTTTTGGAGCTGGTGGTGGTGGTGGAGCTGCAACAGCAATTTCACTACGCACTGCTTCAACTGTACGGTCCTTGGTACCTTCCTTGTTCTCGGTACCGACAGCAACCTTGTCGTCCAGTTTATCCATCTGCTTAACTTGGTTTTCCTCTTTTACGAGTTCATCCTTCTTAATTACAGGTGCAGTAAACTTCTGAGTCTCACGAGCCACAGGTATCTCCTTCTTAGGTTCAATCTTTGGCTTAACTGGCTCAGGTTTCTTCTTCTCTTTCTTAGCCTGCTCCTGGAGCTTTGCCAACTCCATAGCTTCCATATAAGCTTGCTGTTCCTCAGCTTGTTTCTGTTCGATGACTTTCCAAGCCAAGAATCCACCAATGAGAGCTGCAGCAATGACCAAGATGAGCAGAGACTTTATGTTTCGGCTGGAAGTACCTTTACGGAGCTGATATGCACCGTATTCCTTGTTCTTCCCGGCGAAAACCATTTCGACCCATTTAGGATCGTAAAGATCTATTTTTGCCATTT
>CAVCRI010000034.1:0-22513 GCA_963604545.1 Lachnospiraceae bacterium | reverse complement strand
CTTGCCGGTTGCAAATGCTTCTTCAGCAACTTTAATCAAATCCATTTTTTGTATAGAATTAAAAAATTGTTTGTCGTTCCAACGCAACATGGACGGGCAACACTTCTGCCCAGACAACAGCGGTTACGCCGAAAAGCGGTTGCAAAGTTACGACTTTTTCCCGTATCTCGCAAATTTTCAAGCACTTTCTTTCGTTATTCGCACAGTTTTTTTGTTTTCTTTACAGCTGCAACTGATTTTTCTCACAGATTTCGCCGATTTCACCGATTTATTTTGTACCTTTGCCCACTGAAACAAATATATCACCAAAGTATGAAGAAAAAAAAAAGTATGAAGATTTGGCTTGCATCAGCGGCTTTGTTGCTGATGGTTAGCCCTTGTGCTGCCCAAAAGTATAAGGTGGCAAAAGTGGAGCGTACTCGTATACTCATCGACAAGAAGTGGGATGCAGAGCCTGACGCTGAGGCTGCAGCCTTCATCGCTCCTTATAAGGCTAAGGTGGATAGTATCATGGGACCTGTGGTGGGTTCTGTGGCTCATGACATGACTCGCCATCGTCCAGAGAGTGAACTCAGCAATTTGCTTTCAGACATTCTTGTATGGGGCGGTCGTGCATTTCAGGAGCAGCCTGTCTTTGCCGTTTATAATATGGGTGGCATCCGTGCCAACCTAGCCAAGGGAAACGTTACCGTTGGCGATGTGAGCGAGGTGGCTCCTTTCGAGAACAAAATTTGCTTCCTAACATTGACAGGAGAGAAGGTGTTAGAACTCTTCCAACAGATAGCTCATCGTGGTGGTGAGGGCTTGAGCCATGCTGTACGCATGGTTATCACCAAGGATGGTCATTTGGAGAGTGTCACTCTGAATGGCGAGCCTATCGAACCTAAGAAGGAATACCGTATCGCTACTCTCGATTATCTTGCCGAGGGAAATGACCAGCTCGTGGCTTTCAAGAGCGGTACCCATGTGGTGGCTCCTAAGCAGAAGGAAAACAATGTGCGCTACATCATCATGGATTACTTCCGTGAGCAGATGAAGCAAGGTAAGAGTGTTGCATCAAAGATTGAAGGACGCTGTAAGATAGATTTGTAATGAAAAAGATAGTAGTATATATAATAATGTGTATGTGTGCCATCAATGTAATGGCACAGAAAAAACTTGTGGTGCTTCATACTAACGACACACATTCGTGCGTGATGCCTATCAATCCTAACCTCGCCGATACGGCGATGGCGAATCGTGGTGGTTATCTGCGTCGTGTGGCAATGATTAAGCAGGAGCGCAAGGCTAATCCAGATTTGTTGCTCTTTGATAGTGGTGATTTCTCGCAAGGATCTCCTTATTATTCGCTCTTCAAGGGTGATGTAGAGATTGGTTTGATGAACGAGATGCGTTACGACGCTGGCACCATCGGCAACCATGAGTTTGATTTTGGTATTGATAATATGGCGCGCCTCTTCAAGATGGCTAAGTTTCCGATAGTTTGCTCCAATTATGATTTTACGGGAACTCCTCTTGCAGGTGTCGTAAAGCCTTATACCATCATCTATCGCAAGGGCTTGAAGATTGGTGTCTTTGGCTTATGCCCAGAACTGAAGGGTTTGGTATCTGAGGCAAATTATGGTTGCGTCAAATACGAAGACCCTATTCAAAAGGGCAAGGAAATGGCAGATTTCCTAAAGAAGAAGGAGAAGTGTGATGTCATCATTTGCCTCTCTCATCTAGGTTGGAATATTGATGGTATTGATGATACTGAGTTGGTTCCTGCCACAAGATATATCGATTTGGTGTTGGGGGGCCATAGCCACACTTACTTCAAAAATCTAGAATACTTGAAGAATCTTGATGGTAAGCCTGTTCCTGTTGACCAGAATGGCAAGAGTGCCATCTGGGTAGGTAAGATAACATTGGATATTAAAAGGAATTAAAGGATTTTATACTTTGCCCAAAGTTGCTCATGGCTTTGGGCACTTTTGCCCGGAATATCTGGTTAGTTTTCCTCAATAGTCTGGGCAAAAGTACTCGATGTGCTGGGCAGAAGTGTTCATAAGTTATGGCAGAATTATTCTGCGTCATGACCAAAGTGTTCCACGTTATGGCTTGAACTCTTCGGCGTATCGGTTGAACTTCATGTAGGCGTAACCAAGTTTTTTATTGTTTTTCTTCATTTCTAGCTGCTTTATTAATGATTTGTGGTAGCAAATGGCAGCAAATTTCCTTTTGCTTCCATATGTTAATATGCTGATATATAGGTTATTAATGTATGTTATGGTAGCAGTGGAAGCAAAAATAAGAAACTTTTTTACGTATTAAAGAAGGACATACGTATAAATCTTAAATTAGTCTTAAGATGTACGTATGTCCTATAATAGTTATATCGTATGTATTACAATAAACTCTTACTCCTTGTTAGAGGAAGCATAGAGACCGATGCAAGCTCCAAGGAAACCACCGCTCTTCTGGGTGCTCAGGTTGCTGGCATCCACACCCTTGACTAGCAATTGCCAGTCGCCGCCTTCCTCGGCATAATAGAAATCATAGTATCTATCATGTCCTTCTACTTTGAGGCGAAGTGTGCCTGGCTTGACGAATGCTGAGGCAATGAGCGCATTGTTCTTCTCGGCACGAGTTAAGGTGATGGCTAACTTGCCATTCAGCATCGTCTTGCCTAACACGATGTTGTAGTCCTCTTTCTGAAGGAAAGCCAAGCCTGCGATGTCCTTGTCGTTGCGAGGGGTGAAGTTGAGTGAGGTCTCAGCTGTGAAAGTGCCGTGCTGCTGACGTACCCAGAGTGCAGAGATTGGCTCACGCTGGTAGATGTTGCCAGGCAGAAGATTGAATCTCATACCTTTTTCTTGCTTGTTTTCTTTGTCGATAAAAGGTACGTAGTCACGTAAAATCATCCAGCGCTGATTGAAACTCTCGAAGTTATCCGTGTAACTGAAGTTTCCTGAAAATTCATTCTTCTCTGCTGGTTTCAAACCAGCCTTTTCGCCTACTGAAGATATTGGAGTGTTTTTGGCGAGAATCTCTGGCCATCCGTCTTTCCAGGTCACTGGCAGGAGATAGGTGTCTCGTCCTGTGTTGTACATATCCTGCTCGTATGGTCGGCAAGCCAGGAATACAGCCCACCAGTTGCCCTTGCCATCCTCCACGAGGTCGGCATGTCCTGCGCTAGACACAGGGTTCTTGCGGTTAGGGTCTAGACCGGTGCGTTGGGTAAGGATAGGGTTGTTAGGATTCTCTTCCCAAGGTCCCATTGGGCTCTTGGAACGGAGGATGACCTCACTGTGCCAAGCACCAGTACCACCCTCGGCGCACATCAGGTAGTAGAACTTGCCCTTCTTGAACATGTGTGGCCCCTCAATCCATATTGGCTTTTTCTCTACATGAGTGCCGCCACGTAAAACTTCCTTGAAGTCGCCCTTGATGCTATCCCCCTTCACATCGAACTCGAAGCAGCGGATGGCACGTTGTCCCTCATAGTCTGCGCCACCTACCACAGGACCATTGTGCACGATATATCCCTTGCCGTTGTCATCAAAGAAGAAACTTGGGTCAATGCCGTCTATCTTTGGCAGATAGATAGGCTCGCTCCATCCCTTTGATGGGTCCTTGGTCTTTACGAAGAAGTTGCCTGCCCCCACATTGGTGGTAATCATGTAAAAAGTCTTGTTCTTCTTGTTGTAGCTGATGGCTGGGGCATAGATGCCGCCAGATACTCGTTGCCCCTTCAATGGAACTTGTGATGTGCGGTCTAGCACATGTCCTGCAGGAGTCCAGTTCACCAAGTCCTTGCTGGTAGAGAGAGGCACACCAGGGAAGAAGGTGAATGATGAGTTCACCAGATAATAGGTGTCGCCCACCCGGCATACGCTAGGGTCTGGATAAAAACCAGCCAGAATAGGGTTGTAGTACTGATGGGTCTTGTCGATGGCTACGTTGAAACGAGCATCGTTGCCTGCATACTTGAAGTAATCGAACTCGGCGGTCTGTGCCTGGGCAGCAGTTGCGAGCATCAAGGAAAGTGATAAAGTTGCTAATTGCTTCATACCGAATATTTTTCTTGTTTGTATTTATTGGTAAAATTGCGCTGCAAAGTTACCACTTTCCTTTGGAATGTTACCCCATGCAATGTAACCAATTGTTTGTTTGGGTTATCATTTCTGCTCGCCATTCATGTATTCACGAGGAGAGCAGCCATAAGTATTCTTGAACATCGTGCTGAAGCTGGCTGCATTGCTGAAACCACAAGCATACATCACCTCGGCTACCGACTGCTTGGACTCTCTGAGCAACTTGGCTGCTTGTTGTAATCTCACGTTTCTGATAAAGGTGTGCGGTGTCTGGTTGGTCAGTTCCTTCATCTTGCGGTGTAAGTGCACGCGGCTGATGCCCACGGTCTTGGCTATCATGTCGACGCTGAGGTCCTCGTTGTTGATGTTTTCATTGATGACCTTCATTACCTGCTTCATCAATGTGTTGTCTGGCGACTCTATCTCTATCTGCTGTACCTTGTCCATTTGGCTTTCGTTACCTGTGAACTTATTACGCAGGGTACGGCGCACATTCAGCAGGTTGATGATGGTGCGACGTAGGATGTCCATGTTGAATGGCTTGATGAGATAGGCATCTGCACCCGTTTGCAATCCAGCCAGTTGGTCTTCCTCTCTACTCATTGCCGTGAGCAGGATGACAGGGATGTGGTTGGTGTTGACATTGGCCTTCAGTTTGGCGCAAAGTGTGTTGCCATCCATCTCGGGCATCATAATGTCGCTGATGACGAGGTCTGGTTTCTGCTTGATGATTTCTGGCAACGCTTCCTTGCCATTATGGTAGGTGGCGATATGGAAGAGGTTCTTGAGCTGCTGTTGCAGGTAATCGAGGATGGCATCATCGTCTTCCACGATGGCGATGCTGTATTTTGAGCTGCTTTCAGCTGTGCCCTTAACCGGCTTGTTTGCCTCGATGGCAGGTTGTTCTTGCTGTTCGGTATCCTCGTCGCTGTTCAGTTCCAGCATTTTCTCGCTGTCTCTTTCCTCCATGATTTCCTCTGGCTTTAGGTGTCCTTTGCCCAGAGGAAGTGTGATGAGAAACTCGCTGCCTTCTTTCCAGTCGGCATCTTCCAGCTGAAGGTTGTTGCTGGCCGTAATCGTACCATAATGCAACTCTACTAGGGAACGCGTCAGGTCAAGTCCGATACCTGTGCCTACGTTTCGGTCATTGGCACTGGTAGGGCTTTGGTAGAAACGCTGGAAGATGGTTTCCAACTTGTCCTTGTCGATGCCCTTTCCGCTATCCTTGATGGCGATGCGGGCATGGTGAGGAGAGTGGGAGAGAGTGATGCGAATTCTACCACCGGCAGGAGTGAACTTGAAGGCATTTGAGAGCACGTTCATGAGCACCTTGTCGAAGTTGTCGCGGTCTATCCATACAGGCAGATGCTCGTCGGCATGTTCAAAGGTGAAGGTGATGTTCTTCGCCTCCGCCTGTTGCTCGAAGAGCTTGTGCTCGTCATTGACGAACGCTACCATGTCGGTCTCGCTCATGTGCATAACCATCTGTCCCTTGTCAATCTTACGCAAGTCCATCATCTGGTTAATGAGATGGAGGATACGTTCTGAGTTCTTCCTGATCATGTCGTAGATGCCTTGGCGATGAGGGTCTGTGTCTTCCTTGATGAGGGAGAGCAGTGGGGTGAGAATCAGCGTTAATGGCGTGCGAATCTCGTGGCTGATGTTCATGAAGAACTTCAGTTTGGCTTCGCCCATCTCCTCGGCATGGATATGTTTCTGGAGCAAGAGACGGTCTTCCTCCTTGCGCTTGCGATGCTTCATGTAGAGCACGCAAAGTCCTATCAGTCCCATCAGGTATACCAATTGCGCCCAAATACTAGCATACCAGGCTGGGTGGATGGTGATGGTGAAATTCTTGACTGGTGTCTCGTAGCCATTGCAAATGGCTTTTACCTTGAAGTGGTAGTTGCCAGCTGGAAGGTGAGAGAATGAAATCTCGTTCATGCCAGCCTGTACCTTGTGCCATTCTTCACCATTGATGCTATAAGCATAAACTATTTGTTCCACGTTGTCATAAGTCAATGTGCTCAGTTGCAGGGTAAATGTATTGTCGTCGTGTGCCAGGTCATATTGGTCATTATCGGGAGTCCAACTGGTGTTGATGGTCCAGATACCCGACTTTGTGGCTGGCAGCACAGGCTTGTTGCCAACGAGAAAACCTGAAACCTTGACCGTTGCTTTCCAAGGATGTTGTTTCACCTTGGTAGCGTCAAACCAGCTGATTCCACCCGTTCCACCCATCACGATGAAACGTTTGTCAACCGATGTGCAGGCGCAACCGTCAGAGAACTCATCGCTTTGGATGCCGTTCTCAACATAGAACTTTGTCACATTTCCTGTTTCCACGTTCAACTTGTTCAGACCGTTAGTGGTGCCTATCCAGATTCTGCCTTTTATATCCTCGGTGATACTAGCAATGCTGTTGTCCGTGAGTCCTTGTTGGGTAGTATAGTGTATAGGTTTTGCCCAGTTGCCTGGCTTGTAGCAGAGAGTTCCATCTTCTGTGCCATACCATACCCTGTCCTTGCTATCAACGAAGATGCTATGGGAAAAGCAGCCTTTGTTCAACACATTGGTTCCTCCGAACGTTGAGACCCAGCTATTCTTGGTTCTGTCCAAGCAAGCCAGTCCGATGGAAGTGGCCACGTACACACGTTTTTCGTCCTTAGAGAAAGCTATCTTGGCGAGATAATCATTTGGGATACTGTTGATATGGTTGTTGTTGTCCGCTCGCTTTTTCACCTTGTGTAATATAGGTGTGCCTTGGGCTGGTATGCAGGCAAGACCTGCACCCATGGTTGCAATCCAAATGCAGCCCTGCTTGTCGCATTTGATGTCGAACACGCCCGCAGAGCCAAGTCCCTTGATGTCAACTCGGTGGTAAGAGCCGGCTGCATCCAGATAGCCCAAACCATCGTTATACGTTCCTATCCAGATGCGCCCATTCTTGTCTTGTGCCAGACTCAATATGGTAAGGTTTGCCAGATAGTGACCTTGCAAAGTCTCTCCGTCGATTCCTAGTTTATATAATCCGTCCTTGTCAGTTCCCACCCAAAGATTGTGGTTCTGGTCCAGCAAGACAGCTATTACACAGTTGTCGCCTATCAGGTTGCGGTTGCCCAGCCTGAATCCCATGTAACCGAAGTCGTAGGTAGTTTGTGGCTGCATGAAGACACCTCGTTGCAACATGCTAAACCAGATGTTCCCCTGTCGGTCCTCTATGATACTTTGCACCTTGCTCTTTGCTAAGTTGGTTTGAGCACTGAAGAACGGATTCTGTGTCAAGATGCCAGTTTTCGGGTTATATACAGAGATGCCGTCGCCATCGCATCCAATATAGAGTTTGTTGTCACGGCTCACATAGAGCACTTGGCTAGAAGGAAGGTAGATGCCATCAATATGTGTAAAGACGGTGGAGCCAGGTGTCATTTGGAAAATACCTTTCTCCTTGGTGGCAAGATAGAACTTTCCCTGATAGTCTTCCTTGATGTCTAGAACCTGCAATCCTGTGATACCCGAGAAATTTCCCCATATTTTTCCACTCTTGTCCATGCGGTAGAGCTGTCCGCCCTCGGTCACAATCCATAGGTTGCCCTTGTGGTCTTCCGTCATGCGTCTGATGTATTTCAGCTTGTCACCATATCGCTTTACGGCTGTAGCTTGATGGTTGCTCTCCATTTCTTTCAGAATATAGAGACCAAATCCCGAAGTTCCTACAGCTACTTCCCCGTTTTTGCGGCGACAGATGTTGGTCACGTATGTGGTGACAGGTTTGTCCTGTTCGTTGTGCATCGCCACCGTTTCAAACTGGTTGCCGTCATAGAACAAGAGTCCCTTGTTGGTGCCCAATAAGATGTGTCCCACTTGGTCTTGTGCGATGCAGTTGATGTAGTTGGTGTTTAGCTTTCTGCCGTTCTCGCCGTCTTTTTTCATTACGGTGAAATTGTAGCCGTCATAGACGTTCAACCCATTTCGGGTTGTAATCCAGATAAAGCCATTGTCGTCTTGGAATACTTGGGTGGCAAAGTTGCTCGACAGTTGGTAGTCTGTGTTGAAAAGTTTACCTCTTTGTGCCATGGCAATCTCTGCGGTTAGGCAGACAATGAGTGTAAGCAGCAACACCGTGTTGCGCTTTAGGAAGTGATAGATGTTCATCTTGCTTTTCTCCATCATGATTTTGGTTTTGTTTCTAATTACTAGTCCTTAATATATTATGGTATGTAACTTTTGTTTTGTTTCGGTTGCAAAATTATACAAAAATATTGGATTATTTGTGTAAAAGAAGGCTTATTTTTATATGTTTTGTTCTTTTTTCCATCAAATGTAACAAAAAGAAAAGTATTTGTAACATATTCAAAATCTCCGATAAAGTATCGGTTACTCCTCGTAAAGTAGTAAAAGAAGAAAAGCGGTACCTTTGCATCGACGAAAAGAAGAAATTGCTTTTAGTTTAGAAATACATTGTTAGGTTTAGGCGAAACATTAGATTTCAAAGTTGAATTTAATTTGTTTTTAGGTCTATAGGTTTATAGTTTAGGTTTAAGTAATTGGTTTCAGAATAAGCGGAATTTAAGAGATTGTGGTTTTTCAGAAATCATGATTAATTGGTTTTCAGGAATGGTGCGTAGGGATACGCGCCATTCTTCATTCCAAAGAAAATCAAACTGGCGAGCCTAAGCACTGACTGGCAAATACTAGAGAACATGACAAAAGTCTAAATTACTATATAATATTAATGTAAGCAATGAACAAGATATATAGATATAGACGAATATCTCAAGGATGGCAAGGTTACGCCAGCTTTCGATGGTTTGGATGAGGCTTGTGGAAAAGCCTGTTTCGATTGGTATAAAGAATGGAAAATGAAACAAACTGCAACGGGAATTAGACAAACAGAATTGTCGCCCACCGTTCTTTACACCTATTATTATAATATGGAGGGAAAAAGGGTAGATGGTCCCCAAAGGGGTGTTTATATAATCAAAGAAGTGTTAAACGATGGAAAAATGCGTTCTCGCAAGGTGTGTAGCGAAAAATAAACAATCCGTTACACCACGCAAAGTGAGTTTCATCGGAAAACATTACTTTTGCAGCCGTGAATAGGTAACAAATATCAAAATAATAAAGTAACCTAGAATAAAAACATAAATCAAAATGAATAGAACATGATTGAACAAGTGTTAACAATGAAACGGACAGCAGCCTTATGCTTGGTGGGGGCTTTCTGCGGCTTGAATGTTCAAGCCCAGAAGATTCACGTCAAGGGTAATCTTGTTGACGGTACAGGGGAACCTTTGATAGGAGCCACTGTAAAAGTGAAAGGAAATGCCTCAGTCGGTGCTGTCACCGACTTTGATGGTAACTTCAACATCGACGTTCCTTCCGAGAACTCCACCCTTGTATTTACCTACGTGGGTATGAAGACCAAGGAAGTGAAGGTAGGCAAGAAAAGAGAATTCAAACTGTCTCTAGAGGATGACAACGCCATCGGTGAAGTCGTGGTTGTTGGTTATGGTCAGCAGAAGAAGGCTTCCATCGTAGGTTCCATCACCCAGACCACAGGTAAGAGTTTGGAGCGTGCGGGTGGTGTGAGTAGCATCGGTGCTGCTCTGACGGGTAACTTGCCTGGTGTCATTACCATGTCGTCAACGGGTATGCCTGGTGAGGAAGATCCTAAGATTGTGATTCGTGGTATCAGTTCTTGGAACTCTAGCGATCCTCTCGTCCTTGTAGATGGTGTTGAGCGCCCAATGTCAAGCATTGATATTAGTTCCGTGCAGACCATTTCTGTGTTGAAGGATGCTTCCGCAACCGCCGTTTATGGCGTGAAGGGTGCCAATGGTGTAATCCTTATCACTACCAAGCGTGGTGCAGAGGGACCAGCGCATATCGAGGCAGGTGTCAACATGACGATGAAGCAAGTTTCTAAACTCCCTGGTTCTCTCGGAAGTGCAGATGCGCTTTACATTCGCAATAAGGCTGTGGAGCATGAGTTGGGCTTGACCCCTGAGTCTTGGAACAAGATTACTCCTGCCGGCATCATTGAGAAGTATCGCCATCCAGCCAATTTGGAAGAGCGCGAGCGTTATCCTGATGTAGACTGGGCTGACGAGTTGTTTAAGACTACTGGTTATGCTTACAACCCTAACGTGAATATCTCAGGTGGTACCAAGCTAGTCACTTACTTTGCGGCCATCGACTTCTTGCATGAGGGCGATATGTTCAAGTCATGGGATAACAACCGTGGGTATAAGGGTGGATATGGTTTCAACCGTGTGAACACTCGAAGCAACCTCGATTTCAAGCTGACCAATACCACTAAGCTGAAGGTAAACCTCTTCGGTTCTTATGGTGCCAAACTTTCTCCTTGGGGCATCGCAGATAACTCTTGGGGTGCTACACAGTTATGGCAAGCTGCCTACAGTGCTCCTCACGATGTGTTCTTGCCACGTTATTCTGATGGCACATGGGGATATTATCCAGAGAACCAACAGGGAGCTCCTAACTCTGTTACCAACTTGGCATTGGCAGGTCGTGAGACAACCACGACAACACGCATCAACACCGACTTTACCTTGGAGCAAGACTTGAGCTTTATCTTGAAAGGCTTGAAGGCGAGTGCCAGTGTTTCTTGGGACAACACTTTCGTAGAGGCAGAACGAGGTATCAATGACCAGAACCACTCTGCGCAGTTTAAGTGGATAGATCCAAATACGGGTATCCCTCAGTACAAACAGAAAGATAATAGCCATACCAATTTTGATTTCCAAGAGGGAATTCTTTGGAGTGTCTCTGGCGGTAATGTAAACAATAAGTTGACTCAGCGCAACCTTTTCTATCAGGGACAGCTCTATTGGGGTAATAAGTTCGGGAAGCATGATATTTCTGCGATGGGAGTTTTCAACCGTACAGAGCGTGCTACAGGTAGTGAGTTTACCCATTATCGTGAGGACTGGGCTTTCCGTACTACCTATAATTATGGTGGCAAGTACTTCTTTGAGTACAATGGCGCTTACAATGGTTCTGAGAAATTTAGCAAGGACAACCGTTTTGCCTTCTTCAATTCTGGTGCTGTTGGATGGATGATTAGTGAGGAAAAATTCTTCCAGCCGATCAAGAAATATGTGGATATGCTGAAGGTGCGTTATTCATACGGTGAGGTTGGTGACGATAATATCAATGACCGTTGGCTCTATGCCGACCAGTGGGCTTACGGAGGAACGACCTATCAAGGTTTGAACTATGAGAAGAGTCCTTACTCTTGGTATCGCCAGACAAAGGTTGGTAACCCTGATATCCACTGGGAAAAAGCAGTCAAGCGCAATCTCGGTATCGATTACGGCTTCTTGGGTGGTCTTTTCACTGGAACCTTGGAGTTCTTCCATGAGAATCGTTCCGACATCTTGATTGCAGGTAGCTCTCGTGCCGTACCTTCTTACTTTGGTGTTGCTGCGCCAACCATGAACTATGGTAAGGTAAAGACATCGGGATATGAATTGGAACTCAATGTGAACAAGGTGTTCAAGAATGGCCTTCGACTCTGGGGTAAGTTCAATATGACCCATGCAGAGAACAAGGTTACCAAGTATGATGACCCTCAAATGAAGCCTGGCTACCAGAAGACAACAGGCTTTGCCATCGGTCAAGACCGTTCTTACTTGGATGCAGGCTATGCCAACACTTGGGATGATGTATATGCTATCCCTACCTTCGACACCAATGATAAGTCGAAACTGCCAGGAACTTATTTCATCATCGACTACAATGGTGATGGCGTGATTGACGATAAGGACAATGTGCCATACGGTTATACCGGTACTCCTCAGAATACCTACAGTGCTTCCATCGGAGGTAGCTACAAGGGATTTAGTGTTTATGCTCAGTTCTATGGTGTGACCAACGTAAACCGTTATGTGGCATTCAATACGTTCAGTGGTAAGCTTGATACAGTATTTGATGAAGGCTCCTATTGGACAAAGGACAATCTGAATGCAGATGCTCCAATGCCTCGCTTCAACTCCGTAACTAGCTATTACGAAGGTACACGTTTCCACTATGATGGCTCTTTCATCAGATTGAAGAACTTGGAGATAGCATACGAGTGGACTGGCGGTTGGATTAAGTCACTTGGTTTGAATACTCTGAAGGTGTTTGCCAACGGCAACAACCTCTGGGTATGGTCTAGGATGCCAGATGACCGTGAGTCTAACTTTGCTGGTACAGGTTTGGGAAGTCAAGGTGCTTATCCTACCGTGAAGCGTTATAACATAGGTCTTAAATTTACATTATAATAATTAGGCAAAGATGAAAATATCAAAACTATATACGGCTTTATGTGGACTGGTGCTTGCCGCATCTTCTCTCACATCTTGTACAGACTATTTGGACAAGTCGGAGGAGTCGGATATCTCTCCTACTGAGGCTTACAAGGATTTTCAAAATTTCCAGGGATTTACAGAAGAAATTTACAACTGTATACCTTATTTCTCAAAAGGTTACTGGAGTAACTCTTGGAACTGGGGTGAGGATGAAATCAT
The DNA here is from genome assembly GCA_963604545.1 of Lachnospiraceae bacterium. Taxonomy (GTDB): domain Bacteria; phylum Bacteroidota; class Bacteroidia; order Bacteroidales; family Bacteroidaceae; genus Prevotella. The sequence goes on along the minus strand of CAVCRI010000034.1, from coordinate 9,900 downwards.
GAATGTGGGCATTGACTACCACATGTGTTACAAGGTAGACCAGGGTAACTTCTGGGGATGGCAGAAAGAGTATGATGGCTGGGGTGCTGGTTGGATGGATGGTAAGGACCTTGTTCCAAACAATGACGACCGTTTCACCAAGATGTCTCTTTGGCAAGGAGCTTGGTATGCAATCCGCAAGGCGAACATGGGTTTGGAGAATATCAACCTCATGACAGATGCCACAGATGAGGAACGTAATCTCATCAAAGGTCAGCTTTATTTCTTCCGTGGATGGTTTTACTTTGAGTTGATGCAGTACTTTGGAGGTCTGCCATACTTTACGACCACTCTTTCCCCAACAGAGGAATTCAATGCACCTCGCCTTTCTTATCAGGAGACAGCAGACCTTGCTGCCAAAGATATGGAAGAGGCAGCCAAGCTACTTCCGATGGACTGGGATAAGACTCAGGTTGGTCAGAACACTGCAACCAAGAATCAGATTCGTATCACAAAGGCGGCTGCTCTCGCTTTCTTAGGAAAGAATTATCTCTGGGCTGGTAGTCCTTTGATGAACAAGGAGTCTCAGGGGAGTGCTACCTACAATCAGGAATATTGTAAGAAGGCTGCGGATGTCTTGGGACAGTTGATTACATTGGTAGAGTCTGGCAGCACCCAGTATGGCCTCCTATCTTGGGACCAGGTATCAAACAACTTCTATACCATCGACCAGAATGGCAAGATTCCAGGTTCTAGTAAGGATGGTACCGTGACAGAGGCTCTCTTGTTGGGTCCTGACTATGGATGGAATGATACCAACTGGGGACAGAGTAAGCAATATGGCACAAAAGTCTTGAATGACAATGGCGTGTCAAGCCTTCCTACAGCCAACTATGTAAACTACTATGGCATGGCAAACGGTCTGCCTCTCGATGACCCAGACTCAGGCTTCGACCCAACACATCCTTGGAAGAACCGCGACCCTCGTTTCTACAAAGACATCATTTATGATGGTGTGAAGGTGGTAAACAAGGACTTGAGCGGTACAGATAATGAAATCTTCCAGTATGCCAATTTGCAGACTTGCGAGAATACGAACAGTGATAGAAGTTCTTTCCGCAATGTCATTACCGGTAGTCGTACAGGTTATTTGCTCTACAAGTTTATCGATAAGAGCTGCAATCAGTTTGATGATGGTTACGGATGGGCTCACCACTTCAACATCCATTTGCCTTGGATGCGTTTGGCAGAGGTCTACTTGCTTTACGCTGAGGCTGTGGCAGAGGGATATGGCTCGCCAATGGCAAAGTCATCCACTTGCGCTCTCACTGCGGTTGATGCCATCAACAAGATTCGTGAGCGTTCGGAAGTAGCCGATGTCAATGCCAAGTTCACTGGTGATGTGGATAAGTTCATGAGCGAGGTCCGTCGCGAACGTGCCGTTGAGTTGGCCTTCGAAGGTCATCGTTTCAACGACCTTCGCCGTTGGTTGCTTCTCGACAAGCATCCTTACAACATCAAGACCTCTCAGGAGTTCCTTCGTGTGGGCGACATCAACAAGGACGATCCTACCGAGGACCAAGTGAGCGGCTGGAGTGAGAAACAAATCTTGAAGCGCGACTTCACAGAGAAGCACTATTGGTTGCCACTCAAGAAGAAAGACTGTCAGATTTATCCTGAGTTTAAGCAGAATCCAGGATGGGAATAAACAGAAAGAATTTTAAAAGCATGAAACAGACTAATAAAATCATAACATTCAGCATGATGCTAGCTGCCATGGCTAGCCAGGCGAATGCACAGAACGATTATCCCGATTCTGTTGCCAACCAAGTCAACGTAGCCTTCAAGGCTATTGACAAGGAGGACTTGACAGGTGGTGTTTCTTCTGTGAATATGGTAGAGTTTTCTAAAAAAAGTTACTCTAACTACTCATTGAGCAACCTCAGCTCTATCGTTACAGCTGGTAACTGGGCTAATGGCTCGGCATTGGTGCTCGTGGATGGTGTGCCTCGTGAAGCCACGAATGTCTTGCCTTCAGAAATCGAACAGGTTACTTATCTGAAAGGTGCATCTGCCGTGGTTCTCTATGGAAGCCGTGCACATAACGGTGTCATCCTAATTACCACCAAACGTGGTCGCACAGAAGGACTTCATGTGAGCGTACGTGGCAATGCGTCTACTTATGTTCCTAAGGAGTATCCTAACTGGTTGGGTTCCGCAGAATATATGACACTTTACAACGAGGCATTACAGAATGATGGCAAGAGCCCAGTTTACTCTCAGGATCTTATTGCCAACTATGCCAAGGGCGACAATCCTTATCGTTATCCTAACCTCAACTTCTATGACAGCCAATTTGTCAAGAAGCACTATGAGCGTTATGATGGTGTGGCTGAGTTCTCAGGTGGTGGCAAGTATGCCCACTTCTATGCCAATGTAGGCCTCTATCGAGTAGGCGACTTGATGAACTTCGGTGAGGGTAAGGACAACCATGTCAATCGCTTGAACGTACGCGGTAACATTGATCTTCGACTGAACGATTGGATTTCTGGTTGGGTGAATGCTAACGCTACCTTCTACGATGCTCGTGGTGATTTGTCCAACTATTGGGGAGCTTCAACAACCGTTCGCCCTACCAGTCAGTATCCTTTGGTTCCGTTGATTCCACTCAGCTACTTAGAGGAAACCGATAAGAGCTCTTGGACATTGGTAAACAACAGTAGCTACGTAGTGGACGGCAAGTATTTGTTGGGTGGTACACAGAACCAGCAAACCAACCCATTTGCGGCGATGTATGCGGCTGGCTACAATAAGTACACCTCCCGACAGTTGCAGTTTGATGCAGGTATTAAGCTAGACCTCTCCAAGGTACTTCAGGGCTTGAGCTTCAAGACACAGTTTGCGGTGGATTACTCTACAACTTACAATACCTCCATCAACAACAGCTACTCTGTTTATGAGGCAAGTTGGAACAACTATTCTGGCAAGGACTTGATAACAGGTCTTACCAAATATGGTACAGATAAGAAGACCGGTACTCAGAACATCAGTGGCAGTTATGACATGCAGACCATCCTGTTCTCAGGACAGTTTGACTGGGCACGTGCTTTCGATGAGCATAATGTCAGTACCACACTCTTGGCACATGGCTATCAACAGACCATGACAGGTACTTATCACCGCACCAGTACAGCTAACCTTGGTTTGCAGGCAGCTTACAACTTTGCCCACAAGTATTATTTGGACTTTAGTGCGGCAGCCGTTCATTCAGCAAAGTTGGCACCTGGCCATCGAGAGGCATTCTCACCAACCGTCACTGCTGCATGGCGATTGAGCAAGGAGAATTTCCTGAAGGATGTAAGTTGGATAGACGACTTGAAGTTGAATGCTTCATACGGTGTTATCAATGAAGATCGCGACATCAGTGACTACTATATGTACGACAATATCTTCACATCCACAGGTACCTGGTGGGGTTGGAGCGATGCTCATAATTCGTTCCAGACTTCAGATTCTCGCCGAGCTGCCAACTACGACTTAGGCTTCATCAAGCGCAAGGAGTTCCGTGTAGGTTTGGATGCTAGCTTGTTCAATGGCGATGTGAAGTTGACAGCCGATTATTATGTAGATAACATGAACGGCTTCATCACCACAGCAGCCAACAGATATCCTAGCTACTATCATACATACTGGCCAGAGTCTTCCTTCATTCCTAATGAGAACTATAACAACATTCGCTACACAGGATATGAGTTTGGTGTCAATCTCCATAAGAAGCTAGGCGAAGTGGACTTGTCTCTCGGAATGGTGGGCTATCACAAGACCTCCAAGAACACTCGCACATCAGAGAACGTAGAGTACGACTGGTTGAAGCAAGAAGGACAGCGCTCAGATGCCTTGAGAGGTTATAAGTGCTTAGGCTTCTTTAAGGATGAGGAAGATGTAGCCAACTCTGCCAAAATAAACAACAATACCAAGCCTGGTGACTTGAAATATCAGGATATGAACGGTGATGGTATCATTGATAGCAAAGACCAGGTAGTGATTGGGCATTACGGTGCAGACTTTACCTATGGTCTCAACTTTACAGCTAAGTGGAAAGGTTTTACACTCTTCATGGTAGGTAGCGGAAACGTAGGTGCCATGGGTATAAAGAACGATTTGACCAGTTGGGTTTATGGTGATGGAAAATACTCCGAAATCGTTCGTGGACGTTGGACTAAGGAAACGGCAGCCACAGCTACTTATCCACGCCTGACCACGGAAGGTGGAGAGTTGAACTTCGTATCATCAGATTTCTGGACATACAAAACGGATGCTTTCTATCTGGACAAGGTTCAGTTGACTTACGATCTCCCAGCCAGTTTGTTTAGCGACAATACATGGGTGAAGGGCTTGTCTGTCTATTTCTATGGAACAGACTTGCTCACCATCTCGCCAGAACGTAAATATCTGGAGACCAATGTAGGTGCAGCTCCTCAGTGCAGAAGCTATAACATCGGTTTTAAAGTAAACTTGTAAACATAGTAATTGTATGAAAAAGTCAATTATATTATCAGCTCTAGCCCTTTCGATGACATTGGCAAGTTGTGATGATCTCTTCGAGCCTGCCATCGAGAACAATCTGGGCATGGAGTATATGTACCAAAACCCAAGCTATGCCGAAGGCATCTTGGGCAATGCTTACACCCGCATCCCTTGTGGCTCTTACCCATTCTCTGAGGTGGCTACCGACGATGCCGTGAGCAATGATGCTTCCAATAGCTGGCGCAAGATTGCTGCTGGCTCTTGGACAGCAAACAGCAACCCTGCGGATAGCTGGACTTCTTGCCGTTCTGCCATCATGTATATCAATCTCTTCCTAGCCAATGCCGACAAGGTGGCTTGGGCTAAGGATGAGATGGCAGCTACAATGTATAATGACCGTGAGAAAGGTGAGGCCTATGGGCTTCGTGCCATGTACATGTACTATTTGCTCCGTGCCCATGGTGGTATGGATGCAGATGGCAACTTGCTCGGTGTGCCTATCGTAACTGAACCAGAGGATATGAACACCAACTTCAATATTCCTCGTAATACATTCGCAGAGTGCATTCAGGCTATCAACGACGATTGCGACAAGGCACTCGAATTGTTGCCAACTGAGTATGCTGCCATCTCTGATGAAAGTCAGATTCCAGCCAAATATAAGCAGCAGGGTGCTACGGTAGCTCAGTACAACCGTGTGTTTGGTGAAAACTTTATTGGTCGTATGTGTGGCAAGTATGTTGAGGCTTTCCGTGCCAAAGCAGCTCTGCTCGCAGCAAGTCCTGCTTACGGTGCTTCAGGTGCAAGCTACCAGACCGCAGCCGACAATTTCGCCAAGGTGCTTGACCGTATCGGCGGCGTATCTGGCATGGATGCAAATGGTGGCACATGGTATTGCAACACTGCGGAAATAGAATCTCTTACAGGAGGCAATTGCCCTAAGGAGGTGATGTGGCGTGGCGAAAAGAGCCAAAGTAATGACTTGGAGAGCGACAACTATCCACCATCTATCTATGGTAAGGGACGTATCAATCCTACCCAGAACTTCGTGGATGCTTTCCCTATGCTGAATGGCTATCCTATCACAGCAGAGGATGCTAAGTATGATGCCAGCAATCCATACGCTAACCGTGACCCTCGCTTGGCTAAGTATGTACTCTATAATGGAGAAAAGCAAGGTACTGCAAACAAGGCTATCGAGACTGCGGTTGATGGAACAACGCAGGATGCACTCAATAAGTTGAGTGGTTCTTCTACTCGTACAGGCTATTACTTGAGAAAGTTGCTCCGCTCAGACATCAACCTTGACCCTAAGTCGACCAGCAAGCAGTATCATTACAACCCACGCATCCGCTATACTGAGATGTTCTTGGGATATGCAGAGGCTGCCAATGAGGCTTACGGTCCTAAGGCAAATGGTGGGCATGCTTATTCTGCCTATGATGTCATCAAGGCTATCCGCCAGCGTGCTGGTATTGGTGTAGGTGGCGTTGACGCTTACTTGGAGGAGTGTGCACAGAGCAAGGACAAAATGCGTGAGTTGATTCGCAATGAGCGCCGTATCGAACTCTCCTTCGAAGGCTTCCGCTTCTGGGACTTGCGCCGTTGGAACCTCGACCTCAATGAGACAGCGAAGGGTATGAGCATCAACAAGGAGAAGGGTACCTACAGCGTCATCGACGTGGATACTCGCGACTACAAGGATTATATGAACTATGGTCCAATTCCTTATTCTGAAGTGTTGAAGTTCTCAGAACTCAAACAGAATAAGGGATGGTAATAGGAAAATGAAACTTAAACTAAAAGAAGTAAACAATGAAAAAGATTATATTGTCAATGTTGGCGGCTTGTGCCATGTTCTTCGCAACCTCTTGCGAGAATGGTGATGTAGAGTTTGACAACTACGACTATCAGACCGTCTATTTCGCTAATCAGAGATATGTGCGCAACATCCAGATGGGTGATGATGTTTATCTTACGGATGATGACAACCAACACAAGTTCGTTATCAAGGCAACCTTGGGTGGCGACCGTAACCTGAAGGGTGAGCATAAGGTAAAGATAACTGTAGACAATAGTCTCTGTGATGGCTTGACATTTGCTGACAATGGTAAGCCTGTGCTTGCAATGCCAGCTGAGTATTATCAGTTGGCCAGTGACTACATTACCATTCCTGCTGGTGAAATGACGGGAGGAGTGGAAGTGCAGCTTACGGATGCTTTCTTTGCAGACCCTAAGGCTCTGGAGACAAACTATGTGATTCCTATTCGTATGCTTGATGCCGGAAACGATTCCATCCTGAGCGGCCAGAAGAAGGAGAACGTAGAGAACCCTATCCTCCAAAAAGCAAGCGACTGGAATGTAGCTCCTAAGAACTATACTCTTTGTGCGGTAACTTTCAAAAATGCTTACCATGGTGCATGGATTAGCCATGGTACTGATGTCATCGATTTGGACGGAACAACTTCAGAGGTGAAGCGTGAGGCGGAGTATCTTGAGAAGAATGATATTCGCTACATGACTTCCCTGGACTTGAATACTGCCAAGTATCCTCTCTCCACGATAGTAAACGTGACAAAGGAAAATGGTGAGTCTACTACAGCAACCTTGAATGCAAATCTTATCTTGAAAGTGGATGAGAATGGCAATGTTGCAGCCTCTGCTGAGAGCAATGATGAGATAGACATCCCTGGCTCTGGCAATGGTGGCAAGTATTCTTATACGGTAACTGGTTCTGGCAAGTGGGAGTACAAGGGCGCAAAGAAGGCTTGGGGCGATATGGACCGCGACCAGATGACCCTTGACTATACCGTGACTTATACCTACACCGATCTCGGTGTAACACATGTCAAGAAGTATACTTGCAAGGACATTCTTGTGTTCCGTGACCATCAGAACAATTATCAGTTGTTTGATGTAACCTATAATCAATAATTAAAGATAGAATCATGAACAAGAAAATATTCTATAGTATCGCTTTATCTGCGGCAGCCCTCACGATGACGGGCTGTGCAGATGGCGACTTGTCAGACTTCTTTGCTGACCACACAGACAGTCTTAAGAATCTGGCTTACTTGAACGATTATGATGCTTTGAAGACATACGTGGACCGTACTGCCAATCCTAACTTCAAGTTGGGTATCGGTGTCGGAGCTCAGAATTATGTGGATAGCAAAATTGATTGCCGATTAGCTAATGCTAATTTCGACGAGATGACTGCTGGCAACGCCATGAAGTATGCATCTTGTGTAAAGTCTGATGGTAGTATGGACTTCTCTTTGGTAAAGAAATTTGTTGAAGCAGCTTCAGCATATAATATGACTATCTTTGGTCATACGCTTGCTTGGCATTCTCAGCAGCAGAATGGTTATTTAAAGGGATTGATTGCAGGTAGTAAGAAAAATTATGTGCTCCATATGAATACGTCAGAGGCAAAGGCTAATGTTTGGGATTGGTCTGTGACTGTAGATCTCACTGAAGCTTTACAGAAAAATACAGAGTATACTTTGGTGATGAAAACCATGGGTAGTGCAGATTACAATATAACCTGTTGGCCTCTCTTTAATGGTGGTGCCCAGTATTGGCCAACACCATCCGTTTCGGCAACAACAGAGTGGAAGGAAATTAAATCTTCCTTTAAAACCAATGGTGATGATGGGCATGAGATAAGACAGATTCAGTTTTGTTTTGGTACCTTTGGGGGAGATTTGTGGTTTGATGACATCCAACTTCTTGATGCTTCGGGTAAGAATTACATTGATAATGGTTCTTTTGATGATAATATGTCTGGATGGTCTAAGCCAAGTTGGGTTAATTATACATTGGAAAGAGCTGATGATCCTGCTCCAACAGTAGATCCTGATGCCCCTAGTCCAAAGGAGACCCTTACAAATGCTATGGATACCTGGATTGATGGCATGATGGAGGCTTGTGACGGAAAGGTTGTTGCATGGGATGTTGTCAATGAGGCAATCTCTGGTGTTGATAAAGATGGTGATGGCTTCTATGACCTCCAGTCGGCTACTCGTAATACTGTTACCGATGAGGACAAGCGGAATTGCTTCTACTGGCAGGATTACATGGGCGACCTTGACTATGTTCGTACAGCTGTGGCTTCTGCCCGCAAGCACTTTGCCGAGCACAATGGCGATGCTTCGCAGTTGAAGCTATTCATCAACGACTATAACCTCGAATCTTTCTGGGATGACAACAAGAAGATGAAGAGTCTCGCAGAGTGGATTAAGCGTTGGGAGGCTGATGGTGTAACCAAGATTGATGGTGTTGCCAGTCAGATGCACGTTGCTTATTCCGAGAATGAGGACGAACAGAAGAGTCGTGAGGAGCATATCGTCAAGATGTATGAATTGATGGCAGCTACAGGCAAACTCTGTAAGGTTTCTGAGCTTGATATGGGCTATTTGGATGCTTCAGGCAATAAGGTGATGACAGAGAATATGACCGATGAACAGCAGAAGAACTTAGCTTCCTTCTATCAGTTTATCATCGAGAAGTATTTCGAGATTATCCCTGCAGCCCAGCGTTATGGCATTACTCAGTGGTGTATAACAGATTCACCAGCAAATTCTGGTTGGCGTAAGGGCGAACCTGTAGGCCTCTGGACTTTACAGTATGACCGTAAGCGTGCTTATGGTGGCTTTGCAGATGGTTTGAAGAATGGCTCAGGAATGTAGTTCCAAGTGTTTAATGATTTCAACAAAAAAATAATAAATAGAATGTGATGAAAAAGTATCTATTTTTATTTTTAATGAGTTTTGTCCCATTTCTAGTACATGCATCAGGTGATTTTCAAAGTGCCAATAGCTTCTCTTTGGAAGGTGTATACAATACTAGCGCTTATGATGGAACTTACACTTTATTGGAAGAAAATGGCTTTCCAAAGAAGGCTTGTGTGGCTGGAATAAAAATGGAATCATTGCCAGAAGGATATCATTATGAGTGGAAAATTTTGCGAGGGTATGGTGATGAAGTGCTTCAGGTTCAACCAGGTACTGATTTTGCTTATATGGGGCAGAATGGTAATACAGACCTCTTTGAGTTTTCTATAAGCATAATAGATGAGTCAACAGGACATCCTATAATGTCTAGGAATATTAGGTTTGTCTTTATAGAAGGTTTCACAAAGCCTATCGTTCCACCGATAGGTTAAGTGATATAGATAACATAAGAACATTAGTTTAGGTTTTATCATATATAAGATTAACCGAAATGATGTTAGTCGTGTAAGGTCGGTTGAGCCGTGAGGCTCGACCGACCTTTTGTAATATCCAAAGATGGTGTTTTTCTGTATTCATTTCCAAAGTCCCACATTTTGTGTTAAATAGTTGCGTAAATGTTTGGCTGTTACGATAAATAGTCGTAACTTTGCACGCAAAT
>CAVCRI010000033.1:0-22816 GCA_963604545.1 Lachnospiraceae bacterium | reverse complement strand
CCCTATACATATTATACAAAAACATTATGAATTATTTCTATTAGCGAACAAGATTCATATTCATCTTTAATCTAATCTATCTAAAAGTTTCAAACCGTTAACTCTCGTTTGCGGTTGCAAAGGTACGACTTTTTTTCATAAGCTGCAATACCTAGAAATGATGTTTTTGCCGAATACCTACTAATGATGATTGGATTTCGCTAACAGAAATAGAGCCAATAAGCGATGGCAAGCACTGCCACCATCACGAGCCCTACCATCATCTTGATCATGCAAGTGGCCACCTTCTTGACAACCAGCAAGCCCACGACCAACACTGCCAGGGCAAACACATAATATGTGAAATTTTCCATTTTTATTATCTTGATTTATAAAAGAGTAATTCAGGTTACTGCTTCATCGCCTTGCGGAACTCCGCAGGTATGGGAGTCTCAAACTCCATGGGCTGGTGAGTGACAGGATGATAGAAACACAGCACGTAAGCATGGAGACAAAGACGGCCGCAAGGGTCGTCGCCATTGCCATACTTGATGTCGCCGCATACAGGATGTCCCATGTCTGCCGTATGGACGCGAATCTGATTCTTTCTGCCTGTCTCCAGTTTAAACTCCACGAGCGAATGCTCGGTGGTGCGCTGCAAGGTGCGGAAATGGGTAACGGCATACTTGCCGCCATTGTCGGTATTGCTCGCGAAGGTGATATAAGCCTTGTTGTCTTTCAGCCAATTAGCGACAGTTCCCTCGTCCTCCTCCATCTCGCCGGAAACCAGTGCGACATATCGGCGGTCATAAACGTTGTGGTGCCAATCATCCTCTAGGGCGAGCTCCGTTTGCTTATCCTTGGCATAAATCATGAGCCCAGAGGTATCACGGTCCAGGCGATGCACCACGTGCGCCTGGCAGTTTTGGCGAGTCTTGTGGAAGTAATCGTCGAGCACCGTCTTCACGTTGAGAGTGGAATGTCCCGCAGCCATGCTAAGGATTCCGACGTTCTTCTCGACCACCACGAGATAGCGATCCTCATATACGATTTTGAGATAACGGCTCTTGAAGGTCTCCAGGTTCTTCTTCGTCCTGCTCACACTTATCTTCATGCCCGGCTTGAGCGGATAGTCAAACTGAGTGACCGTCTTTCCGTCCACCCGTATGCCATGACCCTGCAAAGTCTGCTTAATCTTGGTCTTGCTCTGTCCCTTCAGGTTTTCGAGCAACCATTCCAGGAGAGGGGCGGGCTTGCCCACGGTATACTTGTCGTAGTCGTTGGCATGGCCATAACTAGAGCCCCCACGGCTATTCCTATTGTTACGATCGTTGTTATATCTCATATTTTAATATTGTTATATCTCTTATTAAAATTGCTTTTTGGATTGCAAAAGTAGCCATTTTCGGGTAAATGACAAAGAAACGTACTACTTTTAACTAAAAATTAAACACTTTTATACTCTATATTTCTGATTTCCAATTATTTTTTTGTAACTTTGCAGCGAATTTCAAAACAACAGAAAGAACAAGAAACAGATAACAAAGAATGATTACAGTAACAAATCTTGCAATCCAATTCGGAAAGAGAGTGCTTTACAAAGATGTAAACCTCAAGTTCACTCACGGCAACATTTACGGTGTGATTGGTGCGAATGGCGCCGGTAAGTCTACCCTTTTGCGTGCCATCAGCGGCGATCTTGAGCCAAACAAGGGTACCGTAGAGATGGGACCTGGCGAACGCCTCTCCGTATTGGAACAGGACCACTTCAAATATGATGAGTACCGCGTGATGGACACCGTACTCATGGGCCATCAGCCTCTTTGGGAGAACATGAAGGAGCGCGAGCGCCTCTATGCCAAGCCTGAGATGACAGAGGAAGATGGCAACCGTGCTGCCGACCTGGAGCTAAAGTTCGCAGAGATGAATGGCTGGGAAGCTGAAAGCAACGCCGCCCAGTTACTCCAGAACCTCGGCGTAAAAGAAGAATTGCATGACAAGCTCGTAGGTGAGCTCTCCAATACAGAGAAGGTGCGCGTAATGTTGGCAAAGGCTCTCTTCGGAAACCCAGACAACCTCTTGCTCGATGAGCCTACCAATGACTTGGACCTCGACACGGTAGAGTGGCTTGAGGAATACTTGAGCAATATCGAGCAGACCGTACTCGTGGTTTCCCACGACCGTCACTTCCTCGATGCCGTCAGCACTCAGACTGTCGACATCGACTTTGGCAAGGTCACCATGTTTGCCGGCAACTACTCTTTCTGGTATGAGAGTTCACAATTGGCTCTCCGTCAGGCTCAGAACCAGAAGATGAAGGCCGAGGAAAAGAAGAAGCAGTTGGAGGAGTTTATCCGTCGATTCTCTGCCAACGTGGCAAAGAGCAAGCAGACCACATCTCGCAAGAAGATGCTGGAGAAGCTGAACGTGGAAGAGATTCGCCCTTCTAGCCGCAAGTACCCAGGCATCATCTTCCAGATGGACCGTGAGCCAGGCAACCAGATTCTTGAGGTTGAGGGCCTGAAGGCAGTCGACGAGGACGGAACAGTGCTCTTCGACAACGTGAACTTCAACATCGAGAAGGGTGAGAAGGTGGTATTCCTCTCGCACAACCCTAAGGCGATGACCGCCCTCTTCGAGATTATCAACGGCAACCGCAAGGCTGACGCTGGTGAATACAAATGGGGTGTAACCATCACCACTGCCTACCTGCCTCTCGACAACACCGCATTCTTCCAGAGCGACAAGAATCTCGTAGACTGGTTGAGCCAGTATGGTCCAGGCAATGAGGTCGCCATGAAGGGTTACCTCGGTCGTATGCTATTCAGCGGTGAGGAAGTACTGAAGAAGGTGAACGTGCTTTCCGGAGGCGAGAAGATGAGATGTATGATTGCTCGCATGCAGCTGCAGAACGCCAACTGTTTGATTCTCGACACTCCTACCAACCACTTGGACTTGGAGAGCATCCAGGCTTTCAACAACAACTTGGTGGCATTCAAGGGTAACATCCTCTTCTCTAGCCACGACCACGAGTTCATCAACACCGTAGCCAACCGCATCATCGAGTTGACCCCATCAGGCACCATCGACAAGCTGATGTCATACGATGAGTATATCTATGACGAGGCTATCAAGGAGCAGAAGGCAAAAATGTACGGGTTATCATAAGGAAAAAGAGATTTTAAAAAGGAATGTCTAATATGGGACTGCAAGGCTCCCATTGACTTAGAATTGGTGCCAACTCGATGTGAATTGAGTTGGCACACTTTTTGTCCGTTGACAACAAAATTATTTTGTAACAATTAATAAACAAGGTTTAAGACTATGACAAAAGAAAAGAAAATTAATATAGAAGACGGCAACGCCAAGCAGAATCAAGAAGAACAGAACGAGCAGCAGGCTGCCAATACACAAGAAAGTAATAAAGCTGAGGAAGAGAAGGCTGACAAAGAGACAGACGAAAATGCTGACAGCTCTGCAAAAGAGGCTGACAATAAGTCAGAGAACGAAGCCCCTTTGGAGAGGGCTCAAAAGGAAATCGAGGACTTGAAGAAGCAATTGCTCTATAAGACAGCCGAGTTTGAGAACTATCGCAAACGTACCCTCAAGGAGAAGGCAGAACTCATCATGAATGGTGGCGAGAAGACCATTTCTGCCATCCTGCCTGTACTTGACGACTTTGAGCGTGCCCTTGCCGACAAGAGCGAGGACCCTAAGGCTATCAAGGAAGGTGTCAAGATGATTTTCAACAAGTTCGTGAAATCGCTTGAGAGCTTGGGCGTTAAAAAGATTGACACCAACGACAAGGACTTCGATGTTGATTACCACGAGGCTATAGCCATGGTACCAGGCATGGGAGACGACAAAAAGGGAAAAATCATCGACTGCGTGCAGTCTGGCTACACACTCAACGATAAGGTGATTCGCCACGCCAAAGTAGCCGTGGGCCAATAAAGACTAAGATTATTCAGGGCAAACTAACTTCTAGTAGTTTGGCCTGAATTGTCATATATATATAATGTATAAAAAAATCCAAGAATAAATCAGAAATGGCTAAGAGAGACTATTACGAGGTGCTGGGCGTGGACAAGCAGGCATCTGAAGACGAGATAAAAAAGGCATATCGAAAGATTGCCATCAAATACCACCCAGACCGCAACCCTGGAAACAAGGAGGCTGAGGAGAAATTCAAGGAGGCAGCGGAAGCCTACGATGTACTCCGCGACCCTCAAAAGCGCCAACAATACGACCAGTTCGGATTCGATGGTCCACAAGGCGCAGGTTTCGGTGGCTTCGGTGGCGGAGCTGGCATGGACATGAACGACATCTTCTCCATGTTTGGCGACATCTTTGGAGGCCATAGTGGCTTTGGTGGAGGTTTTGGTGGCTTCGGCGGCGGAGCACAAGCTCCGCAATACCAGGGTCGCGACCTTCGTGTGCAAGCTAAACTCACCCTTCAGGAAGCATTTGCCGGCGTAACCAAGAAGTTTAAGATTCGCAAGGATGTTACCTGTAGTGCTTGTCATGGAAGTGGATGCGAAAATGGCACTCAGCCAGAAACTTGCCCTACTTGCCACGGCACAGGTTACACCGTGCGCACCGTACGCTCCATGTTTGGCACCATGCAGACACAGGCAGCCTGCCCTACTTGCCATGGCGAAGGCCATGTCATCAAGGACAAATGCCACGTTTGTGGTGGCGAAGGCATCGTGCAGGGCGAGGAAGTAGTAGAAATCAACATCCCTGCCGGCGTAGACGACAACATGGTTGTCACTGTACCGGGCAAGGGTGGCGCAGGCAAGCATAATGGCGTAAATGGAGACCTCCAGGTTATCGTACACGTAGAAAAGAGCGATGTGTTCGAGCGCCAAGACAAGGACCTCTATTACAACCTCGTACTCGACTTCTCGACTGCCGTCTTGGGAGGCGAAGTGGAGATTCCTACTCTCGAAGGAAACACAACCATCAAAATCGAGCCAGGCACCCAGCCAGGCAAACAGGTTAGACTCCGTGGCAAGGGTATGCCTGCCATCAAGGGCTATGGCTATGGCCGAGGCGACATCATCGTCAACATCACAGTCTATATACCAAAGTCGCTCAACAAGGAAGAAAAAGAACTTGTCAAGAAGTTCAAGGAGTGCGAGAACTTCAAGGCTGACAACGCAGAAAAGAAGTCAATCTTCGAAAGTCTGAAGAATCTCTTCAAGTAACAAGCCGGCTTCCGCGGCATGGCATCATAAGCGGGCAATCCCTAGCATTTGGTTCAGACCGGTGCCAGGGATTGTCCGCTAGGCATATCTATCAATGAATAACATAAGTATCCATATAAGAAATAACCATACAAGATGAATTACCAAGAGACAACAGACTATCTGTTTCGCAGCACACCTGTGTTTGAGAAAGAAGGAGCCACAGCATATAAGCCTGGCCTAGACACTATCAAAGCACTGGATGCCCATTTCAATCATCCACACACCAGATATAAGACCATCCACATCGCAGGTACCAACGGCAAAGGCTCCTGCTCTCACACCATTGCCGCCATTCTCCAGAGCCAGGGCTACAAGGTAGGACTTTTCACCTCGCCACACCTCGTTGACTACCGCGAGCGAATCCGTGTCAATGGCGAGATGGTAAGCAAGCAATATGTCGTAGACTTCGTTGAGAGGAACCGCAAGTTCTTCGAACCCCTCCATCCATCCTTCTTCGAGCTGACCACGATAATGGCACTGCAATACTTTGCAGAGCAACAGGTAGATTACGCTGTCATCGAAGTTGGCTTGGGCGGACGCCTCGACAGTACGAACATCATCACCCCTATCCTATCTATCATCACCAACATCAGCTTTGACCACACCCAATTCCTAGGCAACACCTTGCCACTGATAGCAGGTGAGAAAGCAGGCATCATCAAGCCAAACGTACCTGTTGTGATAGGAGAATATACCGACGAGACACTTCCTGTCTTCAAAGAGGCTGCAAAGAGAAACAACTCCCCACTGCATCTTGCCGAGCCAAACCCATGGCAAGTAGACATGGAGCTGAAAGGTTCCTATCAAGCCAAGAACGCAAACACCATCGCTACAGCCATCAAGGTATTGCGCAACCAAGATGTAGACATCAGTGACGATAGCATCAAGCAAGGCTTCTGCCATGTCTGCGAGTTGACTGGGCTCAGGGGACGCTGGGAAAAGCTAGGCGAGCAACCACTCATCATCTGCGATACGGGGCATAATCTGGCCGGATGGGAATATCTTTCGAAACAGATAGAGGCGACCCCAGGCAAGACCAAGCATATTGTGTTTGGAATGGTAGACGACAAGGATGTAGACCATGTTTTGCAACTTTTGCCAAAAAACGGCACAATCTTCTATTGGACCCAAGCCAGCACACATCGTGCCATCCCAGTTGAAAAATTGAGCGAATTGGCACTCAAGCACGGCTTGCGCGGAGAGCTATACCATACTGTAAAAGAAGCATTTAGCGCAGCAAAGACCAATGCAAATAAAGAGGATTTCATATTCGTCGGAGGCTCTAGTTACGTTGTGGCCGACTTACTGGGTTAATACATTTTTAGTTTTTTTAAATCAAATAATTGCCAAATAATTTGTAATACTCATTTTTTTTTAGTTACTTTGCAGTACATTACTTTAAAACAAAGTAAGGTAACTAAAATAAATGAGATATTATGAATACAGAACCAGCAAATAAGTGCGGTTTGAAAAGAGAAGATTTTCAGACCACAGTAAACGGTAAGAAGACTGACCTCTTCGTGTTAAAGAACAACCAAGGTAACGAAGTTGCTGTTACAAACTATGGTGGTGCCATCGTAGCTATTATGATGCCTGACAAGGACGGCAACTATGCCAACCTTATCCAGGGCCATGATAACATCCAGGATGTCATCAACTCCCCAGAGCCATTCTTGAGTGTCTTGATTGGCCGCTATGGCAATCGTATCAAGGAAGGTAAGTTCGCTCTCCACGGCAAGGAGTACCAACTCGCTTGCAATGATGGTCCTAACCATTTGCATGGAGGACCTACAGGTTTCCACAAGCATGTATGGGACGCAACTCGCATGAGTGACAACGCTGTGGTATTGAAATATACCAGCCCTTACGGTGAGGAAGGCTTCACTGGCGAGATGGATGTCTGGGTAGCTTATACCTTGACAGATGACAATGAGTTGGTCATCAAGTATCAGGCTACTACCAACAAGTTGACTATCGTTAACCTTACAAACCACGGATTCTTCTCAATTCAGGGTATCGGTAACCCTACACCTACCATCGACAATATTATTTGCGAGGTAAATGCAGACTTCTACCTCCCTATCGACAAGGTATCTATCCCTACCGGAGAGATTCTTAAGGTGGAAGGCACACCATTCGATTTCCGTACTCCTAAGCCAATCGGTCAAGACATCAATGCCGATGACGAGCAGATCAAGAATGGTCAGGGATACGACCACAACTATGTATTGAACAAGAAAGAAGAAGGTGAATTGAGCTTCGCCGCTCGCATCAAGGATCCTGTTAGCTGCCGTACCATGGAGGTTTATACCACCGAGCCAGGTTTGCAGATGTACACCGGCAACTTCCTCGCTGGTATCTCTGGACAGCATGGAGCCACATTCCCACGCCGCAGTGCTGTCTGCTTTGAGGCACAGCACTTCCCAGATTCACCTAACCGCCCATACTTCCCAAGTGTACGCTTGAAGCCAGGCGAGACATACACCCAGAAGACTATCTACAAGTTTGGTGTTGACAAATAAGCAATCATAAGAAAGAATATAAGTGGAGCAGCTGCTGAGCCAATGAGGAAAATGCGACTGCTCCATTTCCTCGTATTTGTATGAATCATAATCTATTATGTTACAGCAAATAACAATCTTTTGAATAAACAATAACATAAACAAATATCAACTATCAAAAAAAATGGAAAACCAAAACAAAAATGGTAATATCATCGCTATTATTACGATGATGTTTCTTTACGCCATGATTTCGTTTGTTACGAACTTGGCAGCTCCTATCGGAGTGATTTGGAAAAATGTATTCGCCGACAGCGGTAGCGCCAACATGATTGGTATGCTCGGTAATGCCATGAACTTCTTGGCTTATCTCTTCATGGGTATCCCTGCGGGCAAGCTGCTTACCAAGATTGGCTACAAGAAGTCAGCGCTCACAGGTATCGCTACAGGTTTTGTAGGCGTACTCATCCAGTTCCTCTCAGGTAAATTTGGTGCCGACGTTAGCGGCTTTGCCGTTTACTTGTTTGGTGCCTTCATCTCAGGTTTCGCTGTTTGTATTCTCAACACTGTGGTTAACCCTATGCTGAACCTTCTGGGTGGCGGCGGTAACCGTGGTAACCAGCTGAACCTCATCGGTGGTACGCTCAACAGTTTGTCTGGTACTTTAACCCCAATGCTTGTAGGTGCCCTCATCGGTACCGTAACAGCCAACACCAAGATGGTGGATGTCAACCTCGTGCTCTACATTGCCCTTGCTGTATTCGCTGCAGCTTTCATCATCCTGAACTTTATTCCTATTCAGGATCCAGAGATGGGCAAGACAACCGACAAGACTGTGTTCGAGCACTCTCCATGGGCATTCCGTCACTTTAACCTCGGCGTTATCGCTATCTTCGTCTATGTAGGTGTCGAGGTAGGCATACCTGGAACATTGAACTTCTACATCTCTGATACCACAGCAAATGGTGGTGGTTTCATCAATGGCTCAGCCTTGGCAAACGCCGCAGCTATTGGCGGCTTTGTAGCCGGAACATACTGGTTGCTGATGTTGGTCGGCCGTTTGCTCTCTAGTTTCATTGCCGACAAGGTATCAAGCCGCACCATGATGATGGTTGCCAACGGAGTAGGTATGATTTTCATTGTCCTCGCTGTTGTCTTGGGTAAGTCTACCACTATCGAAATGCCAGTATTTACTGGTACTTCATTCCAGATGGTAACTGTGCCTATCGCAGCCATGTTCTTGGTTCTTTGTGGTCTTTGCACCTCTATCATGTGGTCTTCTATCTTCAACCTCGCGACCGAAGGCCTCGGCAAGTACACTGCCCAGGCTTCAGGAATCTTTATGATGATGGTTGTTGGTGGTGGTCTGATGCCATTGGTACAGAACTTCATTGCCGACAATGCTAGTTACATGATCAGCTACATTGTTCCATTGGTAAGCATGGCTTACATGTTCTTCTATGCCGTTGCAGGTTGCAAGAACATCAACAAGGACATCCCTGTGGAATAACCGATTAAATAATCAACTAAAACTTTAAGTATGAGCATGTAAGTAGTTCATACTTAAAGTACATTCAAATATACTTAGCCTCTATCTCCAAAGGAGAGGCTTAGTAAACTTAGCAAATCTTCAAACAATTATTTTTAACAACAATCAAAACTAAACTAATTATGGATATTGAAAAAGTAAGAAGCCGCTTCATCAAGCATTTCGATGGTAAGACAGGTAATATTTATATGTCTCCAGGTCGCATCAACCTCATCGGTGAGCACACAGACTACAACGGTGGGTTCGTATTCCCAGGTGCTGTAGACAAAGGTATCATGGCAGAGATTCGTCCAAACGGCACGAATACAGTAATGCTCTACTCCATCGACTTGAAAGACCGCGTGGAGTTTAAGGTGGACGATCCACAGGGACCTCGTGCATCGTGGGCACGTTATATCTATGGCATCAGCCAGGAGATGAAGGCTCTCGGTGTTGATGTCAAGGGATTCAATGCCGCCTTCTATGGCGATGTACCTCTCGGCGCAGGCATGTCTTCTTCTGCCGCTTTGGAAAGTTGTTTCGCTTTTGCACTCAACGATCTCTTCGGTGACAACAAGGTTTCTAAATGGGATCTCGTTTTGGCAGGACAGGCTACAGAGCATAAGTATATCGGTGTAAACTGCGGTATCATGGATCAGTTTGCCTCAGTATTTGGCAAGGAAGGTAAGTTGATGCGCCTAGATTGCAACAGCCGTGAGTTTGAGTACTTCCCATTCGAGCCTAAGGGCTACAAGCTCTGCTTGGTAAACTCTAAGGTAAAGCACGAGTTGGCAGGTTCTCCATACAATGACCGCCGTAACTCTTGCGAGAATGTAGTAAAGCATATCGCTGCCAAGCACCCAGAGGCTAAGTTTGAGACACTCCGTGACTGTACCTGGGAGCAGCTCGAGGAAGTTCGCTCAGAAGTAGGAGAAGAGGATTACAGCCGTGCCCACTTCGTATTGGGCGAAAAGGACCGTGTCCTAGCAGTCTGCGATGCTCTCGAAAAGGGCGACTACGAGACTGTAGGCCAGAAGATGTACGAGACCCACTATGGCTTGAGCAAGGAATACGAGGTAAGCTGCGAGGAGCTTGACTTCTTGAATGATGTTGCCAAGGAAGATGGAGTCACTGGTAGCCGTATCATGGGCGGTGGCTTTGGCGGTTGCACCATCAACTTGGTAAAGGATGACATCTACGATAAGTTCGTAGAGGATGTGAAGGCTAAGTTTAATGCCAAGTATGGTCATGAGCCTGAAGTATATCCAGTAGTCATCTCTGAAGGTTCACGCAAAGTTTGCTAATTCCAAGGCGACCTATTTGGATTTTAGCTTTAGCAGCTAAAGCAAAATAGACTTCATATTATATAAGGTAATATACGTAAGGCTTATTTGCCGTATGTACATCCTTTATAACATGAGGAAAAGAATCAAGGGCACAACGAATTGTAAAAGACAATTTGTTGTGCCCTTTTCTTATAAACAGAGCCATTTTCCAGACAAAAACAAGCATCTAAGCACAAATAGTGTTAAAAAGACACTTCAACATGAAAAAAGTCAGGTAAAACCCTTGCGGTTTCAAAATAAAATTGTAATTTTACACCCAAAATAGAATAAACAATATAAAACAGCCTAAAAATGAGTAACGTAAAGAACCTTTTTATGGGAGCTGGTTTCGCTGCAATTGCGACCCTCTCAGCTTGTTCTTCAAGCAACAATGCTAGTCTTACACAGTCCGGTTTGAATCCTGCAGATTTCGATTCTACCGTACTTGGGAAGAAGACAGAGTTGGTAACTCTTAAGAATGCCAACGGCATGGAAGTTTGCCTCACCAACTATGGTGGGCGCGTTGTTTCCATCTCTGTACCGAACAAAGACGGTAAGCCTACTGATGTCGTTCTTGGCTACGACAACATCCATCAGTACGCCGACACCCTCAACAGCCCATCAGACTATGGTTCATCCGTAGGTCGCTATGCCAATCGTATCAAGAACGCTAAGCTCCAGCTCAATGGCAAGACCTATAACTTGAAGCCAAACGACAACGGAAACTGCCTGCATGGTGGCGGCAGCACCGGATGGCTTAACCAAGTATATGACATTACGGCAAAGAATGACTCTTCCGTCACCTTTACCATCAACGCAAAGGATGGGGAAAATGGTTTCCCTGGTAATGTGACAGCGACCGCAACCTATACAGTGAAGGGCGACAACACGCTTGACATCGTATTTGGCGCAACTACCGACAAGGAGACAGTGGTGAACATGACCAACCATAGCTACTTCAACCTAAATGGCGACCCATCTAAGGAGGGATTCGACCAGGTGATGTATATCAATGCAAACAAGTTCACCCCTGCCGACAAGCTCTATATCCCAACAGGGGAGATTAAGGATGTGGAAGGAACTCCAATGGACTTCCGTAACCCTACAGAGATAGGCAAGAAAGTTGACTACAACTTTGACCAAATCAAGAATGCTACAGGTTACGATCACAACTGGTGCCTAAATACTTACAAGGATGGCAAAGGCGACGACAAGACCGTATGTGCTAGCCTTTATTCTCCAAAGTCAGGCATCTTACTTGAGGTGTTCACCAATGAGCCTGGCATTCAGGTCTACACCGGTAACTTCCAGGGAACAGGTATCGCATGCAAGCATGGCATCAAGTATCCTAAGCACGTAAGTGTCTGCTTCGAGAGCCAAAAATACCCAGACTCTCCTACCAAGATTACCCAGGGCGTGAAAGGTTGGACAGATGCGACTTTGAAGCCAGGCGAGAAGTACTACTCTCACTTAGCCTACAAGT
Organism: Lachnospiraceae bacterium; assembly: GCA_963604545.1. Taxonomy (GTDB): domain Bacteria; phylum Bacteroidota; class Bacteroidia; order Bacteroidales; family Bacteroidaceae; genus Prevotella. Next base: position 10,748 of record CAVCRI010000033.1, on the reverse strand, counting down.
TCAGCGTGAAGAAATAAACCACACTTTCCATGTTCTCTCAGTCTCAGCTGACAACGGGAACATGGAGAGTATCGCTCTCATCATCAAAAGACGCAACATATAAAAACAAAAAATCTAAACAATAACAAACAAAATTATGAATTGGAATTCAACAGAATTCGTATGGCTTGACTGGGCCGTGCTCGCCATTGGTGTAGTAGGCGTAATATGGGCCGTATGGCATGCAATTGTTAAAGACAGAAAGGCTCAGAAGGGTGAAGACTCATCAGCTTACCTCTTCGGTAAAGGAGAGCCTTGGTATGTAATTGGTATGGCTATCTTCGCTGCCAACATTGGTTCTGAGCACCTCGTCGGATTGGCAGGTACTGGCGCCAAGAGCGGTGTAGGTATGGCACACTGGGAGATGCAGGGCTGGATGATCCTCATCTTGGGTTGGTTGTTCGTACCATTCTATCAGTTGCTCATCAACAAGCTTGGCAAGATTATCACTATGCCAGACTTCCTGAAGTTTCGCTATACACAGCGCACAGGTTCATGGCTCTCCATCATCACCCTCGTGGCTTACATCCTTACCAAGGTGAGCGTGACAGCCCTCACAGGTGGTATCTTCTTTGAGTATCTCTGGGGCTTGAACTTCTGGGTAGGAGCTATCGGTTTGATTATCCTCACTACCATCTTCACCGTATTTGGCGGTATGAAGGGTGTGATGACACTTTCTACCATCCAGACCCCTATCCTCGTCATTGGTTCTTTCTTGGTACTCTTCCTCGGTCTTTCAGCACTGGGTGGTGGCAGCATCACAGCTGGTTGGGCTGACATGATGGATTACTGCGGAAAACTAAACAACGGCTATGGCACAACCCACATGTTCCACTGGGAAGCTGGTGACTCCATGTATCAGGAGTATCCAGGTTTCGTAGTGTTCATCGGTGCCACCATCATCGGTTTCTGGTACTGGTGTACCGACCAGCATATCGTTCAGCGTGTACTCGGTCAGGTGCCAGGCGAAAGCAATGAGGTTGTGATGAAGCGTGCTCGTCGTGGTACCATCGCTGCCGGTTTCTTCAAGGTTTTGCCTTGCTTCATGTTCTTGATTCCTGGCATGATTGCAGCGGCCTTGGCACAGAAGGGTGCCATCAGCATGAACAATACTGATGCTGCCTTCGCCATCATGGTAAAGAGCGTGCTCCCAGCAGGTATCAAGGGTATCGTAACCATCGGTTTCATCTGCGCACTCGTTGCCTCTCTTGCAGCCTTCTTCAATAGCTGCGCCACACTCTTCACCGAGGACTTCTACAAGCCTCTCAAGAAGGGTATGTCTGAGGCACACTATGTGCTCGTAGGACGAATCGCTACAGTCGTTGTCGTTATCCTCGGATTCGCATGGTTGCCTATCATGATGAAGATGGATACCTTGTACAACTACCTCCAGGGCATCCAGTCACTGTTGGCTCCTACAATGGTTGCTGTATTCGCCATGGGTATTTTCTCCAAGAAGATTACTCCTAAGGCTGGTGAGTACACCATGATCTTCGGCTTCCTCATTGGTATGGTTCGCCTCGTTACCAATGTCATCACAGACACTGGCAAGGCTACCATGGACGGAGCCTTCTGGGAGAACACCTCTTGGTTCTGGCAGACCAACTGGTTGGTATTCGAGTGCTGGTTGCTCGTGTTCCTCATCATCTTCATGATTGTAGTGAGTTGCTTTACTCCTGCACCAAGCAAGGAGCAGGTCGAGGCCATCACCTTCACCAAGGACTTCAAGAAGTCTATCAGTGAAAGCTGGGATTGGTTCGATATCGTAGGAACTCTCGTCGTAGTAGGACTTTGCGCCGCATTCTACGCATATTTCTGGTAAACACGAACCCACAATATCTATATCCTTGGCTGGCGGGTAATACCTCCAGCCGAGGATAACCTAAAGCATAACTAATAAATATAATCAAAAACATTCAAACGACTCAAAGACCATGACGCAATTTTATAACGAATACTCCAAGGTTTTGGTTTCCGTAGACTGTATCATCTTCGGATTCGATGGCAATGACCTACAAGTATTGATTGGCAAACGCCAGATGGACCCTGGACGTGGCGAATGGTCTCTCTATGGCGGTTTCGTGGGAGCGAACGAGAACCTAGAAGACGCCGCCAACAGAGTAATCCTGGAACTTACAGGCATGAAAGGGCTCTATATCAGACAGGTCGGTGCCTTTGGCCGAACAGACCGTGACCCAGGAGAGCGTGTCATCTCAGTAGCTTATTGCGCCCTCATCAATGTAGTGGATTACGACGACCGCCTGCGTGTGGAGCACGGACTCGAATGGGTAAGCCTCAAAGAATTGCCACATCTCTATTCCGACCACAACACAATGATCAACAATGCGATTTCGCAAATACGCCGTCGCATCAACCATGAGCCACTGAGCTTTAAACTTCTCCCTGCCCTCTTTACGCTGACACAATTGCAGCATGTATTCGAGGCTGTAATGGGCGAAGAAATCGACAAGCGCAACTTCCGCAAGCGCATCAAGGACATCGACTTCATAGAGAAGACCGAGCTTATCGACAAAGTGACATCCAAACGAGGTGCTGCCCTCTATCGCTTCAACAAGAAGGCTTACGAGGAAGACCCTTCGTTTAACCTGAAATAGAAAATACTTCTACTCTCCCCATGACTGAGAGAGTAACATCATAAACCCTCCCCCGGATGGAGGGCAACCAAACAAGATAAATACAAACAACTTAAACTTAGGATATTATGTTAGAAGAATTAAAGGAAAAAGTGTTCAAGGCAAACCTTGACCTCGTAAAGCATAACCTCGTGCTCTTTACATGGGGTAATGTGAGTGGTATCGACCGTGAAAAAGGTCTTGTCGTCATCAAGCCATCAGGCGTAAGCTATGACACCATGAAGGCTAGCGACATGGTAGTCGTCGACCTGGAGACAGGCAAGGTGGTAGAGGGTGATTTGAACCCATCTTCCGATACCCCAACCCACTTGGTCTTGTATCGTGCTTTCCCTGAGCTTGGGGGTGTGGTTCATACACACTCAACATACGCTACAGCTTGGGCTCAGGCTGGCAAGGACATCCCTAACATCGGCACAACACACGCTGATTATTTCCACGATTGCATCCCTTGCACAGATGCCATGACCGAGGATATGATGGCAGAATACGAATACAACACAGGCGTTGTCATCGTTGACCGATTCAAGAAAGACAACATCAACCCTGTACATACTCCAGGAGTACTGGTCAAGAACCATGGTCCTTTCACTTGGGGTAAGGACGCTGACGAGGCGGTTTACCATGCAGTGGTAGCAGAGCAGGTGGCAAAGATGGCATTCATCTCATTCAGCGTGAACCCTAATACGACCATGAACCCACTGCTCGTGGAGAAACACTTCAGCCGCAAGCATGGTCCTAACGCTTACTACGGACAGAAGAAAAAGCACTAATAACGCTGTATCTTCAGCAACTCCCTAGTGAGACAGATAAAACAATATAAACATTAACAATAACAATATAAAACAACAACAATCATGATTAAAGCATTTGAGAATTTCGAGATTTGGTTCGTAACAGGCGCACAGCTTCTTTACGGAGGTGAGACAGTTAAGATCGTAGACGGTCACTCCAAGGATATGGTAGACGGCCTCAACAATAGTGGCATCATCCCTATCAAGGTAGTCTACAAGGGTACAGCCAACTCTTCTGCCGAGGTAGAGGCAGTGATGAAGGCAGCCAACAACGAAGATAAGTGTGTAGGTATCATCACATGGATGCACACATTCTCACCAGCCAAGATGTGGATCAAGGGCTTGCAGGCTCTTCAGAAGCCTCTCCTCCACTTCCATACTCAGTACAACGCAGAACTTCCATGGAATGACATCGACATGGACTTCATGAACCTCAACCAGTCTGCACACGGTGACATCGAGTTCGGTCACATCTGCACTCGCATGCGTGTACCAAGAAAGGTTGTAGTAGGTTACTGGAAGAGCGAGGAAGCTCAGAAGCAGATTGCTACTTGGGCACGTGTTGCTGCTGGTGTAGCAGATGCTCACAACGTACGCTGCTTGATGTTTGGTATGAACATGAATAACGTGGCAGTTACCGATGGTGACCGCGTAGAGTTTGAGCAGCGCTTGGGCTACCACGTAGATTACTATCCAGTATCTTCACTCATGGAGTACTTCAAGAAGGTAACTGACGAGGAGGCTGACGCACTCGTAGAGGAATACAAGAAGGAGTATACCATCAAGATTGATGAGTCTGGTGAGGAAGTATACTGGGAGAAGGTGAAGAACTCTGCCAAGGCTGAGATTGCTCTTCGCCGCGTATTGAAGGATGAGGGTGCCATCGCCTTCACAACCAACTTCGATGACCTCGGTGATGCAGATGTCAACGATCCTAACTTCGTTGGCTTCGACCAGATTCCTGGCTTGGCTTCACAGCGCTTGATGGCAGAGGGTTATGGTTTCGGTGCAGAGGGTGACTGGAAGACAGCTTGCCTCTATCGTACACTCTGGGTTATGAACCAGGGCTTGGAGAAGGGTTGCTCATTCCTTGAGGACTACACTCTCAACTTCGCAGAGGACCGCACATCTAGCCTCCAGAGCCACATGTTGGAGGTTTGCCCTCTCATCGCTTCAGACAAACCAAAGTTGGAGGTTCACTTCCTCGGCATTGGTATCCGCAAGTCACAGACAGCTCGCCTCGTGTTCACATCTAAGACAGGTAAGGGTATCAAGGCTACCGTAGTAGACCTTGGCAACCGTTTCCGTCTCATCGCAAGCGAGGTAGAGTGCATCGAGCCACAGAAGATGCCTAAGCTCCCTGTAGCATCTGCTCTTTGGGTTCCACAGCCATCATTCGAGGTTGGTGCTGGTGCATGGATTCTTGCTGGTGGTACACACCACAGTGCTTTCTCTTACGACATCACAGCCGATTACTGGGAGGATTTCTGCGAGATTCTCGGTATCGAGTTCGTGAACATCGACAAGAACACCGAGCTTCGCAGCTTCAAGCAGCAGCTTCGTAACAACGAGATTTACTACATGCTTAACAAGGCACTGAAGTAATAACAACACGTATATAAAACCAAATATCATCTAGAGCAAAACCTATAGATCTAGGGAGGTTAGCATGAAATATAGCTTATATTCGCCTAAATATAACTTGTATTTAGCTAAATATAACTTAGATTTCAGTAAATCCAACTTAGATTTATAGGTTTACGCTAGGGCTTTTAGACTTTTACACACAAGCCTCCTACCCTTTTATCCTAGGATGAAAGGAGTTATCTCCTAGTGCTGAGATGATATTGTTTATAGCCAAGAAAATTATGAGTAACGCAAAACAAACAATAGAGACAGGCAAGGCGATTCTCGGTATTGAGTTCGGCTCGACCCGTATCAAGGCTGTCTTGATTGATACAGACAACAACCCTATCGCCCAGGGTAGCCACGAATGGGAAAACCAATTGGTGGATGGACTCTGGACTTACAGCATCGACACCATCTGGGTTGGTTTACAGGATTGCTACGCAGATCTTCGCAAGAACGTGAAGGCTGAGTATGACTGTGAAATCAAGCAGTTGGCAGCCATCGGTATCTCTGCCATGATGCACGGCTACATGGCTTTTGGCAAGGACGAAAACATCCTCGTTCCTTTCCGTACATGGCGCAATACCAACACTGCCAAGGCTGCGGCAGAGCTTTCTGAGCTCTTCCACTTCAACATCCCATTGCGATGGAGTATCTCCCATGTTTACCAGGCCATCCTCAATGGTGAGGAACATGTCAACAAGATTGACTTCTTGACAACACTCGCTGGTTACATACACTGGCAGTTGACAGGCAAGAAGGTACTCGGCGTAGGCGATGCATCTGGTATGCTCCCTATCGACTCCAACACCAACAACTATGATGCAGAGATGGTAGCTAAGTTCGATAAGCTCATCGAGCCAAAGAACTTGGGTTGGAAGATTCTCGATATCCTTCCAGAGGTACTCAACGCAGGCGAAGACGCAGGCAAGTTGACCGCGGAAGGCGCCAAGAAGCTCGACCCATCTGGCACACTTCAGGCTGGTGCCCCACTCTGTCCTCCAGAGGGTGATGCCGGCACAGGTATGGTTGCCACCAACGCCGTACGCCAGCGCACTGGTAACGTATCAGCAGGTACCTCTTCTTTCTCTATGATTGTGTTGGAGAAAGCCTTGAGCAAACCTTACGAAGTCATTGATATGGTGACAACTCCAGACGGCAGTCCTGTTGCCATGGTTCACTGCAACAACTGTACTTCCGACCTCAACGCATGGGTAGGTCTCTTCAAGCAGTACCAGGAGTTGCTCGGTGTACCAGTAGATATGAACGAGGTATTTGGTAAGCTCTACAATCACGCCCTTGAGGGAGACGCAGATTGCGGTGGTTTGATTGCATACAACTATATCTCTGGTGAGCCTGTAACAGGATTGGCAGAAGGCCGCCCAATGTTCGTTCGCTCAGCTAACGACCACTTCAACCTTGCCAACTTTATGCGTGCCAACCTTTACGCTTCTGTAGCTGTATTGAAGATTGGTAACGATGTACTCTTCAAGGACGAGAAGGTGCAGGTAGATCGCATCACTGGTCATGGCGGTCTCTTCAAGACAAAGGGCGTAGGTCAGCGTATCCTCGCTGCAGCCATCAACTCCCCTATCTCTGTAATGGAGACCGCAGGCGAAGGTGGCGCATGGGGTATCGCATTGCTCGCCGGATATCTTGTTAACAATGCGGAGAAGTTGAGCCTCGCCGACTACCTCGACAAGAAGGTATTCGCAGGCAATACCGGTGTGGAGATTGCTCCAACAGCCGAGGATGTTGCCGGCTTCGACAAGTATATTGAGACCTACAAGGCTGGCTTGGCCATCGAACAGGCTGCTGTAGAGAACAAGAAATAAATATCTTTGGCACGGATTACACGGAGGCGTAATCCGTGCCAAAATAAAAGTTTTCCTAGGGAATCACACAATCTTAACGTATTATTAATATAATCAGCAAAAATCGAATAACGACATGAACAAACTTATCGCCACGACATTGCTTTCTACAGCAGTTGCATTCTCAGCCCAGGCTCAGGATGTGACGGGCACAATACATGCCAACCAGGGTAAGCAAAAGATCTACAAGGAAATCTACGGCCAGTTTGCCGAGCACCTCGGTAGCTGCATCTACGGAGGACTGTGGGTAGGTCCCGACTCCAAGATTCCTAACACCCAGGGGTACCGCAACGACGTGCTCCAAGCCTTGAAGGACCTGAAGGTCCCAGTACTGAGATGGCCTGGAGGATGTTTCGCTGACGAATATCACTGGATGGACGGCATCGGTCCTCGCGACAAGCGCCCTAAGATGCAAAACAACAACTGGGGCGGCACCATCGAAGACAACTCCTTTGGCACACACGAGTTTCTGAATCTTTGCGAGATGTTGGGCTGCGAGCCTTACATCAGCGGCAACGTGGGCTCAGGCACCGTAGAGGAATTGGCCAAATGGGTGGAATACATGACCAGCGATGGCGATACACCTATGGCTAAGCTCCGTCGCCAGAACGGTAGAGACAAAGCATGGAAGGTAAAGTTCCTGGGCGTGGGTAACGAGAGCTGGGGCTGCGGTGGCAACATGCGCCCAGAGTACTACTCAGACCTCTTCCGTCGCTACTCTGTCTATTGCCGAAACTATGATGGCAACGAACTCTACAAGATTGCCTCTGGAGCCAGCGATTATGACTATAACTGGACCAAGGTCTTGATGGACCGCGTAGGACACCGCGCAAATGGTATATCCCTACATTATTATACTGTGACTGGCTGGGACGGCAGCAAAGGCTCCGCCACCAAGTTTAGCGACCAAGACTATTACTGGACCATGGGCAAGTGCCTCGGCATCGAGGATGTCATCAATCGCCACGACTCCATCATGACCAAGAGTGACCCAAAGAAGCAGATTGGTCTCTTGGTTGACGAATGGGGAACCTGGTGGGACGAGGAACCTGGTACTATCAAAGGTCATCTCTATCAGCAGAACTGTATGCGTGATGCCTTCGTGGCAGCTCTCTCACTCAATGTTTTCCACCGTCATTGCGACCGCATTCGCATGGCAAACATCGCACAGGTTGTCAACGTACTCCAATCTATGATTTTGACTGATACCAAGGGAACAGGTCACATGGTACTCACTCCTACCTATCATGTATTCAACATGTATAAGGATTTCCAGGAGGCAACCTATCTTCCAATGGACGTGAAGTGCGACTCCATGGATGTTCGTGGTGACCAGCATGCCAAGGACGGCAGAAAGATACCTTTGGTTTCTACCTCAGCAGCCAAGAAGGCTGATGGCACTATCGTCATCTCTTTGGCTAACGTGAGCCTCGACAAGGCACAGCAGGTAGAGCTTAACCTTGACGGCGTGGCAGCTCCAAAGGCTGTGGCTGGCCAGATGCTCACTTGCAAGAAGGTAAGCGATTTCAACGACTTTGAACACCCAGAAGTTGTGAAAACAGTTGCCTTCAAGGATGCCAAACTGAAGAAAAACACCCTGAAAGTAAAAATTCCTGCGAAATCTATCGTAGTTTTGAAAATAAAGTAGTATATTTGTGGTGGATATTGGGAAACCACTATCCACCCACATATAAACTCTGCGAAAGTTAGAAACAATAAATATAAATACAATTGTATTATGAACGACATTAAAGTAATGAATCATGCAGCTGACAACATCCGTATCTTGGCTGCTTCAATGGTAGAAAAGGCTAACTCTGGTCACCCAGGTGGTGCCATGGGTGGTGCAGACTTCATCAACGTGCTCTTCTCTGAGTACTTGGTATACGATCCATCTGATCCTACATGGACAGGTCGCGACCGTTTCTTCCTCGACCCAGGTCACATGAGCCCAATGCTTTACTCTGGACTCTGCTTGCGCGGCTTCTTCTCTTTGGAAGACCTTCAGCAGTTCCGCCAGTGGGGTTCTGTCACTCCTGGTCACCCAGAGCTTGATGTAGCTCGTGGCATCGAGAACTCATCTGGCCCTCTTGGTCAGGGTCATGCCATCGCAGCCGGTGCTGCCGTTGCAGAGAAGTTCTTGGAGGCTCGCTTGGGTTCAACCATGATGCAGCACAAGATTTACGCATACATCTCTGATGGTGCCGTAGAGGAGGAAATCTCACAGGGTGTAGGTCGTATCGCTGGTACACTCGGCTTGAACAACCTCATCATGTTCTATGATTCAAACGATATCCAGCTCTCTACAGAGTGTGGCGTCGTAATGAAGGAAGACACAGAGATGAAGTACAAGGCTTGGGGTTGGAATGTCATCAAGATTAACGGTAACGATGTGGCTCAGATTCGTGAGGCTCTCGACGCAGCACAGAAAGAGACTGAGCGCCCTACCCTCATCATCGGTAAGACTATCATGGGTAAGGGTGCCTTGAAGGCTGATGGCTCTAGCTACGAGGCTAGCATCAAGACTCATGGTGCCCCTCTCGGTGGCGAGGCTTACACCAACACTATCAAGCACCTCGGTGGTGACCCAACCAACCCATTCGTAATCTTCGACGACGTGAAGGAACTCTACGCTAAGCGTGCTGAGGAGCTGAAGAAGATCGTTGCTGAGCGCAAAGCAGCTGAGGCTGAGTGGCGCAAGGCCAACCCTGAGAAGGCAGCCCAGATGGATGAGTGGTTCTCTGGCAAGGCTCCTAAGGTAGACTGGAGCAAGGTTGAGCAGAAGGAAGGCTCAGCTACACGTGCAGCATCTGCAGCTTGCCTCGGTGTATTGGCTGAGCAGGTGCCTAACATGATTTGCGCCTCTGCCGACCTCTCTAACTCAGACAAGACTGATGGCTTCTTGAAGAAGACCAAGAGCTTGGTTCGTGGCGACTTCAGCGGTGCTTTCTTCCAGGCAGGTGTTGCCGAGTTGACAATGGCAGACATGTGTATCGGTATGATGCTCCACGGTGGTGTCATCGCTGCAATGGGTACATTCTTCGTATTCTCTGACTACATGAAGCCAGCCGTACGTATCGCAGCCCTGATGCAGGTTCCAGTTAAGTTCATCTGGACTCACGACGCATTCCGTGTTGGTGAGGATGGACCAACCCACGAGCCAGTTGAGCAGGAGGCACAGATTCGCTTGATGGAGAAGTTGAAGAACCATGCGGGCAAGGACAGCGTTCGCGTATTCCGTCCTGCTGATGCAGATGAGACTACCGTTTGCTGGAAGCTCGCCATGGAGAACACCGACACTCCTACTGCCCTCATCTTCTCTCGCCAGGGCATCGCTAAGTTGCCAGCAGGCAACGACTACGAGCAGGCAGCCAAGGGTGCATACATCGTTGCTGGTAGCGACGAGAACCCTGATGTAATCTTGGTAGCCAGCGGTTCTGAGGTTTCAACCCTTGAGGCTGGTACAGAGGCTTTGCGCAAGGACGGTATCAAGGTTCGCGTGGTAAGTGCTCCTTCAGAGGGTCTCTTCCGCTCACAGAGCAAGGAATACCAGGAGAGCGTATTGCCTAAGAACGCTAAGATCTTCGGTATGACAGCAGGTCTTCCTGTAACCCTCCAGGGTCTCGTAGGTGCCAATGGCAAGGTTTGGGGTATGGAGAGCTTCGGTTTCTCTGCTCCTTACAAGGTGCTCGACGAGAAACTTGGCTACACAGGTGAGAATGTCTACAAGCAGGTAAAGGCATTCTTGGCAGAAGCATAAA
>CAVCRI010000032.1:0-23621 GCA_963604545.1 Lachnospiraceae bacterium | reverse complement strand
AACTTGGGTATCTTGAAGTTCTTGGCTTTCGAGCAGACATTCAAGAACTCTCTTACAACTCTCCCTATGGGTGGTGCCAAGGGTGGTTCTGATTTCTCACCACGTGGTAAGAGCAACGCCGAGGTTATGCGTTTCTGCCAGGCTTTCATGACTGAGCTTTATCGCCACATCGGTCCAGACGAGGATGTTCCTGCTGGTGACATCGGTGTAGGTGGTCGTGAGGTAGGCTACCTCTTCGGTATGTACAAGAAGTTGACTCACCAGTTTCAGGGTATGTTGACAGGTAAGGGCCAGGAATTCGGTGGTTCTCTCATCCGTCCTGAGGCTACAGGTTATGGCAACGTTTACTTCCTTTGCAACATGCTTGCTACCAAGAACATCGACATCAAGGGCAAGACTGTCTTGGTATCAGGTTCTGGCAACGTGGCTCAGTACACTATGGAAAAATTGATTCAGCTCGGTGCTAAGCCAGTGACATGCTCTGACTCTAATGGTTACATCTACGACCCAGATGGTATCGACCGTGAGAAGCTCGACTACATCATGGAGCTCAAGAACGTAGAGCGTGGTCGTATCAAGGAATATGCAGAGAAGTATGGCGTTAAGTATGTAGAGGGTGCAAAGCCTTGGTTTGAGAAGGCAGACATCGCTCTCCCATCTGCTACCCAGAACGAGATTAACGAGGAAGCAGCAAAGGCTTTGGTTGCCAACGGCGTAATCGCTGTCAGCGAGGGCGCTAATATGCCATCTACTCCAGAAGCCATCAAGGTGTTCCAGGATGCCAAGATTCTCTACTCTCCAGGTAAGGCTGCCAACGCTGGTGGTGTTGCTGTATCAGGTCTTGAGATGAGCCAGAACTCTGAGCGCTTGAAGTGGAGCCGTGAGGAGGTTGACGCCAAGCTCCATGACATCATGAACGACATCCACGCCAACTGCGTGAAGTATGGTACAGAGGCTGATGGTTACGTGAACTACGTAAAGGGTGCCAACGTTGCCGGCTTCTTGAAGGTTGCCAAGGCCATGATGGCTCAGGGAATTGTTTAATACCCTAGACATCATGAAGGAATAAATTGTTCGAATATAAAGAAGCGCAAGTGAGATTTCAATTCTCGCCTGCGCTTTTTTGTTGCTGTCATTTGCCTGCAACAGCAGTTAGATCCTTATATCTGAAAACAAATAGGCTCTACCTATACTGGATTATCCTCAGGATTATCCTTGAAGAGCTCATCTACCGTAGGAAGCTCATCCTCATCGAACCACTTGGACAACTTGGCATAAGCTTTCTGCTTGGCATCCTCAGACACATCTCCCCACACCTTATGGAGCACAAAGATGAGCACAGCCAGGTCATCGCCCAAGCCAGCAATAGGTATCGCATCTGGTATCACATCCAATGGACTAATCAAGTAGCCCAAGGCACCGATAATCATTGCCTTGTCTTTGAGCGCCACCTTGTCACTCTCTAATGTATAGTAGAGAATAAGGGCTGCATACACCATCTTGGCACCGGCACGCTTAGCCACGTGCGAAATCTTGTCGACAAAAGCACTCTGAGTGAATTTGTCCTTGTACGACATAAAGTCGGGTAATTGAGGGATGTTCATTGCAATTTAAATTATGAGGAATTTAGTAAATATTCATGATGCAACATCAGGAAGGGGCATCGCTGTCTTATTCCTGATAGAACAAGACAGCCTTTATATAGCTTTCCATCTTAGCCTCCTTATGCTTCGACAAGCGATAAGAAATAACCATCTGCAACAAAGCCTTGACAAAGCAAGCCAACAACAAGCCTACCACGATGGCCATGACCGTGGTGAGCATCAAGCCATTGGAATAGATGGGCGAATTCTCGGGGAAAGCAGACAGCACCAAGATGGGCAGCACCACGATGATGCCTCCCACGGTGAGCTGGTTGCGCTTGGAACCTCCCATGTCGAGAATGGCCTGCTTGTCGAAAAGGTAACCATCGAAATCCTGCTGGTCGATTCCATAGTCGCTCAACTTAGGGAAGTTGGGACGATCACCATACATATTTATCTTGCCAGTAACTTTATGCTCAAAATCATCGAAAAATTGCTTTTCAGGTTCTCTTATATTCATAATCTTAACATATTACAATATTATACAGGAAAAGAAAGCAGTGCCCCTATAAGCCGAGTTCTGTACCTCTCCATCACGAAAAGGAGAGGTGCCTGTCATTTATCTAGTCCCAGAGTCACCCCTGGGCTCAAGCACTCTACCCTCCACAGCTTGCCAGAGGCAATCGGACGAGCCGCCCTCAAACTGTGGTATACATGAGCTTACAGCTCCCAGATGGCACAGCCTGACGATCACCCGCCAGCTGGTGGTCTCTTACACCACCTTCTCACCCTTACCCGACACTACCCCCGCATGGATACGGAATAAGTTTCGGGCGGTTATTTTCTTCTGCCGACACCTACTGTCACCAATAGCTTCTAGTTTCGGAAGTGGGATGCCCTATGCTGCCCGGACTTTCCTCTCGCATCTCAAGGATGCCAGCGACAGGCCGAGACACTGCTTTCGATATGCAAAGTTAATAAAAAAGTTTGATTCTCCCCTCATATTCTCATATATTTTAAACTCTTTTCGCTTTTTATCTACATCCAAAGGGGCTTTTGTTGCTTTCGCAAGCCCCAAGAAGTATGCTTAAGTCTATATTTGCTTTATATTCTTTAGCAATTCTACAAGTTTTAGTTTTGTATACAGAAATAAGCAAAATACATAAAGTACCAAATATTTGTAAAAATAGCCCATTTCATGTTTAAGAGCCGTTAAAGTGTTAATTTCAAGTGTTAAAACGGAATAAAATTAGACTCACTTTTGAACATATATCAAAAAATGACTCTATATTTGCAACCGAAAAAATGGCAGTCACCATAGTTTGACACACTATTGGCTGATTGCCCATAGCGCATAAACATATAGAAAAGTAATAACAAAATAATAATAGACATGAAAAAGTTAACAAATTATGTAATGGCAGTGCTATGCGTAGGTTCGCTAGCATTCTCAACAGGAGCATTTATGAAGGTTAATGCCTCACCTGCAGTCACAGCGACAGCAGCTGGCCAACCGGTAGACTTGACATACGCAGCCGAGAAGGCTCTTCCAGCTGTTGTCCATATCAAATATGTACAAAACTCAAAGGTTAAGACCGTAGATGTGCAAGATGACCCATTCGGAGGATTCTTCGACCCATTCGGATTCTTCGGCAATCCAGGTCAAGGCAATGGCGGCACTCGTAAGCAACAAGTGCAGACCCCTAAGAAGGAAGCTACCGGTTCTGGCGTCATCATCAGCAGCGACGGTTATATCGTTACCAACAACCATGTCGTAGAGGGAGCCGATGAGTTGACCGTCACCCTAAACGACAACCGAGAGTTCTCTGCTCGTATCATCGGTACCGACAAGTCCACCGACCTCGCCCTCATCAAGGTGAACGCCAAAGACCTGCCTACCCTTCCTATCGCAGACAGCGACAAGATCAAGGTTGGCGAGTGGGTCATCGCCGTGGGCAACCCATTCGGTCTCAACAACACCGTCACCGCGGGTATCATCTCTGCCAAGGCTCGTTCACTCGGTGCCAACGGCGTAGAGAGCTTCATCCAGACCGATGCCGCCATCAATGCCGGCAACTCCGGTGGTGCCCTTGTCAACACTGCAGGTGAGCTGGTCGGCATTAACGCCATGCTCTACTCTCAGACAGGTTCCTTCTCTGGCTATGGCTTCGCCATCCCAACCTCAATTATGAATAAGGTAGTTGACGACTTGAAGAAATATGGTAGCGTACAGCGTGTGATGCTGAGCATCCAGGGCGGCGATGTCATCAACTACATCAACTCCCAGAAAGACAATGGCAAGGATGTAGACCTCGGCACCAACGAGGGTGTCTATATCGCCAAGGTTGATGAGGATGGCAACGGCGCCGAGGCAGGATTGAAGGAAGGCGATGTCATCACCAAGGTAGACGGCAAGAAGGTAACCAAGATGGCTGAACTCCAGGAAGTGCTCAACGCCAAGCGTCCAGGCGACAAGATGAGCATCACTTACTTGCGCAACAAGAAGAGTTACACCAAAACCATCACGCTGAAGAACGCCCAGGGCAACACCTCTGTCATCAAAAGTGCCGACCTCGATGTATTGGGTGGCAGCTTCCGTCCTATCACCGATGCACAGAAGAAGCAACTCAGCATCAACTATGGTGTAGAAGTAATGAAGGTTAACAGCGGCGCACTGAAAGATGCCGGTGTATCTCGCGGCTTCATCATCCAGCGCATCAATGACAATAACATCAACACTCTCGATGACCTTCAGAAGGCTGTGAAGAGTGCTTCTACAAGCAAGGACCCAGTGCTCTACATCCAGGGTATATGGCCTACAGGCAAGAAGGCATACTTCGCCGTACCTCTGCAGAAGGACTAAAAAATAACAAAAAAATGATAAAATAGTAGGTATTTTTAAAAATATCTACTATTTTTTTTGTCATTCAAACAAAAAAGTGTATTTTTGCAGATACTTTAAATAAAATGCTACCATGAGACAATTGAAGATTTCAAAGCAGATAACGAATCGTGAAAGCGCATCGTTAGAAAAGTATCTCCAAGAAATTGGACACGAAGAGCTCCTTTCCCCAGAAGAGGAGGTAGAGCTCGCACAAAGAATAAGGAAAGGTGATAGGAAAGCACTAGAGAGATTAGCCAAGGCCAACTTGCGATTCGTCGTCTCTGTAGCCAAGCAGTACCAAAACCAAGGACTCAGCCTGCCTGACCTTATCAACGAAGGCAACCTCGGACTCATCAAGGCAGCCGAAAAGTTTGATGAAACCCGCGGCTTCAAGTTCATATCCTACGCCGTATGGTGGATTCGCCAGAGTATCCTGCAGGCGATAGCCGAGCAGAGCAGAATCGTGCGCTTGCCAGTCAACCAATCGGGCAACGTAAACAAAATATACAAGGAACTCAACAAGTTTGAGCAAGAGCACGAGCGCAAGCCTAGCGTCGACGAGATAGCAGACCGCATCGACTTGCCTGAAGACAAGATTGCGGATGCCATCAAGGCCAACAACCGCCATGTAAGCATGGACGCACCCTTTTCCGAAGGAGAAGACGGAAGCATGCTGGACATAATGCCCAGCAACGACACCCCTATGGTAGACCGCGAACTCGTCATTGAGTCTTTGCGCGAAGAGATCAAGCGCTTCCTCACCCTACTCACTGACAGAGAAGTGAAAGTGGTCAAGGCCTTCTTCGGCATTGATGGCCCAGAGCTGACACTAGAGGAAATTGGTGCGAAATACAACCTGACCCGAGAGCGTGTGCGCCAAATCAAGGAAAAAGCCATCCGTCGGCTGAGACATAGCACAGAAAATAAACTGCTGAAGTCATACCTGGGGTAATCTGACTTCCCCATATAATATAATAAGGTAGGACAGTAGGCTCAAAAACAATAAGAACAATAATGAGAACATTTAAGATTACACTAGCATCTCTAGCTATTGCAGCTATCTCTTCACTTGCCACACAAGCAAAGAATGAGCCCACTACTGCATACATGTTTGGATTTGCCTCTTCGTTCAACGACTCTACAGTCTACATTACAAGTGTACAGCGCGTAGATTCCGTTTACTTGATCAACAAGAAGATTTTCCTGCAAGATAGAGAGAACTACTCCTACCAACTGCGTGACTACTTGGAGCAGATTGGCGAGCCTAAGAGAACATGCCTCGTAATTTTCGACACCAATTTCAAGAAGGCCGAGAAGAAATGGAGCAAACTCTACGAACGCTACACCAAGCAACCCAAAGAAAAAAGGTTGAAGAATGGGCAGAAAGCAGAAGGACATCCTACACCATGGCAAGTAAAAAGCGTCGACGAAAGCAAGTTCATGTTCAAGGCCGTGGAACCTACAGAGGAAGCAGAGGAGCCTAAGCTGACCAAGGCTGAGAAGAAAGCCAAGAAACAGGAAGCTAAGCAAGCACAAAAAAACCAGAAGGCAAAAAATAAAGAGGCTAAGAAAAACGCCCCGATGACTCCAAAGAAGCCAAATGGAGCCATGCCGCCTAAAAAGCCTTAGAAAAATAATATCACAAGGGAAAAGGGTGTGTCACAAGTCTTTGTTAAGGACTCATGGCACACCCTTTTCCTTTGATACTATCATTTTATACTTTACTTCAGGTGTTCCTTAAACCAGTTGGATATCTGGCGCAAGAGATGGTTGCGAGTATTGCCACCAAAGATACTATGGTTGCGGTTCGTGTACCATACCTCCTTGAAGTCCTTGTCAGCCTGAATCAAAGCCTCAGCATACTCAAAAGTATTCTGTGGATGCACATTGTCATCGGCCACGCCATGGCAGATAAGCAAGGCTCCATGCTGCTTGTCGACACGCTCTATAGGATTTACCTTATAGCCATCCTCGTTCTCCTGAGGAGTGCGCATATAGCGCTCGGTGTAAACGGTATCATAGAAACGATAGCAGGTAGGAGGTGCCACGGCAACGCCTGCCTTGAACACTGGGCGCCCCTCGCTCATGCTCATCAAGGTATTGAAGCCACCATAACTCCATCCCCAGATACCGATGTTATCTTTGTCTACGAATGGCAGAGTACCCATGTACAAGGCTGTCTCCACCTGATCCTTCGATTCCAAGTCGCCCAAACGAAGATAAGTGGACTTCTCGAAGTCCACACCTCTACCGCCCGTTCCACGACCATCCACGCAAGCCACGATAAAGCCTTCTTGCGCCAAATAGTAATCGAACGCACCACCATTGCCCATGCTGCCTGTGCTCCATGAATTGAGCACCTGCTGGTTGCCTGGCCCTGAGTACTGGAAGAGGATGACTGGGTACTTCTTGCTGACATCGAAATCCTTAGGCTTCACCATCCATCCATCAAGTTTCACACCTTCAGAAGTGGTGAACGAGAAAGCCTCTCGCTTACCCCAGTTATACTGCTGCGTCTTCTCCAAGAGTTTCTTATTGTCCTCCAATGTCTTGATGACCTTACCCTTGTTGCTGCGCACGGTGAACACGTATGGGTGGCTGTAAGAGCTCCATGTATTGACGAAGTAGCGATAATCGCCCGAGAAGTTAGCTGCATTGGAACCCTCTGTATCAGTCAAGCGCTCCACCTTGCCATTCTTGTGAGCCACATATACCTGTCGGTCGTGAGCATCAAGTTTGGCTGCCTGAAAATAGACATCACCAGTTTTCTCATCCATACCATAGATGTCGGTTACATCATAGTTGCCCTTCTCTATCTGACGCAACAACTTGCCATTCATATCATAGAGATAGAGGTGCATGAATCCATCACGATCACTTGGCAAGAGGATGTTCTTCTTGCCCACGATACTATTCTCCACCACCTCTTCCTTCACAAACTTAGGCACGCTCTCCTTGATGAGCATCTTACTCTTGCCGGTGAAAGGATTGACGGAATAGAGACGCATGTCGTCCTGGTGGCGATTCATTGTGTAGACGACGAGACTGTTGGCATCTGGCGATGTCTTGATACGTGGATAATAGCCATCTGCATCCACTGGCACATCGAGGGCGATGGTCTTGCCTGTCTTCACATCATAGCTCCAAAGGCTCACCTTGGAGTTGTCTTGACCTGCCTTTGGATACTTATAGGAGTACTCGCCAGGATAATCGTGATATTCGGTCTTCGCAGGATTGGATCCCTCGAAGAGTTGCAAAGAGTAAGTCTTCACATGGCTCTCGTCGAAGCGGATCCACCCAAGTGCCGTGCCGTCGGCATTCCAGGCAAAGGCACGATTGAAGCTAAATTCCTCCTCATAAACCCAGTCAGGGATACCATTGATAACCTCATTGAACTTACCATCCTTAGTGACCTGAACCTCCTTCTCGCCATCAGTCACATAGATGTTGTTGTCCTTGACAAAAGCGATGTGGCGAGAGTCAGGCGACCAAGTAGCCACCTGCTGGTTCTCGCCTTCAGAAAGTTTCCTGATAGTTTTCTTGGCAATATTGTAGATGAAATACTCAGCCTTGAAAGAACGGCGATACACCGCCTTTCGCTTGGTAAAGACAAGCATCTGCTTGCCATCTGGACTCATCACGTAGCCATCAACCGACTCCATCGGAGCCTTGGACGAGTCTACATCGAAGAGCACTGCCACCTGCTTTCCTGTCTTGAATGAATAACTTACGATTTGCTTACCATCCTGGCTGATGGAAGCATAGAGGTCGGTACCCTCGATAGGATTGATACCGGTAACGTATGAGGCAGAGAAGACTCCTGAAGTAATAGACTTCAAGTCGAGCTTGTCTGCCGCCTGCATTGCTGATACCATCATGATACTTGCAATAAAAATTGGAAATCTTTTCATGTGTTAGTCTTTATATACAAAGCCCCAATCGGGGCAATAGCTTAGTCTTTATGTAATGCCTCGATAGGCGAATAGTCTTCATCTTCGAGCAACTCCTTGACGGTTACCTTCGGATTGCGCTTCACGTAAGCATTGATTGTCTTCACATACTTGGTGCAGAACACATCCTTGCCCATAGCCTTGTTAACAGCCCACATAATCTTGCCCATGTGCAAGTCACGATCCAGTTGCGGACGAGTGTCGAAGTTTTGCATAGGATAAAGGCTCAGCAGATAGAAAGTCAAGCAATCTGGCACAATATACTGACGGCTCATCGTGCTGCGCTGCTGGGCATTGTAGTATTTCTTATAGAGCGGATATTCGGTACCCATATACTTATCAAGCGAGATGCCCACAGAGTGCTCGCCCACAACGATGCTTTGGTCGAGCGCACCAATCTGGGCATAGAAATAAGGCTGCTGCATCTCAGGGAACCAAACATGCAAGCGCTCGAAGGCACACTTCAACTGACTGTTGATGTCATCCATGTTGGCATACTCAGCCTCAGCATCGGCTATGAGAGCCTGGAGAGTGGAGTCTTGGTAGAACATCAAAAAACGGTTACTGATGTTGGCATCGGTGATAGTGCCAAGCTGGAGCATCTTTTCGATAAGGGTACGTGTCTCTATAGGATAATCAGTGTTCATCTGTTGGAGGGCTGAGAAATCGCCCGTGGTAAGATACCGACTTTCCAGTCGGTCATAACGCTGTACGGTAAGAGGCACAGCACTTCCCTCCTCGTTCGGCTTGAACTTAAACTCACAAGCCGAACAAAGCAACACCAATGCTAATATGACAATATAATCGAATAATCTTTTCACTTAAATTCACAATCTTCTAGTTACGACTGCAAAAATACTAAAAAATCTATTAAAAACAAAGGAATTTAGCAAAAAAGTTTAAAAGGAATAGCCAACAATGGGCATTTGTTGTCACAAATTACTCACTATTGGCTATTTGTGCATTATTTGCAGTCATTATTCAGGCATCAGCCTGAATAGATAAAGAGTTCTTCGAGGGCAAAAAGATTACCTGATAACATAAGAAACCTTCAATGGCTCCTCTATGCTCTTCTTCCAGTCCTTCAGCCACTGATACCATTCCTTCTCACCCTTGAAACCATAGATCTCATCGGCACAGGTGTAGGCGAGCTTATAACTCAACTTGTTGCCAGCAGGCCTCACCACCTGGGTATAATCATCCTTGTTGGCAGGTTCCTGACTCACCAAAGCAGCCTGAGGTACGTAGATTCCCAAACCCACGGTCTCCTGTTTGTGTTTGCCATCATCCTTGCCTGTTGGCCAGTCGGTGCCATAACAACCTCGCAACCCCTTGCCATCGGCATACTCGCTAGAGCCTTTCACATTGATGAGACCTGTGGCGAAACGATAATCAGAGGCATCCTTATTGAAGGTCACATCCACATCAAAGTCGCGATGACCTGCATAGATGGTGTAACGGATTGTGGCATTCACCGGTTTCAAGCCAGGGGATGGCACCCAACCATTGTCCACCACCTCGATGATGGCACGAAGCGGACCTTCGGAAATGATGCGCTGCTCCTGATATTTCACATCATTGAAGAGCAACTGGTTTTTGCCATCCCATCCTCGAAGGGCACCCAACCCATAAGTGTTGCCCACCCAAAGGCAGTCGTCGCCATAGCCAGCCTGAATCTGTTCATCTGTTGGATAGAACTGGGTATCATAGATGACCAATCCCTTGTTGACCTTGCCATAGAGGTCTATGGTCTGACGGTTGTCGAAGTAGACACGCATCGCTACCAACTCACTCTCGAAACAAGCACCATGCGAGTGTACATAGTGATAAACATCCTTGGTTTTCTTGTCGAAGGAGATACTGCGTAGATAAATGTCCTGCTTGTTCTTGGCTAGTTTCTTGTTTTTACTTGGCAAGCAAAGTTCGGCAAAGGTTCGTGCCGGATAGTCTGCCTGTTTGCCATCGGTAAAGAGCTGAACATGATAATTCTTGGTTTCCTTCTTGCCAAGGTCTACCAGGAAACAAAGCTCATCGTTGGCACAGTCCCGATTGGTATCGTCGAGCTGCGAGGGAATTTCCTTACCATCCACTGTCACGACAGCCCGCTGAATGTCGCCATACTTACTGATGTCAAGAACCACAGGTTCGTCTGTTTTTGCCAACTTGGATGGATTGCACACCGTCACGTTAAAATTTGCTTGTGCCTGTACCGCCAAGGTCATTAGCGAAAAAATCGTCATCATCATTTGTTTCTTCATCATAGTTTTTTGTCTTTAAGAGTTTGTTATGTTGTTTTGATTTTTATTCTTTATCTCCACTTCAGAGCTGCGAAAAGAATTTCTTGCCCTTGGCATAGTATTGCCAGAGAATGGAGCAATCATACACCTGCGGTATCCTCTCCTTCACCCTACCAGCTTGAATCTTTCTTCGGTCTTCGGCAAAGTCCTTGCGCCACGCCTTGAAAGCCTTACGAGCCTTGAAGATAGCCCTGAAATCTCCCCAGTTGCGCTTCAAGATGAGCATCTCGAAGGCTGCAAGGTAATCCAAGAACCAACGCACACGCATCACATGCCGCAACTCGTTATCACCAAGATTTTTATACAACATCGTTAAATTGTTTCTGAAGTTCAAGTAGGTCTTCATCGGGTTACTCTTAGGCAAGGTTCCACCCCCCACATGATACACCTCGCTCTCAGGAATGCAGTATATTTTGCGTCCCATCAACCGCAGACGCCAACAGAGATCTATCTCCTCATTATGAGCAAAGAAACGCCCATCCAAGCCGCCCGCATCCCAGTAATCCTTGGATCGAATCATCATGCAAGCACCCGTAGCCCAAAGCACCTCCTGCTGATAATCGTACTGTCCGTTGTCGCGCTCCACGCTGTCGAAGATACGCCCACGACAGAAAGGATATCCGTACTTGTCAAGAAAGCCACCACAAGCACCAGCATACTCGAACATGTCTTTATCGTATTCGGCAAGCAACTTAGGCTGACAAGCTGCCACCTGCTGATGAGAGTCCATAAACTCAATGAGTGGAGTGAGCCAATGATGAGACACCTCCACATCGCTGTTCAAGAGCACATAGTATTCCGCCTCTATCTGAGCAAGGGCACGATTATACCCCTCTGCAAAGCCAAAGTTCTGTTCCAGCACGATGGTCTTCACCTGGGGGAACTGAGTCTCCAGCAAATGCATGGACTGGTCTGACGAACAATTATCCGCCACCCATACTTCGGCATCCTGCCGAGAATACTCCACGACATTGGGAAGATACTTTGCCAGCATCTTCTGCCCATTCCAGTTTAATATAACGATTGCAACTTTTGCCATAATGCTTGCAAAAATACAAAGAAATATTCAATTATGCCCCATTTACAGAGCATAATTAAGAAATTATAATTATAAACGTTTGAGAATTTGACTTGAAGCCACCTCTTCCCGGTGATATGATTATCCGTTCAGCTGTTTTAGGCGTTTATTCAAGAGATTCGTAAACTCATAGTTCTTGAGTCCCCACTTCGGAGCCACTAGAAGCTCCTTGGGCGACTGGCTCACGAATCGCTCCAACACCAAGTCCTTTCTAAGTCGCTGGATATATCCCACTATGACATCAATATACTCATCCACGCTATAGACATGAAAGGGATGCTCAGCAAACTCCTGTGCCAGCTTCGTACCCTTGACAATCTGCATCTGATGAATCTTCAAAATATCAAGTGGCAGCGAAGAGATGATGGGAGCCTGGCGCAAGCTCTCCTCCGCATCCTCGCCCGGCAAGCCTATGATGACATGTCCACCCGTTAAGATACCACGCCGGTGGGTGCGCTCCACTGCATCACGGCAACAAGCGAAGTCATGCCCACGGTTGATACGGCGCAAAGTAACATCGTTGGCACTCTCGATGCCATACTCCACAAGCACGAAGGTACGCTGGTTCAATTTTTCCAAATAGTCTAGCAGTTCGTCACTCACACAGTCCGGACGAGTGCCTATGACGATGCCCACGACATCCTGCACCTGCAATGCCTCCTCATACATATTTCGCAGTTGCTCAACTCTGGCATAAGTGTTGGTGTAAGCCTGGAAATAGGCTAGGTACTTCATGCCAGGATACTTCTTCGAAAAAAATCGCTTTCCCCCTTCCAGCTGTTCAGTGATAGACTTATTGCAATCGCAATAACTCGGATTAAAGGTGCGGTTATTACAGTAAGTACACCCGCCACTCGATATTCTCCCATCCCTATTGGGACACGTGAAGCCGGCATCTATCGAAATCTTTTGGACTCGGAAGTCAGGGAACTGCTTCCGAACCCATGTGCCAAAGTCATTGTAATATCCAGACATCTTAATCTTATCAATAATCAAGAATTAATAATTGTTATGGGTACATGATTATGTACTATTATAGCATGACCTCTACCTTCAAGGCTGTCTTGTCATGATTGAAGTCACCCAAGCGAACCTTGATGAGTTGGTTGTCATATTCCTCCTTGGCAAGGGCTGGCGACAATTCCACACGAATATAATTCTTGGTGAAGCCGTGCATTGCCTTGCCACGTGGAGCCTTCTCGAATAGCACCTCCGCTTCCTTACCTATATATTGGGCATAGAAAGCTCGTGTCTTCTCATCGCTCAATTCCAAGAGTCTCTTAGAGCGTAGCTTCTTGTCCTTGTCGCTCACCACATACGGAATCTTAAGTGCTGCCGTGCCTGGGCGCTCTGAATATGGGAACACATGGAGCTGGGTAACCGGCAAACTCTTCAAGAACTCGTAGCACTCCTCAAAACATTCAGGTGTCTCACCACGACACCCCACCATCACATCAACTCCGATAAAGGCATCTGGCATTTCCTCTTTGATAAGGTTCACTTTGTGGGCGAATAGTGCCTTGTCATAACGGCGGTGCATCAACTTGAGCACCTCGTCGCTTCCGCTCTGCAATGGGATGTGGAAGTGAGGCATGAAGGCACGGCTCTCAGCACAATAAGCAATCAAATCATCATCGCAAAGATCTGGCTCCAAACTGGAAATACGATAACGCTTGATGCCCTCCACCTCGTCCATCGCTTTCACGAGGTCAATGAATCGCTCATGGGTGGTTTGACCAAAGTCTCCGATATTGACACCTGTGATGACAATCTCCTTACCGCCCTCTCTAGCCGCCTGCTCACACTGAGCCACGAGCGACGCTATACTAGGATTACGGGAGTTGCCACGGGCAAAAGGAATGGTGCAGTAGGTACAATAATAATTGCAGCCATCCTGCACCTTTAGAAAGTAGCGAGTACGATTGCCACGAGAGCAAGAAGGCTGGAAGGTATTGATTTCCTTGGTTTTCACGCTGTGATGCTCATGCAGGGCAGCATCAGCAGCCCCGCCACAAATGCCAAATTTTCCTTCTGCACCACCATTCTCATGAGCAAACTTCTGTGCCCAGGCATCGCTAAGATATTGTATCAAGTTGGCTTTCTCGTTGGCACCAAGCACCAAGTCCACCCCTTCTATCTTGCTAACGTTTTCCGACTCCAGCTGCGCATAACATCCCGTGACGATGACGAAGGCACCAGGATTCTCGCGCACCATACGATGGATGGCCTGGCGGCACTTGTGGTCGGCAACCTCAGTAACCGAACAAGTATTAATCAAACAAATATCAGCTTTCTCCCCCTTTTGGGCGGTAATGACACCCATGTCTTCGAGCATCTTGCCAAAAGTGGAAGTTTCAGAGAAGTTGAGCTTACAGCCTAGTGTGTAGTAAGCAGCCTTTTTACCTTGAAATGCACTAGTATCTATCATAAAGAAGTTTTCCTCTTGAATAAAATGTGAGTATTTAAAGATGTTTACAGAAGAGAACGGGAAGAGAGGGACATATCCACAAGAGCCCTCCTAATTAGTCCAACCGTATATAAACGAAAAAGCCGCTAGACCGAAGTCCAGCGGTTGTTTCTCTCATTTTTCGTTCGTAAGTAATTCTAAATTACTTAGCAGAATCAGCAGCAGCTGTATCAGCAGCAGCAGTGTCAGCAGCAGTTGTGTCTACCTGAGCTGTGTCAGAATCAGCAGAAGCTGCGTTCTGAGCTGTTTTGTTACCACATGATGCGAAAGAGATAGCTGCGATAGCTACGAACATTAAAACTAATTTCTTCATTTTCTTTGCTTTTTAAATCTGTAAAACAATCATTCGTTTATTAAAACGCTGCAAAGGTAAGCATTTTTTTTATACGTTGTTCTTTTTTTTGTGACTTTTTTTTAGCCTATTTTGTAACAAAATCACAAGCACCTATAAATCAACAACTTACAAACTGCTAACAAAGGTTAAAGTTTTTGATGTGTTCGAGAACAACCCAAAATTAACACTTTTGCAGTTTTCTTAAGGATTCCGCCTCACTTGCCCGAATCATAAAAAATAACCGTTTTGCCAACTCCTCACAGCCATTCTCTCTATATATAATAAGGTATAAGTGAAAAGAAATATTATTTTTTCTTTGCCAAACGGAAACTTTTTAGTAACTTTGTCCTCGAAAAAAGGTCAGTAGGAGCAAGCTATCTCCTACTGACCTTTTTTATTATATTGCTGCTAGCGGATTACATCTTTTCGTTTCCATACATTTCATTCCACCAAGAACTATCATCTTGCAGCCACTTGGCAAACCAAGCGAAGATTGTATTCTGCCACTTCAAGCGACGCTGGTATTCAAGAATGTGATGGTCTTGACCATCCACCAGCACCATAGCCGTTGGACGACCGAGAAGTTTCAAGGCCGTGTATAGCTGAATACTCTCTCCCACTGGCACATTGTTGTCGGCTGTGCCATGCAGGAAGAGGAGCGGCGTGTGAATCTTGTCGGCATTGTAGAGCGGACTCTGGTCTACGAAGAGACGCTTGTTGGTCCATGGATACTCATTCGCCATCGACACCTCGCTGTAGCTGTAGCCCCAATAACCTTCACCCCAATAGCTGGTATGGTCGCTGATGCCGGCATGAGAGATGGCGGCGGCGAAGAGGTCGGTCTTGGTTTGCAGATACTGGGTCATAAATCCACCATAGCTGGCACCGATGCAGCCTATCTTCTTGCTGTTCACGAAACCATGCTCGTTACAGAAAGCCTTCGTTGCACCAATAATGTCCTCGGCAACGCCCTCGCCTGCCGTGTCTACGTGGCGAGCAGAGAATTTCTGTCCGAAGCCAGTGGCTCCACTTGGGTTGACGACCAGCACTACATAGCCCATCGCTGCATACACGTGATGAGGGTAACGGCTCTGGAACTGGCGGCTCGTAGGACTGCATCCTCCATAATAGTTCACAACCATCGGATACTTCTTCTGCGCATCAAAATGAGGTGGCAGATAGAAGCGGCAGCAAATTGTGTCGCCACGAGAGTTGACATAGTTCCAAGCCTTGCATTCACCCAGTTCCACGCTCTTGAGTTCACGGGCACTGAGGTCGTCTACGAGCTGGCTCTTCTGAGCCTTAGTGTTCATCTTGTAGAGTCGGTCGGCATTGGATGCGCTCTGTCCAGAGAATGCCATCTCTGTGGTAGCACTTGCCAGGGAGAAGCTCTTGATATATTCCTCTGGGGTCTTCAAGAGGGTGAACTTGCCTGTCTTCGGATTCAACTGGAAGAGATGCACACAGTCCTTGTCCTCGGCGGTGAAGTAGATGTTTCCATCGGCCTTGCTCCACTGTACATCTTGCACGTTAGGGTCGAAGTCCTTGGTCATCGGGCGAATCTTCTTGTCAGCAAGCGACATGAGATAGAGCTGGGTGTCTATCATGCTTGGTATCTGCCCCTCGTCCACATTCTTGCCGATGCCATCGAAAGCCTCAGGAGAGCCAGAGAGAAGAAGGGTCTTTCCGTCGGGTGAGAACTGGGCTCCATTCACAAACTCGCCCTTGTCCACCAAGGTTTCCACCTGCAAGCCCTGCCCCTGCGAAGAAGAGGCCTGAAGACCATTGAGGTCGATGCGATAGATGGAAGTGACGGTGGTTGGTCGCTTGGTGAGTCGCTCCTCTATCTTACCCACGAGCAGATAGCGTGAATCGGAAGAGATGTCCATCAGATAGATGTTGTGATAACCAAAGGTGATAGGCTGCAAGATGCCGCTGGCAAGGTCGAACTTGGCGAGATTGGTGCGAGTGCGCCAGCCTGGCTGTCGGTCATCAGGTGACTTGATGTCATATACCTCCTTGTCCTTCTCCCTACCCTCGGTGGTAAGGCTGAATATCAGCGATTTCTCATCGGGGGTAAACTGGAAATATCCTTCAGGAATCTCTGCTGCCAGCACCTCACGCCCCATTGTCTGTGGGTTGATGGTGAGCAGTTGCAGTTTGCCCTCAGCTGATTTCTGGGTAAAATACATCTTGCCAGAGCGAGGCATCCACTTCACATTCTCGTCGAGGGTGGCAAGGATGCGAGAGGTCTGATAGTTGCGCACCTCGTTCACACTATGGTTCTTGCCCTGTCTATCCACCCAAGTCTTGTGCACAATGACATACTTGCCATCAGGCGAAAGCTGTACGCTAGGATATACTGGGGCACAAATTACATCATATATATTATAGGTACGCATGGTGGCGGCTGATGGCTCGCCTATGATCAGCAACTTACCATCGGAGGTGGTCACACTCACCTTTGGGGCTGTCTGGGCCTCGTCCTTGGATGCGACTTGCTTATCATTTACGGATGCATTTTGAGCCTCCTTCTTGTCGGTGGTGAGATATTTGATGACCACGGTATGGGTGGAAGGCATAAGGGTAGTCTCAGCCTTGCCGGCATTCACCTTCACCTGTTCTCCATCCACGAAGAGGCGATATTGCTTCAGTCCCTCCACAGCGATAGTAGCCTTGATACGGCTATCGTTCTGAATGGTAAAGGATGCCAAGTGAAGGGCGTTCTTACCATCAGCTGCGAGCGATGTCACCTCTTTGCCAGCGTTCAACTTGTCAAAACTCAAAGGCGAGTCGAGCAACTTGTCCATCGCAAAGTACTTGCCCTTCACATCCACGCTGTCTGCCATCCAAGGCATCGCTACGGGATAAGGACCTGCATATTTGAATTTCTGCACATCGATGGTCTCGGCACTAGCACCTAGCGAAGCCATCAAGGCTGCACTAAGCAACCATGTCTTCATTCCCATCTTCTTTTTTTTCGTAAAATCTTGTCTCATTCTTTTTTGGATTTTTTGTTTCTGCTGCGAAAGTACAAAGAAAAATCGAAACAAACGAAAGAATTCACAACAAAAGCCACCATCAAACATCAAATTGTTGCCTCAGACTAGAATATCATGGCTAAATGTTATCTAAATGTTATCCCCCGTAGCCACGTGTACAAGCAAAAAGTCAGCAAGAGTTTTATTTCTCTTGCTGACTTTTTGTTTGTACTTTAATTATCCTTGAATCCTTCGATTGCTCCCTGTATCTTCTTTCCTGTTTTCTTGAAGAACTTGGAAACACTCTTTCCAACCCCCTCAGCGGTATCAGATACATCATCCGATGTATTGTTGACGAAGATGCGAGCCATCGCTTTCTGGTATCTCACCTTCTGCTTGCTACACTTTCTGATGTCCTCGTCGCTCAAACTGTCACGCACCGCACGATGCTCAGCAAGGAAAGCCTTGTAGGTATCAGCTATCTTCGCTTTCTGTGCCTTCGACAAAGTATCGCATGCCGCCACCTCATCGACAAACTTTTCAAGTCGTGCCGCATGAGTTTTACTGTCATAGTTGGCAGGTTCGGGCTTACTCAATTCGCCATATCCCTGATGCTGGTTTGACTCGTTCAGTTCGAGTGCTAACGTGTCTTGGCGAATCTTTAAAGAATAGGTATCCTGTGCTATAGAAGATATTGCCCCCGCCAATAGCAAGACCACTACCATGAGATTCTTATGATATTTTCCCATCATCTTTCTGTCCTCCTAGTTTTCTATTTTTATTACTGGTTTGTTACTATTGATTATGCGTCGCATCTGCAAAAATAGCAAGAAAATTGGCATTCCATTCATTTTGCCATATACTTTATAATTACTTAACATTACAAAAGTGTAAATTTCGAGCATCATAAACTAAGAAAAACTAAGGAGGTTAAGGTATTGTCGAATAATTTTTGTAATTTTGCAGCCGATAGAACTCATTTAATGAATAGCACTCATTTAATTATAAGTATAAAACGAAAGAAAGGAAAAGATTATGATTTTAAGTACAACACCGACCATAGAAGGCCACCCTATCCGTGAATATCGTGGCGTAGTGACTGGCGAAACCATCATTGGCACCAACTTCATCAAGGACTTCTTTGCCAGCATCCGAGATGTGATTGGTGGTAGAAGTGGCTCTTACGAGAGCACCTTGCGAGAGGCTAAGGACACTGCCCTCAAAGAGATGAGCGAGCGTGCCGCCTCCCTCGGCTGCAATGCCATCGTAGGTATCGACCTCGACTATGAGACCGTAGGAGACAGCGGTTCCATGCTGATGGTAACTTGCAGTGGTACAGCTGTTATCCTCTAAAGCGCAGGAACGATAAAGATACATCATAAGATTATGAAGGAGAAAAGATACATATTGCCAGACGAGAAGAGCGATGCCGCTTTTGCAGAAGAACCAGCTCCTGCCTATCACAGAAATGCCGCCATGGTGCTTCCAGACGATGATGTCGCAACAAACGACTTCAAGGGTGAAGACTTCGAAGATGAGGATGCTGACTGGGATAGAATACCCCTCGGATTCTACCCTGCCAATGAAGAAGAAGCTATGGCCAGGATTGAAGCCGCTGAAGCGGAATACGAAAGAGGAGAATATATCGATGCAGAAGAGTTCGACCGTCAATTGAAAGCAAAATATCCATGGCTAGCATAATAATTCTTAAACTGTTCCAAATGGAACTTGATGCCGTTTTAGATTATGGTATTAAAGAGTTCGGTTCTATTACAGTTAAGCGATTCTACAAAGAATACAATGATGTTAAAGAACGGTTATCTAAACATCCGCTATCTTCAAGAAGAGAACCTGTACTGAAGCACTTCGTTCGACCATATCGCAGTACTATCATCAGGAAGAATTGGAAGATAATCTATAGATATGATGAACAAAACGACAGAGTTGTCTTTATTGATTTGTGGGATATGAGAAGAAGTACAAGGACTTTACTTCGACAATTCAAAAGAAAGCTATAATATAATAAGGTATATCGGGCTGTCCATTGCTATTGGGCAGCCCGAATTTTATGTTTTCTGAGTATACGATGATTCTTGTTATCATCTCATGCAACAAAAACATAAACATTAAAGTAAAGTTTCTCTGTTTTTTCTTGCAATATTCAACTTTTATGTTTATCTTTGCACGAAAATATTGAGGCTTATGAAAAAGGACTTATTAATTGAGCTATTGGAAACAGGAGAAAAGGTAAGCCTTTACTCTCCTAGATTTGAGGGCGAGGAATATACTGAATTTGAAAAATTCCTCCTCACCTACAAAGACAATTATGCCAAGGATATTCAGATTTTAGTTAGGCGCATTGACATTATCAAGGAAATGGGTGCCGAAGACCGCTTTTTTAGATACGAAGGAACCAAAAGAATCATAACCATCAAGGGAACCAATTTACATGGTCCACTTGAATTTACAATAGATATAGACAATAACGAGGAGGACGAAATATGAAAACAAACAAGATTATGGATTCTATCCGCAAGGCAACTCCTGCGGACACCAACAAGCAAGTTGACTTATGTGTTGCCATAGCCAACAGAGTCTTAGAATTGCTGAAAGAACGCAACCTAACACAACGAGATTTTGCTAAGGCTCTCGGCAAAACCGAGACTGAAGTAAGCCGTTGGCTAAGTGGCACTCACAACCTCACTTTGGCTACAATTGCCAAAATGGCATCTGTTCTTGGTGATGACATCATCACTACCACTCGCAGCCCTCACCCATACAAAGTACCAGACATGGAGCAATACGCCATGATGGTAGCGGAGGAGATTCATTCGTAAGAACAAGCCTCCTCATTGTTTACCATTTGGTTACAATAAGGAGGCTTCTTTTTTCATTCTCCCTTGTATGCCTCATACTCCTCACGAGTGATTGGAGTTTCTGGGTCTACGATGAGGACTTCATCGTAGGTCAAACCATAGAGATGGTAAACGAGAAAGTCGATTTCATTCTCCAAGGAGGTGGTGTCAACGCCTATATTTTTCTTTTCTAAAACATCTTTAGCCAAATGAGCTATGTCTTCTTGGTGTTCGGACTTAACCATTGGCAGTTGCTCTATAGTTGACTTATTAATAGCCAAATAACCACCAGCCAAATGTTTGTCCTTAAATTTCTTCCTCAAATAATAAGTTGTATATTTTGAATTTAATAAGCCTAATACATAATATGGATTAAAAGATGCAAAGTTTGTTATTGCATAAACACCAACACCTAACGCAAGAGAAGTATCAACAAAAGTAGCTTCTATGCACTTTGTCATTCCAGCAATAATTATTTTAGGATTCCTCCACATTTTCCATTTACTTTCAGCAATTTCTGTATTAAATTCAATAAAGGCTTCATCATATCGATTCCCCATATATCGAACTCTTTCATTAGTAAAAGAATACCTATCTATATTTCCACTAACAGTAAAAGGAATTGACGTATTAGTAGATTGGCTTACAATATATTTTTTTATTATTTGTGCTTGGAAACCCGTTGCACCAGAACATACTTTCAACCCACAATCAGATATTGTTGTTTCCGTTTGAAGTTCTGTATTTACTATAAAATTTCGCAATAACAGGTCGTCATACGCTGACAATAGATATTGTCTATAACCTGCATTTCCTCCTTTATTTCCTAGAATTATAATAGGATAAACACCAGCATTTTTAAATACATTGAATATTGAAACATCCACGCTATATTCCCAACCATTTTCCCAAATTTTACTTCTAGTATTCTTTGCGTAGTCAGCAATCAATAATTTATTTGGAATAATAAATGAATACACTTTCGATGCTAGTTTTATTGCCAAAAGCAAAAATAGCACATACATATCATATGCACCTACAGCTTCCGGATATAGTCTCTTATATTCTCTTTTTTCCGTATCTGTTCTTGCCATATTTACAGCACTAATATACGGCGGATTCCCAATCACAATATCAAACCCACCTTTTTCAAAGACATCATTAAAGTATGTATGCCAAAGGAAGAACTGGTCATTTGGGATTTCCAGTTCATCCACAGCAGCCAGCACTGCATGGTTGCCCTCTGCACAAATCTTGATGTAATCTTTTACGTACTTATCTATCTCCTTGCGACGCTGAGCACGCAAGGTATGGTCTGTGATGCTAAAGTACGACTTTACTAGGTCTTGAATGGTCTTCTGAATATCAACTTCCTCAAAACCAAGAGATAGGACACCACGAGTCTTCTTGGTATCCCTGCCTGTCTTTACTTTCTTGGAAGTAACATTCAAGTCCACTCCCATAAAGCTCTCCAGCAGCGAGTTACCCTGCATAATCTTGAAGTCGAGGTTAGGCAATGGCATAGGTTCCTTCTCATCTATGATAAGGGCAAGCCAAAAGCGAAGGCGAGCAATATCTACCGCTCCCTTCTCTATATCCACTCCATAAATATTGTTTTGGATGATGTGACGCTTGATGTCGGCGGCATTGTCTGCCTCAAACACCTCGATTGCCTTGCGACAACCATACAACTCTCGCAACAAGCCCATAGGGAAAGCTCCCGAACCGATGGCTGGGTCGCATATCTTCACATCCTTCAGTTTCTGGTCGATGGACTGGGCTAACTCGGAAGAGGCTCCTCCTAGCTCCTCCACCTCGTAGGTCTTCACAAAGTTGGCAATATGAGTCTTTGTTTCCTCATTCTCGATGCCCGTCTGCAAATAGGCTGTCAATGACTCCTGGCACATATAGCGAACAATCTCCTTTGGAGTATAGAAGGCACCCTTGTCCTTGTTATCCTCCAAAAGGTTCTCGAATATCTTGCCAAGCATCTCTGGGTCAACACCTACCTCAGCATCATTCGGGTCGTTCTCATCTATCGTGAAATTATAGCTGTCGAAGAAGTCGAAGAGTTTCTTAAACATATCGGCAGGGAAACGAGAATCCACCTCGTCTATCTTCTCCTGTTGGAAGAGACCGCCATTCAAGTAAGGTATCTGCTCGGCATCGGGGATATACTTCACTCCCACTCCATTCACCAAAGGCGCAGTGCTTCGGTCCTCTAGCTTCGTATTGAGCAAGCCAAAGAACATCGGTTCCAAGACCTTGTCGAGGAAATCAGCCTTGATGGCATCGGCTGAGTCATAAAACAAGTCGTGCATATAATGCAGGTTGCCAGCCAACCAGCCCTTGCTTTGCAGGAAGTAAAGGAATACGATGCGTCCCAACATCTTCTTGATGTAGTCGCGCACCAACTTCTCATCTTCTCCGAAGGAGGTAAAGAACTGGGCATCAGGCTCGTCCTTCACTTCCTCCACCCACTTGTTGCCTTTCTTGACATACTCCTTACCTGTCAAGAACTTCACAAACTCGGCATACTGCTTGCGATATTCGTCGAAGAAATCATCAGAAAGAGCCTCAACTGAGAAGGCTTCCTTGATTTTCAAGTACTCGTCGGCATTCTTCTGCAAATCAGTGAAACGCTGAACAGGTGTCTTGTAAAATGCCTTGCCATCACCAAACACGTAGGTGAAACGCTTGGCACTCGTAGCCTCAACACCTCCCTTCAAGTCGCAGATGAGCGACAAGCGCCAGTTAGTTCCATCATTGAACACCGCCAATGCTGCATCCAAACCATAGGTCAAGTAGGGACGGACGAGATTGCGCAATCCCACCTTGCGGCGCAACACCGAGCCATCCTCCATCTCATAATAGAAGAAGCCCAAGTTGTAACCATCCTTGGTCATTGTTTCTCCCAAGAAATACCCTCTTCGCTCCTCAGCCTCCTCATCCAGAGCCTCAGGCTGAAGGCGCAACTTGTTTGCCTTGAAATAATCCTGCAATACCACCTGCCATTTAGACAAGTTGAATTTCGACTGGAAGAGTCGCTGCCATGTTTCTTTTGTATATGCCATATCGTATTCTATCTGTTTTTACACCTTATTATATATATAGGCTAAACGAAAGCCTTTTGTATCTGTTGTACTAATTTCCGCTTGGGGCGAAAAAGCTAAAGCCTAAGCCCCTTACGTT
>CAVCRI010000031.1:0-24202 GCA_963604545.1 Lachnospiraceae bacterium | reverse complement strand
GTTAAATGTTAAGTGTTAACTTGTTGGGGCTTTGCTCATTTAACATTTAACACTTAACATTTAACATTGAAAATTACTTTTTCTTCAACTCTTCGATTTCTTTCTTCAGCTCGTTCAGCTCCTTGTACATCTCTGGCAAGCGGCGGAAGATGGCTTGCGACTTGAAGTAGCCACGCTGCTCCATAGGAGGGGTTCCGATGAGCTGCTGACCGCTCTTTAGGCTGCCTGGCACGCCACTCTGCGCTCCGAGGAATACCTTGTCGCCGATGGTGATGTGGCCTGCCACACCTACCTGGCCGCCAAACATACACCACTGACCCACCTTGGTGCTGCCAGCGATGCCCACTTGAGAGGACATCACGGTGTTCTCGCCGATGTCGGTGTTGTGAGCTATCTGTACGAGGTTGTCGAGCTTCACGCCCTTGCGCACGTAGGTGCTGCCCATGGTAGAGCGGTCTACGCAAGTGTTGGCACCTATCTCCACATTGTCCTCGATGGTAACGATACCTATCTGCGGAATCTTGTCGTAACCCTCAGGACCTGGGGCGAAGCCGAATCCGTCGGCACCAATCACAGAGCCAGCGTGCAGGGTGACGTTGTCACCGAGCTTGCAACCGTGATAGATGGTCACGTTAGGGTAGATGAGGGCATTCTTGCCCACCTTTACGCCCTCGCCGACATAGGCATGAGGATAAATCTGGCTACCTTCGCCCACCTCTGCACCGTCGGCGATGTAGGCGAACGCACCCACGTATACGCCCTCTGCCACCTTGGCTTTAGGAGAGACGAAAGCCAATGGGTCGATGCCTGTCTTCTTAGGCTTCATGGAAGCGTACATCTGCAAGAGCTTAGCCACGCACTCGTAGGCGTTCTTCACACGGATGAGTGTGGTGCTGACTGGGTGTTCCAGCTCTACGCTCTCGTCGATGAGTACGATGCTCGACTTGGTGTCGTATACATAGTGCGTGTATTTAGGGTTGGAAAGGAACGAGATGGCTCCTTCCGTGCCTTCTTCTATCTTGGCGAAGGTGTTGACCGTTGCGTTCTCATCACCTTCCACGCGGCCCTGTATCATCTGGGCTATTTGTTGAGCGGTAAATTCCATATTTATCTGTTCTTAATCTTACTCTAAAATTGGTTTTACAGCGTATATACTTGATATGGCTGCATATTTTGTGCAAAAATAACAAAAAAGATTCAGAAACGAGTCATTCTTTTGTAATATTTTGCTTTTTAGGTTAACAAATACCTATTTTTTAGGCGCAAAGCCTCTTTTTACAGAAACTTTGCGCCTAATTTATAAGAAAAGCGTTACACTTATCCAAAGCGTTACACCTATCTTAAAAGGGTTACGCTTATCTTATCTATAGAATAGAGGTAGAGATAGAGTTAGAGCTTCTCCAGTTCTACCTGCATCTGCTCCTGCAGTTCCTTTGCCTTCTGGGCTGCCACCTCGGCGAAGTCGTCGCCTTGGCTGGCGTAGATGATGCCGCGGGAAGAGTTGACGAGCAAGCCGCAGTCCTTGATGATGCCATACTTGCAAACCTCCTGCAGGCTGCCGCCCTGTGCGCCAACGCCTGGCACGAGGAGGAAGTGGTTAGGAGCCACCTTGCGGATGTCCTCGAACATCTTGCCCTGGGTAGCGCCTACTACGTACATCATGTTCTCGTCGTTGCCCCATTCCTGGCTCTTCTTCAATACCTTCTCGAAGAGGCGCTCGCCGTCCTTGTCCTCGGTGAGCTGGAAGTCGTGGCTGCCCTTGTTGCTGGTCAGTGCCAGGAGGATGACCCACTTGCCCTCATATTCCAGGAATGGCTTCACTGAGTCCTCGCCCATGTAAGGGGCTACGGTCAGAGAGTCGAGGTCGTACTCCTCAAAGAAAGTCTGTGCGTACATCTTGCTGGTGTTGCCGATGTCGCCACGCTTAGCATCGGCGATGATGAAGTGGTGAGGGTAGTGGGCCTTGAGATACTTGATGGTGTTCTCGAAGGCTATCATGCCGTCAATGCCACGGCTCTCGTAGAAAGCCAAGTTTGGCTTGTAGGCTACGCAATATGGGGCTGTCGCGTCTATGATGGCCTTGTTGAACATGAATATCATCTCGGCTTCTGCGCCCTGGATTTCCTCACTGTTCTTGATGCACTCTGGCAACTTATTTACATCTGTGTCGAGACCTACGCACAAGAAGCTCTTCTTGGCGAAAATCTGCTCTACTAGTTCTTTTCTGTTCATCTTTTTAAAAGTTAGCAGTTAGGAGTTAAACTTCTAACAGAGTTATAGTTCTGATTCCTTCAGTTTCTCTGCGTTCTCTGCTACGGTGAGGGCATCAATCATGTCCTGGATGTCTCCACCGAGGAAACCGCTGAGGTCGTGGGTGGTGTAGCCGATGCGATGGTCAGTGACACGACCCTGTGGGAAGTTGTAGGTGCGAATCTTTGCCGAGCGGTCGCCTGTGGAAACGAGGCTCTTGCGGCGGCTGGCGATGTCGTCTACGTACTTCTGGTGCTCACGGTCGTGGATGAAGGTGTAGAGGCGGCTGAGGGCACGCTCCTTGTTCTTTGGCTGGTCGCGAGTCTCGGTACACTCGATGAGGATTTCCTCCACCTCGCCCGTGTTAGGGTTCTTCCAAGGGTAGCGGAGGCGCACGCCAGACTCCACCTTGTTCACGTTCTGACCACCTGCACCTGAGCTTCGGAAGGTATCCCACTTGATGTCGCCCTCGTT
Source organism: Lachnospiraceae bacterium (assembly GCA_963604545.1). GTDB lineage: Bacteria > Bacteroidota > Bacteroidia > Bacteroidales > Bacteroidaceae > Prevotella. Next base: position 21,478 of record CAVCRI010000031.1, on the reverse strand, counting down.
GATGTTCACCTCAAACTTGTCTGCCTCAGGCAACACGGCTACGGTAGCGGCTGAGGTGTGCATACGGCCCTGGGTCTCGGTGGCAGGCACACGCTGTACACGGTGAACGCCCGATTCATACTTCAAGGTACCATACACATCGGTTCCGCTCACGGCGAAGTCGATTTCCTTATATCCACCTACGGCGCCCTCGGAGACTGAGGTCACGCTGACGGTCCATCCCTTCGATTCGCAATATTTCTTATACATATTAAATAGGTCACCCGCAAAGAGGGCAGCCTCGTCGCCACCTGCGCCGCCACGAATCTCCATCTGCACGTTCTTGGCGTCCTCAGGGTCCTTAGGCACGAGGGCAATCTTAATCTCTTCTTCGAGCTTAGGCTGCAGGGCCTCGTTCTCGTTCAGCTCTTCACGAGCCATCTCCTTCATCTCAGGGTCGCTCTCGTTGGCGAGGATGTCTTTTGCCTCCTTGATGCTGTTGAGACAGTTGATGTATCGCTTGCGTGCGTCCATGATGTCGCCAAGGTCTTTCCATTCCTTGGTTAGCTTCACGTAGCGTGGCTGGTCGGCGATGACATCTGGGTCGGTAATGAGGGTGCTAACTTCCTCGTATCGGCTCTCTAAGCCTTCTAGCTTCTGTAATATATTGTTATTATCCATTAAATATAATGTTAAATGTTAAGTGTTGAATGTTAAGTTACACTTACATTATTAGTATTCGAATGTTCCGAACTCGCTCTTGATGGTGAGGCTGCGCTTGCCCTCCTCGATGTGTCCTACTACCTGGGCATCGATGTTGAAGCTCTTGCTGATGGCGATGACCTTCTCGGCAATCTCTGGGCGAACGTAGATTTCCATGCGATGGCCCATGTTGAATACCTGGTACATCTCTTTCCAGTCGGTGCCTGAGCAGTCGTGGATGGCCTTGAAGAGTGGTGGTACAGGGAACATGTTGTCCTTTACGACCTTGCAGTCCTCGCCTACGAAGTGCAATACCTTGGTCTGCGCACCGCCTGTGCAGTGTACCATACCGTGAATCTCTGGGCGCAACTCGTCGAGCAACTTCTTGATGACTGGGGCGTAAGTGCGGGTAGGAGAGAGCACCAGCTCGCCAGCGTTGATAGGTGAGCTTTCCACCTCGTCGGTGAGCTTGTACTTGCCGCTGTAAACCAACTCGTCTGGCACGGCGTGGTCGTAGCTCTCTGGGTATTTCTCGGCGAGGTACTTGGCGAAGACGTCGTGGCGAGCGGAGGTGAGTCCGTTGCTGCCCATACCGCCATTGTACTTCTTCTCGTAGGTGGCCTGACCTGTGGATGAGAGACCCACGATGACGTCGCCAGGACGGATGTTGGCGTTGTTGATGACATCGCTGCGCTTCATGCGGCAGGTTACGGTAGAGTCTACGATGATGGTGCGCACGAGGTCGCCCACGTCGGCAGTCTCGCCACCGGTAGGGTAGATGCCGATGCCCATCTCACGCATCTCGTGGAGCAGGTCGTCGGTGCCGTTGATGATGGCAGAGATTACCTCTCCAGGTACGAGCATCTTGTTGCGGCCGATGGTGCTGGATACTAGAATGTTATCTACTGCACCCACGCAGAGCAGGTCGTCGGTATTCATCACCACGGCGTCCTGAGCGATGCCCTTCCATACGGACAGGTCGCCTGTCTCCTTCCAGTACATGTAGGCGAGGGAGGACTTGGTGCCAGCTCCGTCGGCATGCATGATGTTGCAATACTCTGGGTCTCCGCCCAGGATGTCAGGGATAATCTTGCAGAAAGCCTGTGGGAAGATACCCTTGTCGATGTTCTTGATGGCGTTGTGCACATCTTCCTTAGCCGCGCTTACACCGCGCATCATATAGCGATTATTCATAATTTAATTAATAATTAATAATTAAGAATTAAGAATTAGGCTTGCGCCCTTGCGCTACTGTTGTTCTTAACTCTTAAGTTCTATTCTTATTTTATATTATTGTTGTTCTTGGTTGATTTTAAAATTGAAGTAATTAATCTTATCAATTCCATGCAATCATTGTTTATACTTTCGAAAGTTTTTACGTCGATGTAATCCGTTTCTTTCAGCAAGTCTAACCAGTATGCAGTTTCATTGGCCTCTTTTAAGGATATATGAAGCTTGGATATAAAGTCATTTGTGCTTTGGGCTTTTATGCCCTCAGCAATATTTGCACCTATGCTAGTACCGCTTCGAAGACATTGTTTGCTCAAGACAAACTCTTTCTTTTCTGCAGTTAGCCTTTGGTACATACGTATGATACGTATGGCAAAAGATTTACTTTTCTGTTCGATAACATTATCTTCTTTCATATTCCGTAAGGCTTAATTATTAATTCTTAATTATCCTTCTGGTGCCAGAAATCCCAGCTAGCGAAGGCTTGCAACAGCAGCATTTCTAGTCCGTTCTTTACGGTGGCACCGTGCTCCTTGCCCTTCTTCATGAAGAGGGTCTCGTCGGGATTGTAGATGAGGTCGTAGAGCAGGGTGTGACTGTCCATCGCCTCGTAAGGCAGGGTTGGGCACTCGTCTACATGGGGATACATGCCCACTGGCGTGCAGTTGACGATGACATTGTATTCCTGGATGACCTCAGGGGTAATCTTGCCGTATTGGATAGTACCGGGACGCTCATATCGGCTCACGAAGACCGTCTTCAGGCCGAGTGACTTCAGTCCATAGTTGATAGCCTTTGACGCACCGCCGGTGCCCAGGATGAGAGCCTTCTTGTGGAATGACTCCAGGAACGGTTCGATGCTCTGGGTGAATCCGATGACATCGCTGTTGTAACCCTTCAGGATAGTTTCGGTGCCCTTGTGTTCCACCTTCACTACATTGACTGCGCCGATGGCATTAGCCTCCGGACTTACTGAGTCGAGATAACTGATTACCTTCTCCTTGTAAGGGATAGTCACATTAAATCCTCTCAACTCTGGGTTGGAGTCGAGTACTTCGGTCAAGCCTTCGATGCTTGGAATCTCGAAGTTGGTATATGTGGCATCGATGCCTTCATTCTGGAACTTCTCGTTGAAGTAATTCTTGGAGAATGAATGCCCCAAGGGGTAACCTATGAGTCCATACTTATCCATAATATCTTTGTTTTACTTGGTTGCGAAATATAGGGTGCAGATGCCGAAGGTGAGTCGCTTGAACTCGGCCTTGGCGAAGCCCGCCTTCTTGAACACTTCCATCATCACCTCGCCCTGGGGGAAGGCAGCGATGGTCTTGTTGAGATAGTCGTAGGCACTCTGGTCTTTTGAGATGAGCTTGCCGTATATCGGCAGCACGGTGTTGCTGTAGATATGGAAGAGCTGCTTCATCGGGAAACTGACAGGGGTGGTGAGCTCAACGATGCAGAGGTGCCCACCTGGTCGGAGTACTCGGCACATCTCCCTCAGTCCCTGGTCCAGGTTCTGGAAGTTGCGGATGCCGAAGGCGGCGGTCACGGCATCGAAGGTGTCGTCGGCGTAAGATAGGTTGAGGCAGTCTTCCTTGTCGAAGCGAATCACCCCTTCCAGTCCCAGCTGCCTTACCTTCTGCCTGCCTATCTCCATCATGCCCTCCGAGATGTCTGCCCCGACGAGCCTGTCAGGTTTCAGCATCTGTGCGGCGAGGATGGCGAAGTCGCCAGTGCCTGTGGCGATGTCGAGCATCTTCTTGGGAGAGAAGGGCGCAAGCCGCTTGATAGCCTTCTTGCGCCATCCCTTGTCTATATCCCACGAGAGGCGGTGGTTGAGGGTGTCGTAGGTGGGGGCGATGTTGTCGAACATCTCCTCCACCAGCTTCCCCTTGTCTCCCGTGCCCTCGTAGGGCTTTATCTGTTCTTGCTTGTACACGATGTTACAGTTAATAAATAATAATGTACAATGTATAATTTATAATTGTTCAAGACTTTATGCATTATTCATTATACATTATAAACTATACATTATTTTCTTGTGGCAAGCCAGTCGCTCACGTTCTTCTCGATGCGGGCTGCGATGTCGCCTTCCTCTGTGGCTTTGTCGAACTTTTCGCCCGTGATGTGCTCGTACAGTTCGATGTAGCGGTCGCTGACACTCTCGGCATACTCGTCGGTAATCTCAGGCATCTTCTGGCCAGGCTCGTTCATGAAGTTGTGCTCGATGAGCCATTGGCGAACGAACTCCTTGGAGAGCTGGCGCTGTGGCTCGCCCTTCTCGAACTTCTCCTCGTAGCCGTCAGCATAGAAGTAGCGGCTGGAGTCTGGGGTGTGAATCTCGTCGATGAGGTACACCTTGCCGTCGCGCTTGCCAAACTCATACTTGGTATCCACGAGAATCAAGCCCTGCTTGGCGGCAATCTCCTGTCCACGCTTGAAGATGCGGCGGGTATAGTCCTCCATCACAGCATAGTCCTCAGCACTAACGATGCCCTGGGCGATGATCTCTTCCTTGGAGATGTTCATGTCGTGACCCTCGTCAGCCTTGGTGGTAGGGGTGATGATAGGCTCTGGGAAGCGCTCGTTCTCACGCATTCCGTCAGGCAACTTCACGCCACAAAGCTCACGGCAGCCCTTCTGATACTCTCTCCATGCGCTACCTGTGAGGATGGAGCGGATGATCATCTCGACACGGAAACCCTCGCACTTCAAGCCCACGGTAACCATTGGGTCTGGAGTGGCCAACTTCCAGTTAGGACAGATGTCTGTCGTTGTATCCAAGAACTTGGCGGCAATCTGGTTGAGCACCTGGCCCTTGAAAGGGATACCCTTAGGCAGCACAACGTCGAACGCTGAGATTCTGTCGGTAGCGACCATCACGAGGATGTCGTCGTTAATGTCATACACATCACGTACTTTACCGTGGTAAACACTCTTCTGTCCATTGAAATGGAAATCTGTCTTTGTTAATGCTTTCATTGTTTTTTATACTTTGAAAAATTAAAACTTAGTCTCTTTTTCTTTCCTTTCTGCTTCTTTCTTCTCAGCTCGCTCCTTATCATATTTATCGTATGCGTTGACGATGCGGGTTACGAGCTTGTGGCGCACGATGTCCTTCTGCCCCAGCTTCACCACGCCGATGCCCTCCACGCCGTCGAGAATCTTGAGAGCCTCCTTCAGACCGCTGCGCTGTTCGCGTGGCAAGTCTATCTGGGTGAGGTCGCCCGTGATGATCATCTTGGTGTTCATGCCCATTCGGGTGAGGAACATGCGAATCTGTTGAGAGGTGGTGTTCTGAGCCTCGTCGAGGATGACGACGGCATCACTGAGGGTGCGACCGCGCATGAAGGCGAGCGGCGCAATCTGGATAATGTGCTTTTCCATCATGTCTTGCAACTTGACGGCAGGAATCATGTCCTCCAGTGCATCATAAAGTGGTTGCAAGTATGGGTCTATCTTGTCTTTCATGTCTCCCGGCAGGAAGCCCAGCTTCTCGCCTGCTTCCACGGCAGGGCGGGAGAGGATGATTTTCTTGATGGCTTTCTCCTTGAGTGCCTTCACGGCGAGGGCGATGCTCAGGTAGGTCTTGCCCGTGCCGGCTGGACCCACGGCAAACACCATGTCGTTCTTCTCGTAGGCATCGATGAGCTGCTGCTGGTTCTCGCTTCGGCTCTTGATGGGGCGGCCGCTGATGCTGTACACCAGCACTCCTTTCACAGAGTCGGCTTTGGTCTGCTTGCCTTTCACGATATCAAGGATGTCTTCTTCACCCAGCATGTTGTATTTGGCGAGGTGCTTGCGCATCTGCTCGATGTCCTCCTCTGCCTTCGCCATTTCCTCCTCGTCGCCGAGCACACGGAGCACGTTGTCACGTGCCACGATACGCAACTTAGGATACAGCGACTTAATCATCTGCAGGTGTGAGTTGTTCACCCCGTAGAACATCACTGGATCTATATCTTCGAGTACTATATGTTTCTCTATCAAAATTTTTATTTTCTAAATAGTTTAAACTAATCTTATCTAATGTTTGTTATATAACGCTGCAAAATTACTATTTTTCCTCGAAATGAGCAAATATTTCAAGACTTTTTGTTACCTTTGCAGGAAAAATAGAAACAATTTGCAAGACAAGTAAGAACAATGAAGGTTACAAAGAATAGATATTTGAAGGGGTTCGTCATCGTTGTGTTGGTGCTCGCCCTGGTGAGATTGGTGTTCCCAAGTGTGGCGAAACCAAGATTGGCGGCTCATGGGACAACGGGAAATTCTGCATCGCTGGCTGAAAAACCTGTCTCTGATGATGCTTCTACCGAAGATGAACCGGAAGCGTCGGGCAATCCACAGAACCAAGATATTGCGAAGGATGAGCTCTCGGCTGCGCCTGACACCGCTAAGGTTGGGGTGGCTAGCATCTTCTTCGACAAGGATGGCAACGAGGTGAAGCATCGCATCTTCTCGGTGCCTCACTTTGGCAATACGTTCCCAGACCAACAGGATGTGCAGATTCTTGCCGCCAACAAGCATGGCGTGGCCCCGGTGCAAAACCGCAACGAGGCTGAGCACAGCAAGGGCAAGCTGGTGTATGTGGGCAGCAATCCTTTCTTCTATGTGGATAAGCTGAACAACAGCATCCCATATCTCGTGCCTCGTGCCTCCGTGCTGCTTCAGGACATAGGCCGTGCCTATTTTGACTCCCTCCAAATCAAGGGTATCCCACTGCACAAGATTATCGTGACGAGCATCCTCCGTACCAAGGACGATGTGGCGAAACTTCGCACCCGCAACGGCAATGCCACGGAGAACTCTTGTCATCTCTATGGCACAACCTTCGATGTTTGCTACAATAGGTATAAACAGGTACAGACTCGCAAGGAGCCTCGCCGCCAGGTGCAGAACGACACCTTGAAGTGGGTGCTCAGTGAGGTCTTGAGAGATTTCCGTGAGAAGGACCGCTGTTATATTAAATATGAGGTGAACCAAGGATGCTTCCATATCACGGTGAGGTAATAAGATAAATTGCTGCCTTTTGGTTGAAACTGAAGGAAGCCCTGTTTCTGGTCGGGAGAAGGCTTCTTTCGGGTCGGGGAAAGCCCTACGTAAACGTTGAATAGTGCTCTTCCCAAGTTTGGATAAGCCTCCTTTGAAGTTGCATTAGGTCTCCTTTCATGTTTGAATAAACCTCCTTTCAAGTTTGAATAGATCTCCTTTGAAATAATAGGAAAGGTTCTCCGTCTAATCATGATTAAGCCCCCATTTGCATTCGCTGAGTTTTCGAAGCAAGTGGGGGCTTGTGTTTAAGTAGGGGGATGCTTTACGCTTTGCTCTTTTAATCTTTCCCTTTCAGTTTTTCCTTTCAGTTTTTGATTTTCTTCAGGTCGTCCGACTCGCCTACGAGCCAGATGATGTCTCCCTTTTCAAATCTTCGGTTCGGAGAGACACGTGTCAGGTTCTCCTGTCCCTCCTCCAGTCCTACTACCATACAGTTGTATTTGCTGCGTATGCCGCTCTCGATGAGTGTCTTGCCCAGAAACTCGCTGGTAGAGGAGATGATGAGTTGGCTCAGTCGCATCTCTCGCTTCTCTATCTCCATGTCTTCGGGCAGGAGGGCGGACTGCAGGCTCACGTTGAACTTCTGCAACTGGTCGTCGTTGCCAATTACCTGCAACTTGTCGCCAGGAAATATCACCATCTCTCCGTCTGGGATGTTCAGGCGATGGGAACCTCGGCGTATGCTGCTTAGGTCTACGCCAAACAGCTGGCGCAGGTGCAGCTCTCGGAGCGACTTGCCTGCCCAGCTGCTGTCTTCCGGTACCTCAAACTCAGCGATATGGATGTCTCGGTCTAGCAATCTTCCCTCGTAGAGAGGCTTTTTCTCTCCGTTTACCTGTGCCATGATGTCACGTGAGCGCAGGTTGTGGATGAAGAGGCGCTCCATCACGATGCTTCGCTTCTTGGTCTGTCGGGAGGCTATCATGAGCAATACCACCACGGCTCCGATGCATATCATCAGCGCATTGGTGAAGCGGGTCAGGTAGTTGCAGATGTAGAAGATGAACCCCAGGGCGATGACATACCTCACCACGATGGTGAACATCAGTGGGATGCGGTTGATACTGCTTTCCACCCAGAGGCGCTTCCACTCGTTGCTATGGTTCTTCTTCATCACGATGGCACGCAGGAATGGGGCTATCAGTACCACGGTCAGCAGCCCGGTGACGGCATTGGCATACCAGTGCATGTTCCAACCCGGCAAGAGCTTGCGCACCAAAGGCAGCACGAAGGTGAACATCACGGCGATGACCGCTGCCGACAGTATGGAGTAAGCCACCGTGTTGATGACCATCTGTCGTAGGAGTGACTTCCACTTGCTCTGTTGCTGGGTCTGGGGATGACTCATGGCGAAGTGGTTGAGGATATGGATGAGCTTGTCGGGCAGATGTCGCCCCATCATCTGGTAGGTAGGTGTGGCAAGTCGAATCATGTAAGGGGTGAGGAAGGTGGTGATGACGCTCACCGCAACCACCACAGGATAGAGAAAGTTGCTGATGACACCGAGCGACAGTCCCAGGGAGGCGATGATGAAGGAGAACTCGCCAATCTGTGCCATGGAGAATCCGCATCGCATCGCCGACTTCAGCGACTCGCCGCCGAGCATGAAGCCGAAGGTGCCAAGGATGGCTTGACCCAGGAGTATCGTGCCCACCAAGGCGAGGATAGGCAAGGCGTATTCAGCCAGTATCTTGGGGTCTACGAGCATACCCACGGAGACGAAGAAGATGGCACCGAAGAGGTTCTTCACCGGTTCCACGAGCTTGATGATTTTCTCTGCCTCCACCGTCTCTGCCAAAATGCTACCCATCACGAAGGCTCCGAAGGCACTGGAGAAGCCAACCTGGGTGCTCAGTACCGCCATGCCACAACAGAGGCCAAGTGCCACGATGAGCAAGGTCTCGTTGTTGATGAGCCCTCTCACCTTGCGCAGGAACAGCGGTACGGCGAAGATGCCCACGATGAACCATACTACGAGGAAAAATCCAGTCTTGACCACCGAGGTAAGCATCTGCTCACCATCGGGGTTGCTGCCTCCAGCTATCGCCGAGAGCATCACCATCATCACGATGGCGAGGATATCCTCCAGTATCAAGACACTCATCACCATCGACGCAAACTTCTGCTGCCGCAGCCCCATGTCGTCGAACGCCTTATATATAATAGTGGTGGAACTCATGGCGAGCATACCACCCAGAAAGATGCAGTCCATCTTGCTCCATCCGAAGCCATGCCCCACGCTGATACCGAGCATCATCATGCAGAACACAATGACCACGGTGGCGATGATGGGCGAGGCACCCATCTTGACGATTTTCTTGAACGAGAAGTCGAGACCCAGGGAGAAAAGCGTGAATATGACACCGATGTCTGCCCAGGTCTTGATGTCACTCTCGTCGATGACCGACATGGTGTAAGGCATGTGGGGCGAGACGAGAAATCCAGCCACGATGTAACCCAAGACAAGTGGTTGCTTGAGCCGCTTGAAAATCAGGGTTACAATGCCAGCCACCATCAGGATGAGGGCAAGGTCTTTTACCAGATAAGGAATTTCTGCCATGGATTTATCGGATTTTAAAGTGTATATAAAAAACTCACACGGATCTCACGAATCTCACGGATTTTACTTTTCTTCGGAATATTGATGTGGCAAATATCCGTTGTTGAAAGACGGGAAGGGGTCTTTGCAATCCGTGAGATCCGTGGGATCCGTGTGAAAGGAAAAAAGTCGATTAGTCGTTGTACTCTGCTGTGATTTCGCAAATCTTCACGATGGTCTGCACGGCTTTCTCCATCACCTGGATGCTTACGAACTCGTGAGGGCCATGGAAGTTGACACCACCAGCAAAGATGTTAGGACAAGGCAAACCCTTGAAGCTGAGCTGCGCTCCGTCGGTGCCGCCACGGATAGGCTCCACGCGAGGAGGAACACCGCTCTCTTGCATCGCTCTCAGCACGATGTCGATGACGTGCATGTTAGGGTCTATCTTCTCCTTCATGTTATAGTACTGGTCGTAGATTTCGGCAGTCACCGTACCCTCGCCATACTTCTCGTTCATTTTCTTCACACAGTCCTCGATGAAGTCCTTACGGTCCTCAAACTTGCTGCGGTCATGGTCGCGGATGATATAACTGAGTTTCGCCTCCTCGCAGCGGCTCTCGATGCCCAGCAGGTGGTAGAAACCCTGGTAACCCTCAGTCTGCTCTGGGGTCTGGTCCTCAGGAATCATGTTCTGGAACTCTACGGCTAGGCGGCTGGCGTTCACCATCTTTCCCTTGGCATAACCAGTATGTACGCTCACGCCCTTGATGTGAATCTTGGCACCGGCGGCGTTGAAGTTCTCGTATTCCAGGTCGCCCAGGTCGCCACCGTCCATGGTGTAAGCCCAGTCGCATCCAAACTTCTCCACGTCAAAGTGGTGGGCACCCATTCCGATTTCCTCGTCAGGGTTGAATCCCACACGGATGTCGCCATGCTTGATTTCGTCATGGTCGCGCAGGTAGCACATCGCCTGCACAATCTCGGCGATGCCCGCCTTGTCATCGGCACCTAGCAGGGTAGTGCCATCCGTAACGATGATGTCCTCGCCCTTATGTGCCTTCAGCTCAGGGAACTTTTCCACGCTGGAGATGATGCCCGCGCTCAGCTCGATGTCGTTGCCGTCGTAGTTCTTGATGACGCGAGCCTTAATATCCTTTCCGCTGGCGTCGGGAGATGTATCCATGTGAGAGATGAAGCCGATGGTAGGAGTCTTTTTCTTGGTATTTCCCTTGAGGGTGGCGTAGATGTAGCCCATGTCGTCCATCTCCACATCGGAGAGACCTTCTTCCTCAAGCTCATGTTTCAGGTACTTGGCAAAGTCGAGTTGCTTTGCCGTGCTAGGCACACTGTCGGAGTCCTCGCTCGACTGTGTGTCAAATTTGGTGTAGTTTATAAAACGTTCTACTAAGTCCATGTTGTTAATTGTCTTAATTTCGATGGTGATCTCGGTGGGACTCAAACCCACGACCTTTGGAACCGGAATCCAACGCTCTATTCAACTAAGCTACGAGACCTTCTTTTCACAATTAAATAATGTATGGTGCAAAATTACTGCATTTTTTTGAAATAACCAAATATTCCGACCGATATTTTACATTTTGCCTGATTCTTGGTGATTTTGGCGCAAAGTTGGAAGATAACTCATAAAAAGTGGATAAATACACATCAAAAAGACAGGAAATAATAAAAAATACTATCATTTTGCAAAAATAATCAGAAAAATGCTTGCAGATTAATAAATAATTCGTACCTTTGCAGCATGAAACAAGGAAATAGATAACAAAAAACAAGAAAACAAAACAAAAATATAACATATAATGAGCAAACTGATTAAACCCGAAGGGTACAAGGCGCTGCTGGATATGCGCCAGACCGAAATGGGTATCAAATTGATAAAAGAGTTTTTCCAGCAGAACCTGAGCACTGAGCTTCGCCTCCGTCGTGTAACCGCCCCTCTTTTTGTGTTGAAGGGACTTGGCATCAACGATGACCTCAATGGCGTGGAGCGCCCAGTGAGTTTCCCTATCAAGGACTTGGGGGATGCCCAGGCTGAGGTGGTTCACTCCTTGGCTAAGTGGAAGCGCCTTACCCTAGCTGAGTATCAGATAGAGCCTGGGTATGGCGTGTATACCGATATGAACGCCATCCGTGCCGACGAGGAACTCGACAACCTGCACTCTCTCTATGTAGACCAGTGGGACTGGGAGGCTGTCATCACCCGAGAGGAGCGCACCATCGCCTTCCTGGAAGACATCGTACGCCGCATCTATGCCGCCATTCTCCGTACCGAGTATCTTACTTGCGAGCACTATCCTCAGATTAAGCCATTCCTGCCAAAGGAGATTCACTTTGTCCATGCGCAGGACTTGGTTGACATGTATCCTGACAAGACTCCAAAGGAACGTGAGGATGCCATCTGCGAGAAATATGGTGCCGTATTCGTTGAGGGAATCGGCGGTAAGTTGAGCGACGGTAAGAAGCATGATGGCCGTGCCCCAGACTATGACGACTGGAGTACTATCGCCGAGAATGGCAAGGCTGGTCTGAATGGTGACATCCTGATTTGGTATCCTGTGTTGGGACGTAGCTTCGAGTTGAGCAGCATGGGCATCCGTGTGGATAAGGAGAGTCTCTTGCGCCAGCTCAAGATTGAGGGCAAGGAAGACCGTGAGAAGCTCTACTTCCACCAGCAGCTATTGAATGACAAGCTGCCACTCAGCATCGGTGGTGGTATTGGTCAGAGCCGTCTCTGCATGGTGATGCTCCACAAGGCTCACATTGGCGAGATTCAGGCTAGCATCTGGCCAGAGCAGATGCGCAAGGAATGTGAGGAGGCGGGTATGCCACTCATCTAATAAATAGATAAAAGAGGATTGGAAAAATAAAATAAATAAGATTGGAAAAATAAAATCAATAAATAAGAAAAGAGGTCGCTAACAAATCGTTAACGACCTCTTTTTTAGTCTTTCTTGTCGTAAGCGTGTACTGGATAGTCGATGGTATAGTGAAGACCACGGCTCTCCTTGCGCTCGATAGCCATACGGGTGATGAGGTAACCCACATTGATCATGTTGCGAAGCTCGCAGAGCTCCTTGCTTACCTTCACACGCTTGAATAGGTTCTCGGTCTCTTCATAGAGGAGGTCGAGACGGTCCCAAGCTCGTTTCAGGCGGAGGTCGCTTCGCACGATGCCAACGTAGTTGCTCATGCACTCGCCAACTTCCTTCACGCTCTGAGTGATGAGCACCTTCTCCTCATTTGTCAAGGTGCCCTCGTCGTTCCATGCAGGTACCTTATCGTTGAAGTCGTATTCATCTACGTGCTCCAAGCTGTGCTTGGCTGCAGTGTCGGCATAAACCACAGCCTCTATGAGGGAGTTGCTTGCCAAGCGGTTGCCACCGTGAAGACCTGTGCAAGAGCACTCACCCAGGGCGTAGAGGCGGTTGATGCTAGAGCAACCGTTCAAGTCTACCTTGATACCACCACACATGTAGTGGGCTGCAGGGCGAACAGGTATGTAATCCTTGGTGATGTCGATGCCGATGCTCAAGCACTTCGCATAGATGTTAGGGAAGTGATGCTTGGTCTCCTCTGGGTTCTTGTGTGTCACATCGAGGCAAACATGGTCGAGACCGTGAATCTTCATCTCCTTGTCAATGGCACGAGCCACGATGTCACGAGGCGCCAAGCTCAAGCGCTTGTCATATTTCTCCATGAAACTCTCGCCGTTAGGCAGACGGAGAATGCCACCATATCCACGCATCGCCTCGGTGATGAGAAACGCTGGGTGGGTCTCGCCTGGATGATAGAGAGCTGTTGGGTGGAACTGTACGAACTCCATGTCTGCTACCGTTCCCTTAGCACGATAAACCATCGCCTCGCCATCTCCGGTGGCAATCACTGGGTTGGTGGTCGTCTGGTATACGGCACCACAACCACCGGTACACATCACGGTAACCTTGCTTAGGTAGGTGTCTACCTTCTGGGTGTCAGGGTTCAGTACGTATGCTCCGTAGCAATTAATATAAGGAGTGCGGCGAGTAACACGGGCACCCAAGTGGTGCTGTGTGATAATTTCCACGGCGAAATGATTTTCCTTGATGTCAATGTCTGGGCTGTTACGTACAGCCTCCATCAGACCACGCTGAATTTCGGCACCGGTGTCGTCTGCATGGTGAAGGATTCGGAATTCGCTGTGTCCGCCCTCACGATGCAGGTCAAACTTGCCATCCTGCTGTTTGTCGAAGTTGACACCCCACTGCACGAGCTCCTTGATTTGCTCAGGTGCCTTGGTTACCACTTGCTTGACAGCCTTGTAGTCGCTAATGAAGTCACCAGCTATCATTGTATCCTGGATGTGCTTGTCGAAGTTGTCCACTTCGAGGTTTGTAACTGAAGCAACACCACCTTGTGCAAATGATGTGTTGGCCTCGTCGAGGGAGGTCTTACAGATCATACACACCTTACCTTTATGCGCTCTGGCTACTTTCAGGGCGTAACTCATACCGGCAACTCCTGCACCGATAATCAGAAAATCATACTTATAAACCATGAGTTTATTTAATCTAATTCAAAGAATTATTTCTTAATTCGATGCAAAAGTAATAAATTCTCTTTAAAAAGCGTAATAAGAGACGATTTTTTTGTAATTTTGCAGCGAAATTTATGCTATCATAGCTCTTATGGCTGTTGTTAGACATAAAAATATAGCAAAAATTAAAGGTAACAAGACATAGGTATGGCAGATAGAACTTTTCATAAGCGCTTTACGTTGACGGCTCGCATCGGGGTGGTGGTGTTTGCCCTCTTGGCAGGCTATTTCTTCTGGGTGAAGATGGCCATCATCGGCATTTTTCTTGCCATCGTCATCGTGGGATTGATAGAGCGTATACTGAATACCACTTATATGTTTCGGAAAGTGAAACCTATCGACCGTGACGACGAGATGGAGTATCTCATCATCAATGAGGGGCGATTCTCCACCAACAAGAATGTGCCGGTGTGCGACATCATCAGCGTAGCCAAGGTGAACACTTTCTTTGGGCTCGACCATTGTCTGGTGATAGAATATGGACATCGCAACATGGTGGCAGTCCAGCCCGACAATGTGGAGGCTTTCGAGAAGGAAATCAAAAGAAGACAGGACGATAAGTTGGACTAGCGAATGAAGTGACGTAAATATAGTGTATACATATAATTATAAATAGTAGAAATTTAGAAAATGATGTCCAGCAGGTGACTGCTGGACATCCCAACATGATGAAAAAGTTTTTGCAGATAGCATTGGGGATGATGATGGCGATGCTGGTGTCGTTGCCACTGCATGCCCAGAAGGTGAATGGAGCTTCCGGCAACGGAAGCGATGAGGAAGTAGTAGAGGACAAGGAGGAATTGGATGTTGCTGATTCCACACTTGTGGATTCTTTGGCGGCTGATACGTTGAGGCTGCCGTGGCCTGAGTCTGTCCAGGTGGGTATCGACAATCTCTTGAAAAGCAAGATGTTTGAAACCTCGCAGGTTGGCATCATGGTCTGGGACTTGGCTGCTGACTCTTGTATCTACAAGCATAATGAGCGACAGTTGATGCGCCCTGCCAGTACGATGAAACTCTTGACTGCCATCACGGCACTCGACAAGCTGGGCGGCTCTTACCAGTTTAAGACTCAGCTTAAGTACACGGGCACCATCGAGGATGGCGTGTTGAATGGCGATGTGTATTGCGTCGGAGGTATGGACCCTCGTTTCAACAGTGATGATATGACGGCGTTCGTCAACAGTCTGAAGGATATGGGGGTTGACACCATCCGAGGTAAGGTCTATGCCGACCGTTCGATGAAGGATGCCGCACTCCTAGGCGAGGGATGGTGCTGGGATGACGACAACCCGGTGCTTTCGCCCCTCGTGTTCTCTCGCAAGGACATCTTCATGGATCGTTTCTTGTCTAAACTTCGCGATGCTGGCATCGAGTATGAGGAGATGTACGCCACCAGCAAGACTTGTCCGGTCAATGCCTTCACGGTATGTACCCGTTTCCATACGATGGACCAGGTGCTCCACAAGATGATGAAGGAGAGTGATAACCTCTATGCCGAGAGCATGTACTACCAGATAGCTGCCTCTACGGGCAATCGTCCGGCAAGTGCCAAGAGTGCCCGCAATGTGGAGCGACAACTCATCAGAAAGATTGGGCTCGACCCTTCCAAGTATAAGTTGGCGGATGGTTCAGGCCTCTCGCTCTACAATTATCTCAGCGCTGAGCTGGAGGTGCAGTTGCTCAGGTATGCCTTCAACAATGAGAACATCATCGCTCATCTTAAGCAGTCGTTGCCTATAGGTGGTGTGGATGGCACGCTCAAGAAGCGTATGAAGAACAGCTTTACACATGGCAATGTGAAGGCGAAGACTGGCACCTTGACAGGCATCATCTCTCTGGCTGGCTATTGCAAGGCGGCCAATGGACATGACCTTTGTTTCTCTATCATCAACAATGGCATCATGCACGGCAGCAATGCTCGCAACTTTGCCGACAAGGTATGCACCTTGCTTTGCCAACCGTAAAGGGGAGTTAGAAGTTAAGAGTTTATAAGTTAGGAGTTAGAAGTTATGGAGGAAATACGTAAGTTTGTAGAAGATATGATAGCGGCGGCAGGCATTACGGGTGCCGCCGTTCCTATGATACGCCATATATTGCTCACCATCACAGCCATCTTGCTGGCGATGGTGAGCGATTTCTTGTGTCGTAAGATTCTGGTCCCGATTATCCTGAAGATAACCGAGAAGACAGAGGTGACCTGGGATGACATCCTTTTCAACAAGAAGGTGCTCACCTCTGCTTGCCATATCGTGCCCGCCGTGGTGATATGGAAGCTGATGCCATTGGTTTACTTGGAATATCCTATCTTTAAGATGATATTGGAACGTGCCACGGGTATCTATATCGTGGTGATGACCGTACGCACGATGCTGGTTTTCATCGGTTCGTTCAAGGGACTGGAGAATGCCAACGAGCGCCGTTCGTCTGCCCAGCAATATTTCCATACCTTCTGCGGTGTACTCAGGGTATTGATGCTCTTTGTGGCAGGAGTAGTCGTGGTAGCCATAGTCTTGGGCAAGGACCCGATGACGCTGTTTGCCGGACTGGGTGCCACCTCGGCAGTGCTGATGTTGGTGTTCAAGGATACCATCCTCGGCCTAGCTGCTGGTATCCGTCTCACCAGTAACGATATGCTCCATAAGGGCGACTGGATTACCGTGAAGTCGGTGGATGCCAATGGTATCGTGGAGGAGATGTCGCTCACCACAGTCAAGGTGCGTAACTTCGACAATACCATCGTCACCATCTCACCAGCAACCCTTGTGAATGGTTCTTTCCAAAACTGGATTGGCATGCAGAAGAGTGGGGGAAGACGAGTGAAGCGAGTGGTGTACTTCGACTTCCGTAGTGTGAGATTGGTGGATGATGCCTTGAAAGCCAAACTTATCGCCAAGCATTTTGCTACCGAGGAATCCTTCAAGTTGAAGTCTTCGCTCCAGAAGGCTTTGGATACCGACAGAATGGAAGGCAAGAAGATGGAAGACCTTCAGAATCCTGTGACCCTAGCCCCAACCAATATGCAGCTCTATCGTCACTACATGGAGCGATACTTGAGAGAGCGTCCTGAGGTGAATACGGAGTTGACCCTGATGGTTCGTCACATGGAGGCAACGCAGTGCGGTCTGCCTTTGGAGTTCTATTTCTTCCTGAAGGATAAGGTGTGGGTCAACTACGAGCATATCCTAGCCGACATCATGGAGCATGCCTATGCCATCTCTGCCGAGTTCGGTCTCACTATCTATCAGCAATATCCAGACCAATAGTTTGTGAACAATGTTTCTTCAGTAAACACAAGGGTAATACTTTTGTTTTTCAGCAATATGCCCTGAAAGGGCAAAAGCACTTAGCCCAGGGCAAGCGAAGCGACACCCTGGGTAAGAGGTAGGTAGTTAATGTCGCCCTGTAAGGGCAAAAGCAAAAAAGCAATGAATATTTCTTCTTCTTTTTCTAAAACGATAATTTCTTGGTTTCGTGAGAATGGCAGGTCCTTGCCATGGCGCGAAACCAAGAATCCTTATGCGATATGGTTGAGTGAAATCATCCTTCAGCAAACCCGAATAGCCCAAGGCTGGGAGTATTGGGAGCGATTCATGCGTCAATATCCTACGGTCGATGACCTATCAGCTGCCAGCGAGGATGATGTCTTGAAACTTTGGCAGGGATTGGGCTATTATTCGAGAGCGAGAAATCTTCATTCTGCAGCCAAGCAAATCGTAGCATTAGGCTCATTCCCAAATACATTGGAAGACATCAAGGCTTTGAAGGGGGTAGGTGATTATACCGCAGCCGCCATCGCCTCCTTCGCTTTCGACATACCTGCCGCTGTGGTGGATGGTAATGTGTATCGTGTGCTCTCTAGATATTTTGGTATTGATACCCCAATCAATACTACACAGGGAAAGAAGGAGTTTGCTACCTTGGCACAATCATTGATACCAACTTCCTATGTAACGGAAAAGATTCGTCCCAATGAGTTTGACATGGAATTGTCGCCAGTGTCTGCCTATAACCAAGGTCTCATGGACTTTGGTGCCATCCAATGCACACCCCTATCACCTAAGTGCCTGCTCTGTCCTCTCGCCGAAACCTGCGAGGCATTGCGAAGTGGGAGGGTGGCAGAGTTGCCAGTCAAGTTGAAGACGGTTAAGGTGACCACTCGCCATCTTACCTATATATATATAAGGTATAAGGGGCAAGTCGCCATTCATCGCCGAGGTGAGGGAGATATTTGGCAAGGATTATGGGAACCATTCAATGCTTCGAAGCATGAAGAAAAGTCTTCATCCACAATAGCGGAGATACAAGAGATGCTGCATTTGGATGCCACATCGCTAGGCAGGCTATGCCTCTTGGCAAAGTATGTAAAGCATGTCCTAACCCATCGCATTCTCCTTGCCGACTTCTATCTCTTAGAAACCGACATTCGCCCTCTCTTACCCGATGGTTATATCTGGATAAAGGAGAGTGACATCGAGCAGTATGGTGTGCCAAGGCTCATCGAAATCATGTTGGAAATAATAAATAAGAGCATCTAATCGTCTGAATATAAAAAGAGCCGACCATCAATCAGTAACTTGATAGTCGGCTCTTTTTATGATGTCTTTATACGTAACAATGTCAATCTCTAGTATATCTGCAGTCCACGAGATTAGTAATTCTGTGCCTCAATCTGGAAGTAGCTCTGTGGGTGGTTGCAAACTGGGCAAACCTCAGGAGCCTGCTTGCCTACGCAGATATGTCCGCAGTTGGCACACTGCCAAATGCAATCGCCATCACGAGAGAAGACGAGCTTGTCCTGCACGTTCTTCAAGAGCTTGCGATAACGCTCCTCGTGGTGCTTCTCGATGGCAGCTACCATCTCAAACTTGATGGCAATCTCCTCGAAACCTTCCTCACGAGCCTCTTTCGCCATTCGAGGATACATCTCTGTCCACTCATCGTGCTCGCCATTAGCAGCAGCCTCAAGGTTCTTCTCGGTATCCTGGATGGCACCGCCCTCTAGGTACTTAAACCACATCTTGGCATGCTCCTTCTCGTTGGCAGCTGTCTCCTCAAAGATATTAGCTATCTGAACATAGCCATCCTTCTTAGCCTTGCTGGCAAAATATGTATACTTGTTGCGTGCCTGTGACTCACCTGCAAACGCTTCCTGCAAATTCTTCTCAGTCTTTGTTCCTTTCAGTTCCTTCATAATGCTATTTGTTTTTAAGTTAATATTATATTTCCTTTATTCTCTGTTGAAAGCTTCATATATTATTTCTAGCTTTCGTTTGCAAAGATATTGAAATAATTCCAAACTTGCAAATATTTATAGATTTATTTTTATTCTTTCTTTCTATTTAGACAGAATAAAGCTAACCCTAGGAGCGATAATCCGCATATCCAAGACAACACGGCACTGGTTACGAATCCCAATCCATGGGTAAATCCTGCCACCACGAAAGTGAGGAACGAGACCGTAGCCACTGTCAGTGCGTATGGCAATTGGGATGATACATGATGCACATGCTTGCATTCCGCCCCGGCACTTGCCATGATGGTGGTGTCGCTGATAGGTGAGATATGGTCGCCGCAAACAGCTCCTGCCATACAAGCAGAGATGGAGATGATGCGCAGGGCATCTCCCTCTGGGAACACGGCGATGCAGATAGGTATCAGGATGCCAAAGGTTCCCCAAGATGTACCTGTGGCAAAAGCCAAGAACGCTGCCACGATGAAGATGATGGCTGGCAGCAACTGTTGTAGTTCGGCGGCACTGCTAGCCACCACGCCAGATACATATTCCGCTGCACCCAGTGAGTCGGTCATGCTCTTCAGCGTCCAGGCTAGGGTGAGGATGAGGATGGCTGGCACCATCGCCTCGAAACCCTTGATGAGGCTGCTCATCGCATCGCTGAAAGGCAACGTCTTGCGGCTGACAAACATGATGACCGTTAGGATGAAAGCTGCCAGTGAACCGATAACCAGTCCGATGGAAGCGTTGCTCTCGGCAAAGGCATCCACGAAGTCCATATAGTTCTTGCTCTGGGCATCGAAGAATCCTCCCGAATAAACCATACCTGTCATACAGAAGATGATGAGCATCACGATAGGGATGATGAGGTCGGATACCGAACCCTTGCTCACTTTTGATTCCTCTTCCTTGGCTCCCACGCCATGCTCCACGATATGCAGTTTGGTATCGCTCACCTCATCGAGCTTACCACCATTGGTTCGCTCATACCATTCCTTTAGTCGTGCATCATACTTGCTCATCGCCTTGAAGTCGAAGCCCAGCATCACTACGCCCAGCATAAAGAAGATGGTGAAGAAGGCGTAGAAATTGAAAGGTATCGCCTTGCAGAAGAGGGCGAGTCCATTCTCTCCTCCCGACACGAAGCCCGATACCGCCGCTGCCCAACTAGAGATAGGGGAGATGATGCAGACAGGTGCCGCCGTGGAGTCGATGAGATAAGCCAACTTCTCCTTGGTCACCCCATTTCGCACGGCGATAGGGCGCATCACCGAACCCACGGTGAGACAGTTGAAATAATCGTCGATAAAGATAAGGATGCCAAGCAAGATGGTGGCAATCTGCACGCCAATCTTCGACTTCACATGCTTGGAAGCCCATCTACCGAAAGCCGCCGAGCCGCCCGCCTTGTTCATCAGCGAGACGATGCTGCCCAGGAGAACGAGGAATACCAGGATGCCTACGTTCCAAGGGTCGGAGAGGCAATGTATCATGCCGTAAGCCTTGGCATCATCGCCAGAGCCCACGGTATGGTTGGTCAGGTGGACCAGGAATCCGTCGAATCCCGTGCCCATGGAGATGCAATATTGCACCGCACCCAGGATGATGCCGATGAAGAGCGAAGAGTATACCTCCTTGGTCTTCAGTGCCAAGGCGATGGCGATGATAGGAGGCAGCAGCGACCAAGCGGTGCCAATCATGTTATAATCCATATAGTATCTTTTCTTTTGTCTTGTTACTAGTAAATATTGTTATATATAATAATGTGGAGCAAAGGTACAAAATTTTTCTTAATAACACACCTTTATGGGCGAGAAAAATGCGGAAAATGTGTGCTTACCGTCTTTTTATGACCTTATGGATGCCTTGTCTGTTAAGGGAAACAGACGAAGCTTAGACTTAAATAATCTTAAATAAAATGCCTTGTGATTAATATTCTTAGTCAAATATCCGTTTTTCTCAACATATTTTTATACCTTTGCAATTGGACTTCATAGCCTAACCGAAGTAGCGGAATGGAAGACGTGTTCTTCCCTCTCTCTTACTCCAACTTGGCAGCCTTACGCCGATGCAAGTCATGGGATAGCATTATAATGATGCAGACACCAGCGCTAGCGGGCATTGAGGTGGGAAGAGAAGTCCA
>CAVCRI010000030.1:0-24235 GCA_963604545.1 Lachnospiraceae bacterium | reverse complement strand
TAGAATGCCTGCCTGTCACGCAGGAGGTCACGAGTTCGAGTCTCGTACGCACCGCAGAAGCCCCTTGAGGAGATAGGACTCAAGGGGCTTCTGTTTTGTTTATATACAACTCCTAACTTCTAGCTCCAATGTTATTTCTTTGTTAAGTTAGGAAAATAATTTTGTGGTTTGCTTAATTTATCGTACCTTTGCAATTGTTAAGGGCATATTCCTAACAGTATGATATTCTAAACTAAGAGATATAGGAGAAAAATGGTTATTATTATCACGATATTGGCTTACTTCTGTGTGTTGCTACTATTCAGCCACATCACCTCCCGTAGGGCTACCAGCAATGAGACCTTCTATCGGGCCAACCGCCGTTCACCATGGTATATGGTGGCTTTCGGCATGGTGGGAGCCTCCATCTCGGGCATTACCTTTGTCAGTGTGCCTGGCATGGTCATGACCTCAGGCATGAGTTACCTTCAGATGTGCCTTGGCTTTATCGTAGGTTATTTCCTGGTGGCTTTTCTCCTGCTACCTGTTTATTATCGCTTCAATCTCACTACCATCTATAGCTACTTGCAGCAGAGATTGGGTGAACGGTCGTATAAGACCGGAGCATCCTTCTTCCTCCTATCCAAGATGACGGGAGCGGCCGTAAGGTTCTTCGTGGTCTGCATCCTGTTGCAGCGGTTTGTGCTCGATGGGGTAGGTATACCGTTCTGGGTCACGGTGCCCGTGATGGTGCTGCTCATCTGGCTTTACACCCGTAAGGGTGGCATCAAGACCCTGGTATGGACAGATTCCTTTCAGACCACCTGCATGTTTTCAGCCCTCATCCTTATCATCTATCAGGTGATGGCTGCTTTGGGCATGAGTCCTGCCGAGGCAATTTCTGCCATTGCACACGATGAGCATTCCCGCATCTTTGTTTTCGATGACTGGATGTCGACCCAGAACTTCTGGAAGCAGTTCCTCAGTGGCATCTTTGTGGTTATCGTGATGACCGGACTAGACCAGGACATGATGCAGAAGAACCTGACTTGCAAGTCGCTTCGTGAGGCGCAGAAGGATATGTGTACCTATGGTTTTGCCTTTGTGCCAGCCAACTTGCTCTTCCTTTCGCTTGGTGTATTGCTCATGATGCTTGCACAGAAGGAGGGGATGGCTCTGCCTCAAGCTCCTGATGACCTACTGCCAATGTTTGCGGCATCCGGAGTGATGGGCACCCTGGTGGTGGTGCTCTTTACGATAGGCATCGTGGCGGCTAGTTTCTCCAGCGCTGACTCGGCGCTGACAGCTATCACCACCAGTCTCTGTGTGGATATCCTGGGCAAGCGTAATGATGTCAAGCTCCGCAAGCGGATGCACTTGGCTGTGGCAGTGGTGTTCATGGTGTTCATCATTGCCTTCAAGGCTCTCAATTCCACCAGTGTCATTGATGCGGTCTACATCCTCTGTTCCTATACCTACGGACCGCTATTGGGGCTTTTTGCCTTCAGTTTGCTTACCAAACGTGGGGTGAACGACAAGTGGTCGCCATGGGTTTGCGTTGCTAGCCCTGTCGCCTGTTTGGCGATTGACTTTCTCACCGTTTATTTTACGGGATATAAGTTTGGTTATGAGTTGCTGATGCTCAATGGGGCTCTGACATTCGCAGGGCTTTATGCATCGGGGATTCGCATATCCCAGGAATAGTGATTAAATCTTTTTTGCCGGCAGATTTTATATCCTCCTAGACGGCTAACGGAATATATTTTATAAACATTATATAATAATGAGAACAAAAGTGTTTTTCGCTGCCTTGTTGCTCAGTGCAACAACAGCATTTGCCCAGCAGAACTTGGGCTCTGGCATTGATCCAGCAAACATGGACTTGAGTATTAAGCCAGGTGATGATTTTTACCGCTATGCGGCAGGCAACTGGATGAAGAATCATCCTCTTGATGCAGAGCATCCAGCAAATGGTGCCTTTACAGACCTCAGTGAGCAAAACCAGAAGCGCATTCAGGAGATAATTCTTGAGTATGCTTCCAAACCACAACAGAAGGGAACGCTCGGTCAGAAGATAGGTTCGCTCTATAACCTTCGTATGGATAGCGTGCGTTTGAATAAGGAAGGATGGGCTCCAATCAAGCCTACTCTCGACCGTATCGCAGCCATCAAAGACCGTTGCGAGTACCAGTTGGTAACAGCTCAGCTTGACGCACGTGGTGAGAATACCATGATGTTTGGCATTGGCGTAGGTGCTGACCTTCGTGATGCAGCCAATAACCTCGTTGAGGCAGACCAGGGCGGACTTGGCTTGGGCGTGCGCGACTATTATCTCAACGATGATGAGCAAGCCGTGAAGATTCGCAACGCATACAAGGCATACCTCAAGAAACTTTTCCAGATGGTAGGAAACGACGAGGCTACAGCCGAGAAGAAGATGGAGGCAGTTCTAGCCATCGAGACACGTATCGCCAAGGCTAGCTACAGCCAGGTGGAACTTCGTGACATCGACAAGAACTATCACAAAATGACCTACAACCAGCTCGTGCTAGACTATCCTGGCATCGATTGGGGCAACGTGTTCTTGGCTACAGGTTTCCCTCCATTCAAGGACATCTGTGTAGGTCAGCCTGAGCCAATCCATGAGGTGGAGAAGATTCTCGCAGAGGAGTCTCTCGACAACTTGAAGACTTATGCGGAGGCAAAGGTTATTTCTGGCGCGACAGGAGTTTTGAGCGATGATTTCCGTGCCGTGGAGTTTGAGTTAAGCAAGGTGATGAGCGGTGTCCAGCAGGACCGTCCACGTTGGAAACGTGCCGTTAGCACAGTAAGCAGCATATTGGGTGAGGCCATAGGTAAGATTTATGTAGAGAAGTACTTCCCTGAGAGCAGCAAGAAGCGTATGCTCGAATTGGTGCACAACCTCCAGACAGCCCTCTCTCAGCGTATCGACGAGGCTACATGGATGGGTGCAGCTACTAAGGCACAGGCTAAGGATAAGCTCAACAACTTCATCATCAAGATAGGTTATCCAGACAAGTGGAAAGACTACAGCGGCTTGCAGGTAAGTGACAGCCTTTCTCTCTATGACAACATGGCAAACATCTCAGAGTTCTTCCTTAAGGATGCAATTGATCGCAAGGTTAACAAGCCTGTAGACAAGGCAGAGTGGGGCATGACTCCTCAAACCATCAATGCCTACTATAACCCAACTACCAATGAGATTTGCTTCCCTGCAGCAATCCTACAGCCTCCATTCTTTGATCCATCTGCTGATGATGCAGCCAACTTGGGTGGTATCGGTGGCGTGATTGGTCATGAGATGAGTCACGGTTTCGACGACCAGGGCAGCCAGTTTGATAAGTATGGCAACCAGCACGACTGGTGGACTCCAGCCGACAAGAAGAACTTCCAGGCTCGCACTAAGATTTTGGTAGAGCACTTCAATGGCGTGGAGCTTGCTGGCCAGCACATTAATGGTCAGCTCACCCTCGGTGAGAACATCGGCGACAATGGTGGTTTGAACATAGCCTTCCGTGCTCTGCAGAATGCGATGAAGACAGAAAAACTTGGTGTCAAAGATGGCTTCACCCCAGAGCAGCGTTTCTTCCTCTCTTGGGCTCGTGTATGGGCTAGCAATGCTCGACCTGAATATCAGCGCATGTTGATGACTATGGATCCTCACTCTCCAAGCGAGGCTCGTGTCAATGCAGCTCTCCCAATGGTTGATGCCTGGTATACTGCGTTTGGTGTGAAGAAGGGTGACAAGCTGTTTGTCCCAAAGAACAAACGTGCTCACATCTGGTAAATAATTTAAAGGTAAAAAATTAAAAGAGTAAAAAAGTAAAAGGGTAAAAAGTACAAAGCCCGACAAAAAAGGTGAAAAGTGCAAAGCCCGACAAATAAAAAAGCTAGGTTGGTTCCTCTTTTTAGGAATATAACCTAGCTTTTTACCTTTTTATTTTTTACCTTTATTTCGTTCCGAAGTAGAGGAAGAGCATTCCTAGTAATACAAGAAGCAGATCAATGAACTTGGCCTTGAGGTTCTTCTCATGGAAGATGGCTGCTCCGAAGAGGAAGCTCACGATGACAGAGCCTCGGCGAATCATGCTCACGATACTAATCATGGCACCCGGTAAGCTCAGGGCATAGAAGTATACGAAGTCGGCTGCCGAGAGGAAGATGCTGATGAAGATGATGCTCCAGTGCCAGTGGAATGGGGTGGAGTTTTTCTTCGTCGGCCACCATATCATCAGAAGCATCACTCCCATCAGGAAGCACTGGTAGATGTTGTACCAACTCTGCACAATCATGCGGTCTAGTCCCACGCCGCCATTCTCGGGCGGCGCCATCAGGTACTTGTCGTAGAGTCCGCTTACAGCACCGAGTACGGCAGCCAGCACGATGAAGTATATCCACTTGTTGTGCTTGAAGTCGATGCCTTCCTTCTTGCCGCTTCTGGAGAGCATGGCGAAGGATATGATGGCGAGGATGACACCTATCCATTGGTAGAGGTTGAGAACCTCCCCATATACAAGCAATGCACCCACGAGAGTCATCACTGGTCGGGTGGCATTGATAGGCCCCACGATGGTGAGCGGTAGGTGTTTCATGCCGAAGTAACCGAATATCCAGCTGCTCAACACGATGAAGCTCTTCAATACGATGTACTTGTGAACTTCCCATCCGCCCTCTGCCACATGAAACATCGTGCCGTCGAGCGTATTGCCCGTGTAGCTCAGTATGATGAACGGCAGGAAGATGAGTGATGAGAAAAGCGTGTTCAAGAAGAGCACGGGAATCACTGCGTTACCTGAAAGTGCCTTCTTCTTGAAGGCATCATAAAATCCCAGCAGAGCTGCTGAGAGGAATGCTAATACTAACCACATTTTTTATTCTTAATTGTATTCTACTTTTTCTAGGAACAGGGCATTGCCTGGCATGCTTTCGCCCGCATCGCTGCGGGTGCCATTGTGCAGGATGTCGAGGAATTGCTCCATCGTGATTTTGCCTCTGCCCACGTCGATGAGTGTTCCCACCACGGCTCTCACCATGTTGCGGAGAAAACGATTGGCTGTAAT
This sequence comes from Lachnospiraceae bacterium, assembly GCA_963604545.1. Taxonomy (GTDB): domain Bacteria; phylum Bacteroidota; class Bacteroidia; order Bacteroidales; family Bacteroidaceae; genus Prevotella. The sequence continues at coordinate 19,175 of CAVCRI010000030.1, read as the reverse complement.
CTCGAAGTACCAGGTGGTAGGCGAGGTCTGTACCCATCTTGCTGCCGTAACATGACAGACGGTGGTCTTGTTGTCACCGCCAGCCTTGCAGAATGCCGCATAGTCTTCATGGTGAAGGAAATGCTCGGCAGCCTCGTTCATCTTGTCGAAGTCGAGGGGATAGTTCATCTGCAGGGAATAGTGGCGCTCGAAAGGGTCCTTCCTGGTATGGATATAATAATGATAGGTACGTGAGGTGGCCGAGAAACGTGCGTGCATTTCTGGAGCGACTTCGCTAACCTCGTCTACAGCGATGTCACGGGGCAACATCCGGTTTAGGCGGTACGCCAGCTGGTCGAGGCTCATCTGTAACTCAGCCTCAAAATGTGCCGCCATGTGGCGGGCATGTACGCCTGTGTCAGTCCTTCCTGCTCCCACCACCTCTATGTCTTGTCTCAGGATGGTGGAAAGTGCATGTTGCAGCTCTTGCTGCACCGAGTTGGCGTTGGGCTGAATCTGCCAGCCGTGATAATTGGTTCCGTCGTAACCGAAAAATATGAAATATCTCATTGCCTAATTTACTTTACGGATTAGTTTTTATCCTCTTCAATTCGGGTGCAAAGTTACAAAAAATGTATGGAATATGCGATAATAATACGGAAATATTTTAAAAATGATACAATCTTGAAAGAAAACTCTGATTTTATTTTGCAAATTGATAATAATTGTGTACTTTTGCCGATAATTTTGTTTAATAGATTATGGCACAGAATATTTTCAAGGGCTTAGGTATTGCCCTCATTACTCCATTTAAGGCCGATGGGTCGGTTGATTACCAGTCGCTCAAAAGATTGGTAGAGTTCCAAATAGACAATGGTGCAGACTTCCTCTGCATCCTTGCAACTACTGGTGAGGCTCCATGCTTGACCAAGGAGGAGAAAGACAAGATAACAGAACTGGTGAAGGATGTGAACAAGGGTCGCGTCAAGATATTGAAGTATTGTGGTGGCAACAACACTGCCGCTGTCGTGGATGAGATTAAAAACTCCGACTGGAGTGGTATCGACGGCATCCTCAGCATCTGCCCTTACTACAACAAGCCATCCCAGGAAGGCCTCTACCAGCACTTCAAGGCTATCGCTCAAGTGAGCCCACTGCCTATCGTCCTCTACAACGTACCTGGGCGTACAGGCGTTAACATGAAGCCTGAAACCACCTGTCGCATCGCTCGTGATTTCCCTAACGTGGTAGCCGTGAAGGAGGCGAGTGGCAGTTTGGAACAGGTAGACGAGATTATCAAGAACAAGCCAGACAACTTTGAAGTTATCAGTGGCGACGACGCATTAACATTCTCCATGATAGCCAGTGGAGCAGCAGGTGTAATCTCTGTCATCGGCAATGCCCTGCCAAAGGCATTCAGCCGCATGATTCGTCTTGAGTTTCGTGGCGAGTATGAGCCAGCACGCAAGATACACCATTCCTTCACTGAGCTTTATAGTTTGCTCTTCGTGGATGGCAACCCTGCTGGTGTCAAGGCTTTGCTCAACGACATGGGCTTCATCGAGAACGAGCTTCGCTTGCCTTTGGTGCCTACGCGCATTGCCACAAAGCAAAAGATGAGCGACATCCTAAAGACTTTAAATATCTAGGCACCTGGGATACAAAGAGAGCCTACTTACTTTTATTTATAATTATAATCACCATGGCAGAAGACAGACGAATCATACATGAAATTACCCCACTGATGGGTAAGGATGTGCTTTACATCGCAGACAGACATAAGAAGGAGTTTACGTATCCCATACATAACCACTCGGTCTACGAACTCAACTTTGTGGAGAACGCTCGGGGCGTGAAGCGCATCGTGGGTGATTCCCAAGAGGTGATAGGAGACTATGACCTCTGTCTCATCACATCTCCTGACCTGGAGCATGTGTGGGAGCAGAACGAATGCCATAGCAGTGATATCCGTGAGATAACCATCCAGTTCGACTTTTCGATGGGAGAGGAGACGCTCTTTGGCCGCAACCCTTACTCTAGCATCACCCGCATGATGCAGGAGGCCAAGAAGGGACTTTGCTTCCCGATGAAAGCCATCATGAAGGTATATGGGTTGCTTGATACATTGAGCGGCATCAAGGACGGATTTTATGCCGTGCAACAGTTCCTCACCATCCTCTATGAGTTGTCGAGATGTGAGGATGCCCGCACGTTAGCCTCCAGTAGCTATGCCAAGGTTGCGGTGGAAGACGATAGCCGCCGCATCTTGAAGGTGAAGAATTATATCTCCAAGAATTATATGGATGATCTACGCTTGCCTATGCTTGCCTCGATGGCAGGCATGAGTGCGAGTGCATTCAGTCGTTTCTTCAAGTTACATACTGGCAGAAACATCAGCGAGTATATCATCGACCTCCGTCTGGGCTATGCTGCCCGTATGCTCGTGGATACATCAAAGAGTATCAGTGAGATAGGATTCGATTGCGGGTTCAACAACCTCAGCAATTTCAATCGCATCTTCAAGAAGAAAAAGGGATGCTCGCCGAGCGAGTTCCGTGAAAACTACCACAAGACGAGAATCATCGTTTAAAGTTATTAGAAGTTAGGAGTTGGGACTCAGAAGTTTTTGGGAGATTACGTAATCGTTTGAGTGAAATAATCCAAAATATTTCACCCAAACGATTCTTATTTGCGATATTTATTGTATCTTTGCTCCATCATTCACATAATTATTTAAAAACTACTATACGATTATGAAGCAATTTATGGATGAAAACTTCCTGCTTGAGACCAAGACTGCACAGGAACTTTTCCACAATCATGCGGCTAAGATGCCTATCATTGATTATCACTGTCACCTCATCCCAGAGATGGTAGCCAACGATCACAAGTTCAAGAGTATTACTGAGCTTTGGCTCGGTGGTGACCACTACAAGTGGCGTGCCATGCGTACCAATGGCGTTGATGAGCGTTACTGCACCGGTACTGATACCACCGACTGGGAGAAGTTTGAGAAGTGGGCAGAGACAGTACCATATACATTCCGTAATCCTCTCTACCACTGGACTCACTTGGAGCTTAAGACAGCCTTTGGCATCAACAAGTTGTTGAGTCCTAAGACCGCACGTGAAATCTTCGATGAGTGTAATGAGAAGTTGCAGCTGCCAGAGTATAGTGCCCGAGGCTTGATGCGTCGCTATCATGTGGAGTGTGTTTGCACTACTGACGATCCTATTGATGACTTGCGTTATCACAAGCAGACTCGTGAGAGTGGGTTCGAGATAAAGATGATCCCAGCATGGCGACCAGACAAGGCCATGAACATCGAGAAGCCTGATTTCTCTGAGTATATGAACAAGTTAGGCGAGGTCGCTGGTGTTACTCTCACCACATTTACCGATATGGTGGATGCACTTCAGAAGCGTCACGACTTCTTCTCAGAGAATGGTTGCAAGTTGAGCGATCATGGCATCGAGGAGTTCTACGACGAGCCTTACACAGACTCACAGATTGAAACTATTTTTGCCAAGGCTATGCGTGGTCAGCAGTTGTCTACACTTGAGATTCGCCAATACAAGCATGCCTTCTTGAAGGTTTGCGCTGAGATGGATCATGCATCTGATTGGACTCAGCAGTATCACTATGGTGCTATCCGTGACAACAACACATTGATGTACAACAAGCTGGGTGCTGATACAGGTTTCGATTCCATTGGTGAGTTTACGACAGCCAAGGCGATGAGCAACTTCCTGAACGAGCTCAACATGGAAGGTAAGTTGACTCGTACCATCCTCTACTGCTTGAATCCATGTGCCAATGAGGTAATTGCCACCATGCTCGGCAACTTCCAGGACGGTTCATGCCCAGGCAAGATTCAGTTTGGTTCTGGTTGGTGGTTTAACGATCAGCTTGATGGTATGACCAAGCAGATGAATGCCCTCTCTGTACTCGGTCTCTTGAGCCGTTTTGTTGGTATGTTGACCGACTCCCGTTCGTTCCTCAGCTACCCACGCCATGAGTACTTCCGTCGTTTGCTTTGCAACCTTCTTGGCAATGATGTAGAGAAAGGTTTGCTTCCTGATGACATGGAAAGTCTCGCTCGTATGGTGGAGGACATTTCTTACAACAATGCAAGAAACTATTTCAAGTTCTACTAATATGATAGGTGGCAGACATCTTTTTAGAGATAAAGAGATTCAATCCTAATAAAGAGGCAGGATTACCCAACGGTATTCCTGCCTTATCTACTTTAGGATATAAGGGCAAAAGTGAACTTCCAAACTAAACATTATATGATAGATCGTTGCTACATCGAGATAACAAATACTTGCAATCTCAACTGTGACTTCTGTCCGAAACACCATCGGCAGAAGCGGCAGTTGTCGGTAGAGGAGTTTGATCTCCTTACAGATAGGATTCGAGGTAAGGTTTGTTTCCTCTATTTCCATCTCATGGGTGAGCCTTTGCTCCACCCACTCTTACCAAAGTTTATTATGATGGCGAGGTCGAAGGGGTTCAAGACAGTGCTTACTTCTAATGGCACCTTGCTTTATCGGGCTATGTCCCTTCTAGATACCCTTCCACATAAGGTACAGCTTTCGCTCCATTCGCATGAGAGCAATGCAAAGGGAGAGTTGTCTGAATATATGGAAGAGGTGATGCAGTTCTCTACCCAGGCAGCGGAGCGAGGCACTTGTGTCGTGCTTCGGCTTTGGAACCAGGGGGGAAGGAATCAGGAAAACGAGGAGGTGATGCGGCTCATTGAGCGATACGTTCCCAAACCATGGCATGAACGCTCTGATGGATTCCGTCTCTGTGAAAATCTCTATTTGGAGTTCGATCGTAAGTTCCAATGGCCTGATGCAGAGAATGGGAGTCTCTCCATTGGAAAAGAAAAGGATAGTCTAGAAGGTAATGACCCCCCTGATGGCATAGGCAAGAAACCTCAGCTGTTCTGCAAGGCTTTGCTTAAGCAGATAGGTGTACTGGTGGACGGCAGTCTTGTGCCTTGTTGCCTCGACCATAATGGTGATGTAGTTTTGGGTAATCTTTTCCGCCTGTCGCTGGAGGAGATACTTTCCTCACCTCGTGCCCAGACATTGATGGAAGGCTTCAAGCATCATATTGCCACCGAGGCTCTTTGCCGGCATTGCGAGTCGGCTTTGGCAAGGAATAGTTTTAGAGGTAAGGCGAGAAAAGGGTGACTTAAAAAACTTTTCCAAATGCGATGCTGATGAAAGTCTTTGCAAGAATCTTGAGGTCGAGCCACCACGAGCGATGTTCCAGGTAATAGAGGTCTAACTCTAGCCTGCGGAGCATCTTCTCCATAGTGTCAGTATATCCATTATAGAGCGTAGCGTAAGAGGTGACTCCCGGTCTGATTTGGTAGAGGCAACTGTATCTAAGGTCATGTTCCATGATCTTGTCTATATAGTATTTTCTCTCTGGTCGAGGTCCGATGAAAGCCATGTCACCTTTCAGTATATTCCATAGTTGTGGCAACTCATCGAGGTGATGGTCACGCAAGAACTTACCAATCTTGGTGAGACGTGTGTCCCTGTCGTGGGCTGACAGCTGGGGCCCATCTTTCTCGGCATCCATCTTCATGCTTCTGAACTTGTAGATGTCGAAGGGGCGACCATATCTGCCGATGCGCTCTTGCTTAAAGATGATAGGCCCGCCATCTTCTCTCTTGACCAAGATGCAGCAGACGGCAAAGAGGGGTGAGAAGACAACAAGGCAGATGGCTGCTAGCACGAAGTCGAAGAGACGCTTGAAGTCTCGTTCCAATACGTTCATGCCGTCAGCAATATATTCCTCGGTCTCCACGTTGTTTTCATATTTGATGCATGCAGGGATGCTCCTAAGCATTGTGCGAAATTCATTCATAAGTTATTTCTTTTATATAGAAAACGCAATATTCTTTCATATATTGCATTTTAGAGCGAATAACTTTTAAGGTTTGGGTAGAAAACGCTTGTATTCATCTGTTTCTGAGACTTTTGACAAAGGCCTTGCTGTCTCGTTTCCTTTTCCAGATTTTCAAGCCATAGGTCGGCATGAAGAGCAGGAAGAAGTACAGGTAAGACTTGATTGCGCCATAACCCAAGATGTCATGATATACAGCCACATTATACTTGATGAGCACTGATTTCTTGCTGGAAACAGAGCCCTTCCTTGTTCGGTAGTATGCTAAGGGCTTGTCCGTGTAAGCATAGCAAACCTTGCATTTTCTCATGATCTGTAAGAACAGAGCCCAGTCTTGTCTTTTTCTGAGGGTAGGCATCATGAATTTCTGTCCCAGCTTTTGGGTATCATAGATGGCAGTGAGACATCCCACCTTGTTGTCTCTCTTCAGCATATTGAAGGTAATTTTCTGTGGAGGGAAATTGATGCCAACTAGTTGGTCGCTTTCATCACAAATGATGTATGGAGCACAGCAAAGGGCACAGTCTTTCTGTGTCATGAATGCAATTTGCTTTTCCAGCTTATCGTGGGTCCATTTGTCATCGCTGTCCAGAAAGGCAATATATCTTCCCGAGGCGTGGGATATGGAGATGTTGCGGGCGATAGCCGGTCCTTCGTTCCTTTGGGTTTGGAACACAAAAATCCTAGGGTCACGCCATGCGTAATCCTGCAATAGCTGGTAGGTGTTGTCTGTCGATCCGTCATCGGTGACGAGCAGTTCCCAGTTGTCATAGGTCTGGCTTTCTATCGACTTGATGGCATCAGCAATATACTTTGCTGAGTTATAGGCTGGCATGATGATGCTTACTTTCTCCATACAGTTTTCTTGGGGTCTTATTTAAATTTAACGCTTCATGGACTATATTTATTGTATTTTATGCTAAATATCTTGCGATTTCTTATTCTTTGTAATATTTATTTAGTATGAATCTTAGTCCTTCCAAATTGCATTTGCAATAGAACTTATTGGTCATTTTCCCGGTAGATACTTTCCCAGTGTCGAAAACTTTGATGTCTGGTTCGTAAACCACGGTCAAACCATTTAACCTACATTCTTCTGCCAAGTATAATTCCTCATCATACAAGAATACCGGGTAGTTTATTTTTCCACATTTGTTAAAGTAATTTTTTGTGAGTATGATGAAAGAGCCGTGTCCTGCATATATTCCATTTCTTGTTATTGGTATATTGGCTTGTTTGTGTTTATATACCATTTTGTAATAAATACTATGAAGGATAGGAAATTTAAACTGCAATTGGATAATCCTCAGCTTTTTTGCGGAATATCTGTGATGTAGGGCAGGGTTTAGGTTGCGCTTTAGTGTCTCCGAATAAATCTGAGGTGCAATCCAGCCTATTTCTTCTGTTGTCTTTATTTTACATAATTTCAGGAAAGAAGAAGAATCTACCTTAACATCAACATTGCTGATGATAATATAGTCGTAAACTGTATAATCTGTTTGTTTCATTAACTGATGGATTGCGCCAAAATAGCCAAGATTCTTGTGGAAATCAAAAACCTTGGAATGCACATTTTCTGCGCAGGGTAAGTCTATTGGCTCCCAGCTTTTTTCTGTATTGTCTGCTATATATAAATCTATGAAACAGCAAGCTGATGCTTGTCGAGCAGCCATTACAATGGATTTGTAATAATTATGCAGTGCTCCATAAGAACAGTAGTTGACACAATATATGGCAATCTTCTTCATTTGTCTTATCGTTGTTTTGTTTATAATTTACATCTATTGTTCCTTCATGATTTCATGAATGGCTTCTAGATATTCATAATGGTGAACGGTGTCAGGTTCTAGTACCGCACCTTCTGCCCATTCATTCCAGGCATTGATAAATAGATATTGTGTTTGATATACATTCTTGTTAAGTTTTATTTTCTCCAATAGATATGCTTTGAATTGTTCTTTTGTAGGAGGTAGAACTATTGTTGAGGCTAAGCCTCGACGAGGTGTGTTGTCCCATCCAACGAACGCTCCTGCATAGGTGTTTGGTGGTGAAATTATTTTCACTGATCTTTTTGCTACATTTTGAAAAGAGAAAGGCTTGTTGAGCATAATATGCGTATGCAGGCATAGGTTGGAGAAAGCTATAAGTTTTCTCCTGATACGTTTGTAGTTGAGCATAACAAATCCTTGCTGATAATTTGTTCTGGCAGGTTCAAATTCAACGTTGGCTTTGAATGGAAGTGGTCTTTTTTCATGTTGCACCCCTCTTAAGGTATTTACAAAATGCATGCCATTGAAGCCTGCTTCTTTAGCCAACTTATCCCAAAAACGCATCATCTCTTCTGCATCTTTAATACTTGAAGACTTGTAAATAACAAACATCGGGCAGCCTTTCTCTTTGATGTAGCGCTTGTCTCTGAAAAAAGGGAGCAGATAGAGAAAATGCCTTTCCCAGTCTTCTTTGTGCCCATAGGATTGTGAGATTAGCATCTGTTGAGCTTTCCCATCCCATGTCCTAGCCCATGGCTCATTGGCCCATGAGAAGCAGAAATTCATTGATATGTCTTTATTGGCTAGCAACGCTTCTGCTGGTTTCTCCAAAAGTAGTTTGCCATTGAACCAATAGTGATAAAAGCACATGCCAAAAATACCATATTTGTTGGCAAGGTTTGCTTGCCATTTCAGCGTATCAACGTTCTGTAGGTTATAATAGTTGTTGTACAGTGGAATTTTTGGTTGAATGTGCCCATGAAAAAGCGGCTTAGCCTTTCTCACATTAACCCAATCAGTGAATCCCTTGCCCCACCACTTGTCGTTTTCGGGAATTGGATGGAATTGGGGTAAGTATAATGCAATTATCTTTTGTATCATGTCAGAATGTCTTTAATGAGTTCTTTTAAATCGTTTTCTTGCAAAACCTTCATTTCTTCAGTTCGAACTTCTATATCTTTCTTTTTCAAATCCGGTTCGTCCAGAATCAGCTTCATTGCGCGGTATAAGTCTGCTGGATAGAACGGAGAGAAGTAGATTCCTGCAAAACCGAGGATTTCTGGTATGCTAGTAACATTAGAGGCGATAGTTGGTGTTCCGTTCATCATCGCTTCTATTGGTGGATAGCCAAAGCCTTCAAAGAAGGATGGAAACAATAAGGCTACGGCATGCTTGTAAGCATGCTCCATATCAGAATCTGAGAGAAAGCTGATATCTATGTGCGACTCGCTGATTTGCTTGCCATATTTCAATGTTAACAATGTCACATCATACTCTTTGCATATTTTACTGAAGGCTTTCATGACGATGCCGGGATTTTTATAGATGCGATTCGCTGCTACCATGAAGAAATATTTTTTACCGCTTTCTACAAGTTGCTTTAGCTTTGAGTTTTCTATACCTTTTCCTTTGGCTGCCTTCCTTAGTGGTGCATAACATACTTTGATGTCTTTTTTGATTTCAGGAAAATAACATTTCAAAGCATTTGCGGTATATTTTGACACCGTGTATGAGTGAGTCTCATGGCTTGCATATAGCGGTATTATATTACGATACCTTTTTCTTGCCCTCAGTGCATACCTGCCAGAGCTTATGTTTATGATTCTTTTGATGCGTTGCCATAAAGTTTGGTTGAAAGAGTCAATAATGCTATAATCTATCTTGTTGTCGCAGCGTTCAATGTCAAAGATGTCGTGAATGAACATGATGACCTTTGTCTTCATCCCACGGATATCGATGCCTTCATAGAACTGGCCAAATGCAATAAAGAAACAATCAATATGTTCTTGGGATATGAAGTCTCTGATAGGTTGTTTGGATACATCAAATAACTCTATGCCATATTTATTTGCATAGTCAACCAAGTTGTATTGCATCGCCATTTTTCGGCGAGAGTCGTATATACCATAGAGTCTAACATCCTTAGACTTTTCTTCTAGTAGACTGTCGTATACAGCTTTTGTAAAACTTAAGGCACCACCAACTCCATCAGGATGTTGAAATGGCAGAAAATCTATTAAAATCTTTTTATTCATTTTCAAATTCCTCCTTTTTTTTAGACATTGCAACTATAAATAATGGGATAAATCGACCAAACCATAAAACGAATGCGTCAACCCAGAAGATGAGCAGCATTACTATCAATGCTGCGAGCATGCACCTAAAGTCATCATATTTTGCAAATGATAAAATATAAAATATAAAAATCAGGATAACTCCCACAATTCCGTAATCATAAAAGAAAACTTTGTAACCAGAATCTCCAAAATTGGAGTAATCATAGTCGCGGCCAAACACAATGTCTGATGACTGTAGGAAAGATTCATATTCTGTATCGAAATCTTTTGAGACACGATTGTTGCCTGCCATTTCTCCATCATCAATTTCCATGCGTAAGACAATTAGATTATGGAGCATGTTGTCTCCATCTTTGTAGAGGAAGGAACTGCCTATGACTATTCCTATTAAAAGAATGGCGGAAAATAGTTTAAGAAAAATCTTCTTCCTGTTGATCCACATGTTTAAAAAGATGATGGTTATGATATAGACATAGCCCGCCAATGAAAACGAAATGAATAGGCCTACGAGAAGTGATATGTTATACCAGCGTTTCCAGTTTCCTCGTTGAGTCATGAGTAGTAGTGCGACAGTAGAACCTAGATGTGACGGTTCAAGAAAAATTGACTGAAAACGTGGGATAATTTCAAACATAGAGCGGTCGTCTACCAAAAACAAAAAGTAATTGGAGAAAGAATAGAATCCATCATTGTATGTCATGTCGACATTTGGCAATGGAAATCCTAAGATGTACAATATGAAAAAAGGATATGTAACCACAAGCAGACTACCTAGTGCTTTTGAGAGATATGCTGCAACCTCTTTGAGCTTACTTCTGTCATAACGGAATAAAAAGAATATGATTGTTGCGTTAAAACAAGAGCTGATATAAGAGTTGATATTCTGGGCATTGATTGCGCTTTGATAGAATACGAGCAGAATGTAAGCTGATAATGGAAGCAAAAAAAAGTTTTCTGTGAATATGGGAAATTTTGAACTTTTTGATATGGAATAACTGGTTGATGCAAGCAGGAATGCTATAATTGGGAAAAATGTATGCAGAGGTACCATGAACCAGACATTCATGGAGCCAAAAAATGCTATAAAAATTGAAGCGATGAACAGAATGTTGGCAATCTGTTGTCGTTCATATAGATATATCTTTCCTATGTTTATCTTCATTTTTATTTTCTTTTTCTTGTTAATGTTTTTATAAAATAGTCTCTTTCAGTTTGAGTGAAAGTAAAGAAATACAACACAAAGCTGCTTGCCAGTAATGATACAAATACTGTGACGATAAACCTGAATTGCATCTTTAACCAGGTCGTGGTGATCAAGCATGCCAAGCATTCTGCAGCACATAATGGCAGGAGCGGAAAGATTATACATCTTAAATAACTCTTGACATTGAGACCTGCCGTATAGTGCATGTATGGAAGTCTAAATGCCGCAACTAGTAGCTCAATAGAGATGTGGCATGCCATTGCCATGTTCAAGTTTCCTGTCTTTTTTAGCACTATCCACATAAGTGGGATTAATAGTATCTTTGGCAGCGTGGTAACTATAGTATAAATCTTGATTTTACCTATAGCTTGATTGGCTGCATGAAGTCCTAAGGTCGTTTGGTCTATGATGAAGGCAATCAACAGCACATTACAGAAAATTTCTGTATTTTGTGGAACTTCTTTCAGCCAAAAAGCTAAGATGTGGGGCATTTCATACATTAGGGGAATGGAAATAAGGAGCATTAAGGCCGACGAAAATTTACTTTCCTTTCCTGCCAATGATAGCATCTTATCTCTGTCTCCTTGTCCCTCGGCTTTCATGATTTGTGGATTCATGGCATTGAGAATAGAGGTGGATACGAACCTTATGGCACCATTGACCTGCGAGGCAATACCAAATGACGCATTCATGACGGTGCCATATATTTTGTTTAAGATGATAGCCGTTCCTTGGGTTTGTGAAAGACCTGCTAGCAGACCAAATGTAGTCCATCCAGCAAAGCCTACAATTTGTTTCATACATTGTTTGTCGATGATGCTGCCCTTAAGGCTTATGCAACTTTCCTCATACCTGATATGGCAATATCCTAGATACAGAATGAAGTTAATAATCATGATAGCCAATAGCATCAGAGCATAGAATGTCAGCTTGTCAACATCTAAATAGAGTAGGGCAATGGCTAGTCCTACTTTTAGTATTCCGTCTATAACTTCAACGATTGAAATGTATATAATATTCTCATTTGCTATTAGTAGTGCCTTGAATGGAGTCAGTCCTATTGTCATGACCAGCATCAATATAGTGACATAATAAACAACTAGTGCGGCATTCATTCTGTCTGGATTGATGTTTAAAAAAGAGCCTATAACTAGGTCTCCAATAGGAAGCAGAATCGTACAGAATGTAGTGCAAATCAGGATATGGACTAGTAGACTATTGGCGAACACTTTCTTGGCAAATCCCTTGTTACCAACTCCATAATAGTATGAAAGGTATCGCTGGGTGGTAACTACAAGTGAATTTGCAAGGTAGCCAAACATACCGACTACGCTAGCAACAACCGAATATACTCCATAATCAGAAATGTTTAGCGCTTCAAGTATGAGGCGAGTGGAATATAGCGAAAGGCAGATGTTGATAATCGACTTCGTATACTGGGCTATAGTGTTTGTAATAATTCTTTTTTGAGCGTCCATGTAGTATCTGTTCTAATTATTAACCTTTCCCAAAAGGTCTTTTCTTATGATATATAGAGATGTTGCAATGATTGCTAGAAAACACATTCCGATGACGAAGAGCATGCGCTTTGGACCTGATGCCTTAACTGGTACAGCTGCTCCTTTCACTACGGTGAAGGCTGGAGTGCGTTCCTGTACTTTTGCCTTGGCGGCTTGATATTGGGTCGCCATAGCTGTATAGGCGTTGTACTTAAGTTGCATGTCGTTTTCCATGTCTTCTTGTTTGGCCTGTACGCTTTTCAGTATGACATCTGTGTTGGCATCGGCAAAAGAACCATAGCGCTGGCGAATCTTCTCATAATCTTGTTTTGCTTCGAGCATGAGCTTCTTGTAGTATAATTCGTCAACACGGGCTTTGCTAGTTCGGTAGTTGGTAATGAATACTTGTAGTCGTTCTTTCAAGGAGTCAGCAAGTGTCTTGCATATCAGGGGGTCTTGCGCTTCTGTCGAGATGTTGATTACTGCTGTTTTTTTGTTAATGTCGATGGTGATGTCCTTTCGAATTTTTGTTACTACATTGTCCTGTTTCTTCGAAAGTCTGTAAGGGTCAATCTTGCCAGACTTGTTATTGATAGGCAGTTCTTTCTCTTCAAAGAGATTCTTGATAAAGAGCATTCCTTTTGCCCAGAAAGGTTGGGCTTGATGCTTGGTAAGATAGTCGTAATAACTACAGCGTACGCTTCCGTCGGCTGTGGCAACTTTGATATCGAATAGTCCAACAACAAAACCATTGTCATCCATCAAGTCTGGATAGAGCATGGGGTTGATGGCATCGGTGGTTTCTATGTTGCCTAAATCAATGCCAAAAGATGAAGCCAAAGAGCCTAGTGTGCCACTGAGATTTGTATTGTTATTCATTTCTGGGGCTAGGCTGAGGCTTGATGTGTATGAGCGAGGTATGCAAAGAATATAGGCGCAAGATAGGATCAATACTACAGGAAGAATGATGTAGTATAATCTTCTCTTAGCCCATATCTTGCTGAATATGACCCTTAGGTCAATAATCTCTGCGTCTGTTTTTTTTCCGTCCATTTATTGATATATTTTTATTTAATACTTACTTGTTCAAGTTGGCGATGGTTGCGATCATCGCTGCGATGCTGCTCATGCTGCTGCCCATGCTCATCATTTCTGCGGCGCTCATCTTGCGCTTCAGCTTGGCAGGGATGACGATCTCGCATCCTGGCTGCGCCTTAGCTCCATGGCCTACCTTTGCCACCTTGCCGTTCATGTAGATGATGTAAGCCTTGCTCTTCTGGGCATCGCTGGCGAAGCCACCTGCTTCATCAATGTAATGGCTCACACTCTTACCCTTCTCATAGGCAACGGTGTTGGCATACATCACGGCACCATTTATCTTGACCGTTCCGTTGTATTGTGGTACGATGAGACGGTCGCCTTCACGCAATACCACATCGGCGTCACTGCCTGGTCTCTTGAGGGCCTCTGCCAAGTCAATGCCTACAGGATATTCGTCTGGCACGCTGAATTTTTCCAGCTCAGCGTCCTTGGCATCCTTGGCGGTCTGGGTGATGGCACTGGCATTGTTGCTGCTGGCCGCCAACTGAAGAAGGTTCTTTTGTTGCTGCTCACGCTGCATCTTGAGGACGGCTTCCATGCGGGCTTTCTCTGCCTCGTTCGCCTTGCGCATCAGTCGGGCTCCCTTGATGTAGGCCTGGCTGGTGGCTCCGCCCGATTTCTTGTAGAGGTCGCTCAGGCGAGTGTTGTTGCGGCTCAAGGTATATGTGCCGGTGAACATGACTTCTCCCTCTACTTCCACATTCTGTTGCTCTATGTAGGCTGGGCTCTTGCGGATGTTGACCTCGTCGAATGGCATCAGGATGAACCCTGGGGTGCCATCAACTACAAAACCGTCTTTCAAGGACAGATTGTAGGTCTTGGCGATGATGCTGTCTGGCTGGGTCGCCTTGGCATCATTCACACGGCGGCTCACCAATACGTTGATGGTCGAAGCCTTGTCAGTAAGTCCGCCGGCTTGGAGCACGAAGTCCTCTATGGTCTCATTGTCCGCGTACTTATAGGTGCCAGGGTATTGCACCTCGCCCCGGATGGTGATGGTGCGTTCCGTCATCTTGTCTTGTCGGGTAGGGATGAAGAGCACATCGTTCTCCTTCAATGGGATGTCCGCCACCTGGCCATTCATGATACCGGCGATGTCTATGCTGATAACCTCTAGCGTGCGGTCTGGTTTCATGCGGTGCATGACGGCGCGTGCAGTGAAGGCATCCTCGGTCAAGCCATCGGCATGCTCCACCAGGGTGCGAACGCTGTTGACTTGCTCCCCTAGGTTGTACATGCCCGGACGGAATACGGCTCCCTTCACTTCTACGGTGTTGGCAAAGCGTGGGAGGATAGAGTCTACGCTCACGGAGTCACCGTCATCTACGCGGAAACTGGAGAAGTCAAACTCCTCCACGTTGTAGACGGCATATTCACGGCCTGTTTTTCGGTTCACTCGCACCGACTTCTTGTAGGCATCGCCAGTGAATCCACCCGAGTACTTGAGCAGTGAGTTCACGCTCTCGTTCTTTTTCATCTCATATATCATAGGGCGCTTCACTTTGCCCGTTATCGTGACGAGGCAGTCGTATGGACCTACCACGATGACATCATTGTCGGCAAGTCGTACGTTTCCTGTCAACTTGCCGTTGAGGATATAGTCATAGATGTCGACCACCGACACCAGTCGGTGGTGGCGATAGACCTTGATGTTTCTCAGGGTTCCCAAGTCGTTGGTTCCCCCTGCCATGTAGAGGGCGTGAAAGACCGTGGCAAAGGCTGATAGGGTATAGGTGCCCGGTGCCTTTACCTCACCCATCACGTTGACCATGATGGTCTTGGTTTGTCCCACTGTCAGTTTGATTCTGCTTGAGCGGTAGCGGCTGCCCAGGGTGCTTCGCAGCTTGGCGTTGGCTTGGGCAACGGTGAGTCCGCTTACCTGAACGGGCCCGAAGCCTTCAATGGTGACCTCGCCATCTGGGGAAACGGTGCCTTCTATGGTCTTTTGCGAGGCACCATAGATGTCAATGATGACGGCATCACCTGGTCCCAGACGGTAGTTTTGTGGGGTGGCGATGTTCATGTTTGGCTCAAAGGTCAACTCCTTGTTGTTGAAGATGTCGCGACCGAAAACCTTCTTCCTGTTCATCTCCCGTTCTTCCATCAGGCGTTTTACCAGCAGAGCTGTGTCTGGCACGATGCCGTCCAGTTCATCTTGGAAGTCAAGATATTCCTCGTCGTTCTCATCGTAGGTGTGGCGGTAGGTCTTGTCGGTCTGAGGCTTGATGCGATAATTGCTCTTCTTTTCAGCTTCCGTGTCGATACCCTTGCCATAGTCCTCACGGGTCTTTCCGTTGTTGGTGCGAAGTCTTGTAGTTGACTTGCTGGCTACTTGCTCAGCTGAATTGTCTAGTCCACCTTGCTTCATTTGTCGTTCATACTGATTGCGTACTCGTCTTATTTGAGAGATGTCTACGCCCTGTTGCATCAGCTTGGTGACAATCTGTGCGTTGGATGTTCCACGTTCGTGCTCTTTTACGACAAAGCTCATCACTTGGCTGTCTGTCATGCTAGATGACTGAGCCAGGGCTGTGCTCCATGAGAGTACCATCAATAGTGTAAGAACAATATATTTCTTCATATTCTATATCTTGTCTTTATTGTCTTCTTTAATAACTAATTATAGTTTCCTATTATTAATATAACTCCATTTTCCTAAAAATGTTGCAAAGATAATGAAAAAAACTAAGAAAAAGTAGCATTGGATTGTTAAATAGGGCGATGGACAAGAAAAAAGAGCCTTGGTTGCACGATGACAACCAAGGCTCTTTGTATTTTTGAGAGTCCCATCAGCCAACGAGGCTGATAGGATTCTTGGTAATAATCTTTCTAGACGGGCTAGATTAGATCTGCTCGCTCCAGTCCTCCTGGCTCTTACGAACGTAAGTCTGGTAACGGAGCTTAGCCATCTTCTCTGCCTGAGAGAAGAGCTCGTCTGCCTCCTTAGGGAATGCCTTCTGTACTGAGAGGTAACGTACCTCACCGAGCAAGAAGTCGCGGAAGTTATCCCAGTTAGGTGCCTTAGAGTCGAGTGTGAATGGGTTCTTGCCCTCGTCAGCCAACAGTGGGTTGTAACGCCACAAGTGCCAGTAACCGCACTCTACAGCCAACTCTTCCTCGTGCTGTGAGCGACCCATACCGCCCTTACGCTTCAAACCATGGTTGATACATGGAGCATAAGCGATGATGAGTGATGGACCAGGATAAGCCTCAGCCTCGCGGATGGCCTTCAATGTCTGAGCATTGTCAGCACCCATAGCTACCTGTGCTACATAGATGTAACCGTATGTAGTCTGCATCAAGCCGAGATCCTTCTTGCGAATACGCTTACCCTGAGCAGCGAACTGTGCGATGGCACCGAGAGGTGTAGACTTGGAAGACTGACCACCCGTGTTAGAGTAAACCTCAGTATCGAGTACCAAGATGTTGACATCCTCACCAGAAGCCAATACGTGGTCGAGACCGCCGTAACCGATATCGTAAGAAGCACCGTCACCACCGATGATCCACTGGCTGCGCTTAACGAGGTAGTGATCCAAAGTCTTCAACTCCTGGCAGATGGGGCAACCCTTCTCTGCACCGGCAGCGATCAATGGCTTCAACTCGGCAGCAGCCTCCTTAGAACCCTCAGAGTCGTTCATGTTGGCAATCCACTTGTCTGCAGCAGCGATAAACTCATCCGGAGTACCCTCCTGAGCCTTAGCCTCCTCAATCAAGTGAGCGATGCGCTCCTTCATCTTCTTGTTACCCATTACCATACCGAGACCGAACTCGCAGAAGTCCTCGAACAATGAGTTGTCGAATGCAGGACCCTGACCCTTAGCGTTCTTTGTATATGGAGTAGATGGGATAGAAGCTGAGTAGATAGAAGAACAACCAGTAGCGTTAGCGATCATCTGACGATCACCGAAGAGCTGAGAAATCAGCTTAACGTATGGAGTCTCACCACAACCAGAGCAAGCACCAGAGAACTCGAACAGAGGCTGAGCGAACTGAGAGTTCTTAGGACTCTGCTTGATGTCTACGAGATCCTGCTTAGAAGTTACCTTGTGTACGAGGTACTCCCAGTTAGCAGCTTCCTTAACCATATCCTCAGCGTCTACGTTGAACGGAACCATGGTCAAAGCCTTCTCACCCTTCTTGCCCGGGCAGACATCGGCACAGTTGCCACAACCAAGACAGTCGAGCACAGAAGTCTCGATGCGGAAGTGCATACCGGCCATAGCCTTAGGAGCCTTCACATCCTGAGTCTCAAGACCCTCGATGCCAGCGAGCTCCTCGTCGGTCAATACGAATGGACGGATAGCAGCGTGAGGACAAACGAATGAACACTTGTTACACTGGATACAGTTCTCTACGTTCCATACAGGTACGAAAGCTTCAACACCACGCTTCTCGAATGCTGAAGTACCGTTCTGCCATGTACCGTCTACAGTGTCGTGCTTAACGAAGTCGGAAACCTTCAAGAGGTCACCTGCCTGGCCGTTGATAGGACGAACGAGCTCCTTAACGAATGCGGGAGCGTCATCTGCCTTAGCCTCGTCGTCAGCCAAGTTAGCCCAAGCTGGGTCTACAGTAAGCTGCTTGTACTCGCCACCGCGGTCTACAGCGCCGAAGTTCTTGTCAACGACATCCTGACCCTTCTTAGAGTAAGACTTAACGATGAAAGCCTTCATCTGCTCTACAGCAAGCTCCAAAGGAATAACCTCTGTGATGCGGAAGAATGCAGACTGGAGGATCGTGTTGGTACGGTTGCCAAGACCAATCTCCTGAGCAATCTTAGTAGCGTTGATATAGTAAACTGTGATGTTGTTCTGAGCGAAGTAACGCTTTACCTTGTTAGGGATGAAGTTAACCAACTCCTCGCCGTCGAAGATAGTGTTCAACAAGAAGTAACCATTCTTACGGAGACCACGAGTTACGTCATACATGTGGAGGTATGCCTGTACGTGGCAAGCTACGAAGTTAGGAGTATTTACCTGGTATGCGCTGTGGATAGGGCTGTCGCCGAAACGCAAGTGAGAGCAGGTGAAACCACCAGACTTCTTAGAGTCGTAAGAGAAGTATGCCTGGCAATACTTGTTGGTATTGTTACCGATAATCTGAACAGAGTTCTTGTTGGCACCTACGGTACCGTCGGCACCCAAACCATAGAACTTAGCCTCGAACAAGCCTTCGCCACCCATTGGGATCTCCTCCTCTTCGGGGAGAGATGTGAATGTAACGTCGTCTACGATACCCACAGTGAAGTGGTTCTTAGGCTGTGGCAACTCAAGGTTTTTGAATACGGCAACGATCTTGGCTGGAGTTGTATCGGAAGAACCGAGACCGTAACGGCCACCAACGATCAATGGCTTGCGCTCGTCGTCGTAGAGAGCAGACTTCACGTCGAGGTACA
>CAVCRI010000029.1:0-24532 GCA_963604545.1 Lachnospiraceae bacterium | reverse complement strand
TCAAACTCTTTTTGCGCCGCAGTTAGCACAGTAAGTTCTTCTTTTGTGAAAATCTCCACCTTAGGTAAAACATCACGAATCAAGTCAAAGTTGAATGATTCCTGGACTACACGTTCATCAATATCTTTATCAAAATAAGTAGCCAAATCCAAAGGCATGGTTATGTGAGCCTGCGGAGTAAGCTTGTACTTTGTCGCAGGGCCACGTCCAACTGTTTCTACATTTCTCTCCTTAACTGCAGCCGAAAGCAATCTCTTCATGGTACTATCGCTTGGGGCTTCAGTAAGACCAGCCATTATCTCTGCCCTATTTGCCAAGGGATGGTAATGTAAGAATTGTAATATTTCTATATCTATTGTCATAGTTCATATTTATTAATCGGCTCAAAAATACTCATTTTTTGCCAATAATCGGGTCAAGTTGAGCCGATTTTGTATATATTTAACGGATTTTTGAGCCGATTCCATATCAAACCACCTTTAGGAATACCCCAAAAGGACTAGTAAATCCAAACGTATATCATCGTCCCTGCCAAGCAGAGGGCTCACCTCTTGGCTCATCAGAAAAAATCATTCCACCGTCAGCCAGACAGTCTCACCTTTCTCTTGCGCCTCGGTGATGTGGTCGATGAGACGGCGCAGCCAGATGCGACTGTCGAGTACCATGCCCACCCACTGGTTCTTGCCCACGAGGATGAGCACAAACTATTCGCCTGTGTTAGTTAACGCCAAGGGCAGAATATAACTGACCAAGGCTATTGTTTAATTTAAATCGAGCCCACTTTTTCAAGTGTACTCATATATTTGTGTCAAATACTAATATTTTTAATCTTTATTGTAATTAATCTATAAAAATCACTTATTTTCAACTTTTAGTTGTATCTTTGCAGCCAGACAGACAAAAGCAAAGACTATGAGATACTATACAGCAATGACCATAGCAGGCTCCGACAGCTGCGGAGGAGCAGGCATACAAGCCGACATCAAGACCATGTCGGCACTGGGAGTGTATGCGGCATCAGCCATCACAGCCATCACCGTACAGAACACCAAGGGCGTATATGCCATCCAGGAGATAAAGCCAGAAATCGTGAAGGGACAGATAGAGGCTGTCATGGACGACATCCACCCCGAAGCCATCAAGATAGGCATGGTAAACGACTGCGCCACCATCCTTGCCATCGCTGAAGCCCTCCAAAAATACCAAGGCAAATACAAGCATCTCATCATCGACCCTGTCATGGTATCCACCAGTGGATGCCGACTGATGCAAGAGGATGCCCTCGATGTGTTCATTTCCCAACTGTTGCCACTGGCAACCTTGCTCACCCCAAACATCCCGGAGGCTGAAATCCTCGCTGGCATGAAGATAGAAAGCAAGGAAGACATACTAGCCGCAGGCGCAGCCATCTGCAACCTGGGATGCAAGCACGTGCTCATCAAGGGAGGACACTTCAACAGCGACGAAAAGACAGACTACCTCTTTAATGAAGGCAAACTTGCCACCAGCTACCGTGGCATCAAAGTGGATACCCGAAACACCCACGGCACAGGCTGCACCCTATCCTCAGCCATCACCTCTTACCTGGCAAGGGAAATGGACATGAACACAGCCATCGCCATGGCTAAGACCTATCTCTCTGGAGCCATATTGGCAGGAAAAGGTGTAACCATCGGAGAGGGACACGGTCCTGTCAATCATTTTTATGAGCCAAAGTCTTTGTTTATCAGATAACCATCTTCGAGCGACGGAAAGAATATGAAATGGATAGTCATCACCTTACCTCAGTTCATTGATAATGAGGCACTATACATCGAGCAGTTCTTTGAGGCTGGCATCGACTTGCTGCACCTTCGCAAGCCTGATTCACGTATGGAAAATTGCGAGCGATTGATACAGCAGATTAACCCGAAATGGTATTCAAAGATAGTCGTACACGACCATTTCGAACTCTGCGAGAAATACCAGCTCCACGGCATCCACCTCAACAGTCGCAACCATGAAATACCTCTAGGTTTCAAGGGAAGTATATCCCGCTCTTGCCATTCCATCGAAGAGGTGAAGCAAGCACAAGGGAAACTTGACTACGTTTTCCTCAGCCCCATCTTTGACAGCATCTCCAAACAGGGTTACCAACACGCCTTTACCCAAGAGCAACTGAAGCAAGCAGCCCAAGAAGGAATCATCAACAAACACGTCATCGCACTAGGAGGTGTCTCTGCCGACAAGATATGCCAGCTGAAGGCTTGGCATTTCGGCGGAGCAGCATTCCTCGGAGCAGTTTGGAACCAACGAGAAGAAAAAACTTGGCTAGAACAACTTGCCAAAATCAAGAAAAGTTTGGTAGTTAGCCAAAAATGATGTAACTTTGCACCCATGATTTATCCAGATAGTTTTGAAAACAAGATAGGATTTACAGAAATCCGCAAGATGTTGCGTGAGCGATGCCTCTCGTCACTGGGCAAGGAACAGGTAGACAAGATGGCGTTCAACAGCGACGCAGAAGAAGTGAACGAATGGCTCATGCAGGTGCGTGAGTTCAGACGACTGATGGAGGAGGTAGAAGACTTCCCCCTACAATATTTCTATGACCTAAGGGAAAGCATCCTCCGCATCCGTGTGGAGAACAGCCACCTGGAAGAAGACGAACTCTTCGACCTTCGCCGTTCGCTCTCCACCATCGACGGTATGGTGAAGATTCTGAACCATAGCGACGAGGACGATGCGCACGCCGAGCAAGAGGATGGTTGGCGCAGGGAGAAGAAATATCCTTACCCTGCCCTACATCGCCTGTCGGAAGATGTCGTCACCTTTCCACAACTGATACAGCGCATCGACCAGATACTTGACAAGTTTGGTAAGATTCGTGACAACGCTACCCCAGAGCTTTTGCAGATTCGTAGAGAGTTGGCAAAGACCGAGGGCAGCATCTCGCGTACCTTATATAGTATATTGCGTTCGGCACAGAGCGAAGGTGTGGTAGATAAAGATGTTACCCCTGCCCTCAGAGATGGCCGACTGGTTATCCCTGTCATCCCTACCCTCAAGAAGAAAATCAAGGGTATCGTACACGACGAGAGTGCCACAGGTAAGACCGTATACATCGAGCCTACCGAGGTGGTGGAAGCCAACAATCGTGTACGTGAATTGGAAGGCGAGGAACGCAAGGAGATTATTCGCATCCTCACCGAATTCACCAACAAGGTGCGCCCATACTCCAAAGAGATTATCGACTCTTACCGTTTCCTCGCCAAGATAGACTTGATACAAGCCAAGCACAAGCTAGCCGATACTTTCAAGGCGATAGAACCCGAGGTGGAAGGCCATCCACATATCGACTGGATTCGAGCCATCCACCCCCTCTTGCAGTTGTCTTTGGAGAAAAAGCACGAGAAAGTCATTCCGCTCGACATCACATTGACCCAGGAGAAGCGCATTCTCATCATCTCTGGTCCTAATGCTGGTGGTAAGTCAGTATGTCTGAAGACCGTAGGATTGCTACAGTATATGTTGCAGTGCGGACTGAGCATCCCGATGAGCGAGCGTTCGAAGACAGGTGTCTTCAAGAACATCATGATTGACATCGGCGATGAGCAGAGCCTGGAGAACGACTTGAGTACCTACTCTTCTCACCTTCTGAATATGAAGAATATGATGAAAGCCGCCAATGGCGACACCATCATCCTGATAGATGAGTTTGGTACAGGTACCGAACCTGGCATAGGTGGAGCTATCGCCGAGGCGGTACTCGACAAGTTCTGCAAACAACAAGCATACGGTGTCATCACCACCCACTACCAGAACCTGAAGCATTTCGCCGACAGCCACGAAGGTGTGGTAAACGGAGCCATGCTTTACGACCGTCACGAGATGAAGGCACTCTTCCAGCTCGCCATCGGTCGCCCTGGTTCCTCGTTCGCCATTGAGATAGCCCGCAAGATTGGACTCCCCGAAGAGGTCATCAAGGAGGCATCCGACATCGTAGGCTCGGAATACATCCAGAGCGACAAGTATCTGCAAGACATCGTGAGAGACAAGCGTTACTGGGAGAACAAGCGTCAAAATATCCACCAACGTGAAAAGGACATAGAGAAGACCATCTCCAAGTATGAGAGCGACATCGAGGATATTGAGCGCAGCCGAAAAGCCATCTTGAAAAAGGCGAAGGAACAAGCCGAGGAACTGCTCAAGGAGAGCAACAAAAAGATAGAAAACGCCATCCGAGAGATTCGAGAAAGCCAGGCAGAGAAAGAGGAGACTCGCCGTATCCGCCAGGAACTTGAAACCTTCAAGCAGGAGGTACAGGAGATTGATACCAAGGATGCCGATGACAAGATAGCTCGCAAGATAGCACAGATACAGCAGCGCAAGGAGCGACATGCCAAGCGACAAGCTGAAAAGAAGGAGAACCAGGAGAAGGCTGCCGCAGCACTGCGCAACGCCCAGAACAAGACACAAGCAGATGACAAACGAGAGTTGAAAGCTGGCGACACCGTTCGTATCAAGGGCTTGACTACAGTAGGAAAGATTGAGAGCATCACTGGCGATACTGCCACAGCTGTCTTTGGCGGTATGCGAACCAAGATGCGCCTCAACCGATTGGAGCACGCCACCGCAACCATCGAGAACATGGACAAGACAGAGGAGCGCAAAGAGAACCTTGCCTCTTACGGTATCAGCAAGGAGACTCGCAAGACCATCGATGCCCACAAGACCAATTTCCATCAGGATCTGGATGTGCGTGGCATGCGTGGCGACGAAGCCTTGAATGCCGTACAATACTTCATCGACGATGCCATCCTCGTAGGTATGCCTCGTGTCCGCATCCTACACGGCAAGGGCAACGGCATCCTGCGACAGCTCATCCGCCAATACCTGAGCAGCGTACCAAACGTTACCCATTACGCCGATGAGCACGTACAATTCGGTGGAGCAGGTATCACTGTCGTCGACTTTTAGCCAATAAACGTTAAATAAAGGAAGATTTCTTGCAAAAGATTTGGCGAGTTCAAAGGAAAACAGTACCTTTGCATCCGCTTAAAAGCAACACGCTTTTCAAAGCAACTTGAGACGGACAAGTCTCATACGACCAGCTCCCTCGGAATCCCCCAGGATGGGAACATAGCAAGGGTACTTGGTTGTAGCGGTGCGATATGAATCGCTTGTCCACCCGCCTCTTTAGCTCAGTTGGCCAGAGCACGTGATTTGTAATCTCGGGGTCGTTGGTTCGAATCCGACAAGAGGCTCAAAAAGGAATCTTCTTTTAGAAGGTTCCTTTTTTTGTTTTATTACCATTTTCACTTTCTTCGCATTCCCCTTTCCATTAGCTTTTCATTTCCCTTCACTTGACTTTCTCGTACTTTTCCCTTCCCACTCTTCTCCCCAACCACCCCACTTTCTTTAATTATATATAAATATTCTTCCCCTTTACACCTTATATAATAAAAAAATTGTATTTTTGCAAATTGATATATGACTAAATAGAAAATACAAAATAAGACAATGAATACGGAGAATAACGAAAAAGAAGAAAAGAAGGTAGACCAACAACAGATACAAGATACCGACAGTTCTTTCCAGAAGGTAAAGACTATCGTTATCGACTTGGGCAAGATTAAACAAACCAAGGCATTTGCCCGTCAGGACGGAGCCATACTCGGTGCCGTATGGATAGCTAGTTTTATCTGTACGATGATGTCTATATC
The DNA here is from genome assembly GCA_963604545.1 of Lachnospiraceae bacterium. GTDB lineage: Bacteria > Bacteroidota > Bacteroidia > Bacteroidales > Bacteroidaceae > Prevotella. The sequence continues at coordinate 18,827 of CAVCRI010000029.1, read as the reverse complement.
ACCAGAGCATCACCTACTAGGTTTGGTATCCAACATTCTCATTCTTTCCACCCCTTTTGTAGTGGCTAAGCGCTTAAAGATATTCAGAGACCAAGTAAGAGATGGACATATCTCCTTCCGCCATGGTTTATACTATTGCGTACAAACGTTTTTCTACGCTACGCTATTGCTCACCATCGTGCAGTACCTATGGTTCAGATTTATGGATACGGGTATGTTTATGAGTCAGCTGGAAGCCAACTACAAGATGGTGGCAGCAGCCTATCAGCTCACGGCACAGGAAACAAAGACCCTCGTAGATGCACTCAGCATGATGAAGCCTATTGCGTGGGCATCCATGTTTATGATAACAGACTTGATAGCTGGTTTTATCCTCAGCCCTATCATTGCTGCGGTCATGAAGAAAAACTTAAAGAACATATAAATAAAAACTCTATAAGAAATGGACATTTCAGTTATCATTCCTCTCTACAACGAGGAAGAGTCATTGCCAGAGCTCTTCGCTTGGATTAAGCGAGTGATGGATGCCAATGACTATACATACGAAGTCATATTTGTGAACGACGGTTCTACCGACCATTCATGGGATGTTATAGAAGAGCTTGCCGAGAAAAACGAGCAAGTGAAAGGTATCAAGTTCCGCCGCAACTACGGTAAGAGCCCAGCTCTCTACTGTGGTTTCAAGGCTGCGGAGGGCGATGTAGTCATCACGATGGATGCTGACCTGCAGGATTCCCCTGACGAGATTCCAGGTCTCTATCAGATGATTACCAAGGAAGGTTACGACCTCGTTTCGGGCTACAAGCAGAACCGCAAGCAGGGCGACCCTCTCTCAAAGACCATCCCTACCAAACTTTTCAATGCCACTGCACGCAAGGTGAGCGGCATCCATAACTTGCATGATTTCAACTGCGGTCTGAAGGCTTACCGCCGTGACGTAGTGAAGAACATCGAGGTTTATGGAGAGATGCACCGCTATATCCCATACTTGGCAAAGAATGCTGGCTTTGCCAAGATTGGCGAGAAGCCAGTTCACCACCAAGCACGCAAGTTTGGCAAGTCTAAGTTCATGGGCTGGAATCGTTTTGTGAATGGTTACCTCGACCTGATGACCCTCTGGTTCCTCAGTAACTTCGGCAAGAAGCCTATGCACGTGTTCGGATTTTTGGGCAGCGTAGTGTTCTTCATCGCTTTCCTATCACTCATCGGACTAGGTATCGACAAGGCTATCGACTTGCACAACGGCATCTATGGTCATCTCATTACCGACTCGCCATACTTCTACATCGCCCTCATTGCGATGGTGCTTGGCAGTCAATTCTTCCTGGCAGGATTCCTGGGTGACCTCATCAGCCGCCAGAACCCAAGCCGCAATGATTATCAAATAGAAAAGGAAATAAGATGCGCAGAATAATCCCTTTGGTCATCGTAGCCATGGTGGCACTCATGATAAGTTGCAGTACCATTGACTGTCCGCTCAACAACACGACTTATACGAAATATAAGTTGATGGGCAACATCAAGACCCTCAATGACACTCTCACCATCTCGACCACCAAGCAAGAAGGTACCGATAGCGTACTCATCAACAAAGATGTGAAGGTTGACAGTTTCATCCTTCCGATGAGTTATCACCAACCGGAAGATGTCTTCTACTTTGAAGTCAAGAACCAGTACCAACGAGTGTATAAAGATACCGTCACCGTGAAGAAGGAAGACCAGCCACACTTTGAGTCTGTGGATTGCAGCCCTACATACTTCCACACCATCATGGAGATAAAAACTACACATAATCTGATAGACTCTATCGTCATCAATAACAAAGAAGTGAATTATGATGCATCAAAGGCACATTTCTACATATATTTCGGCAATCGCAACTACTAGTTTGCTAGCCTTCTCTATCCCCGCAGCCCATGCCCAGGGACAAGCCAAGAAGATTGTGCCAGAGGTCAAGGATTCCACGGCACTCTTCAAGGGAATGGCGGTGGGCATCGACCTCATCGGTCCCATCCAACTCATGGTGAGCAGCAACGGTCAGTACGAGGCCAATCTCCGCATCGACCTCAAGGACAAGTACTACCCGGTCTTTGAGTTGGGTTATGGAAAGGCAGATGCCAGCGATGAGAGCACAAAGATACATTACAAGACCAACGCCCCTTACTTCCGACTGGGTATGGACTGGAACCTACTGAGAAACAAGCATGACGACTACCGCCTGTTCGGTGGCTTCAGATATGGTCTCACCTACTACAAGTATGACGTGTGGGCACCAGATGTCAACGACCCAGTTTGGGGAGGCAGTGCTCCTTACGGAGCCAATGGCGTATCTGCCAACTATCATTGGCTAGAAGGTGTAATCGGCGTAGATGCCAAGATATGGGGTCCCGTACGCATGGGCTGGAGCTTCCGTTACAAGCGACGCCTCTTACACAAGGATGGAGACATCGGCAACACTTGGTATGTACCAGGATTTGGCAAGCAAGGAGGTTCCCGACTAGGCGGCACCTTCAACGTGACATTCGAAATATAGACGAACACCAACAACTTGTCCCCAAGGAAGGGGACGCTAAAAGCAAAATAGCGAATGAAGAACAAGAAACTTATCTGGCAGATACCTTTTCTGCTGATTTTGATATTTGGTAGCATCTACGTGATTCGCCAGCAGCACGACACCCCTTATCAAAAGGACGAGGGCTTCATCTTCGGTACCGTGTACCACATTACCTACCAGAGCGATGTGAACTATCAGAAGGAAATCGAGGCAGAGCTAATGAAGGTAGACCAGTCTCTCTCCCCATTCAACAAGACCTCCATCATCTCCAGCATCAACCGCAACGAGAAAATAAAAGCCAATGATATGTTCTGTGAGGTTTTTAACCTTGCCGAAAGTATCTCCAAGGAAACGCAAGGTGCCTTCGACATCACCGTAGCGCCAATGGTCAACGCTTGGGGTTTTGGCTTCAAGACTGGCACTCCTCCTACCAAACAGGCCATCGACAGTCTGCTTGACATTGTGGGCTACCAGAAGGTTGCCCTAAAGGATGGTTATGTAGTGAAACAACATCCAAAGACTACGCTCGACTGTTCAGCGATCGCCAAGGGATTTGGTAGCGATGTGGTGGCACGATTCCTTCAGAAAAAAGGCATCCAGAACTATATGGTGGAGATTGGCGGAGAAATTGTAGTACGTGGCAACAACGACAAAAACTTGCCTTGGCACATAGGCATCAACAAACCTACAGACGACTCACTCAACACCAAACAGGAATTGCAAGATGTGATTTACATAACCGATATTGCCATGGCGACCAGTGGCAACTATCGCAACTTCTACTATAAGAATGGCAAGAAATATGCACATACCATCGACCCAAAAACAGGTTATCCAGTACAGCATAACATTCTGTCTGCCACTGTCTTGGCAAAGAACTGCGCCACAGCCGATGCCTATGCAACCTCGTTTATGGTGATGGGACTAGACGGTGCCAAGAAGATACTGGAGAAGCATCCTGAGCTAGATGCCTACCTCATCTACAGCGACCATAAGGGAAGCAACAAAATATGGTATTCCCCTTCGCTACAAAAGAAGATTCTGAAGTAATGCAAGAAGATAGGATATACGACAACCTCTTGAATCTGCCCCTGTTCTTGGGAATGAGCCGAAACGACCTGCTAGAAGTGGCAGGTCACACCAAGTTCGACTTCCAAAAGGCCGACGACGGGCTTACCGTTGTACAAGATGGCGAACCTTGCCAACGCTTATACTTCTTGCTAATCGGTGAACTCACCGTCATCACAGAAGCTGACGACCACGGCTATCGCATCAAGGAAGATATCAAGGCACCCGAGGTATTTCAGATAGAACGCATATTTGGTTTCAACCAACACTTCACCCATACCTATATCGCCAAGGGCGAATGCAGCATGATGAGCATCAGCAAGCAGGAGATGCTAAAGCTATCAGACCGGTACGAGATATTTCGCATCAACCTCATCAACCTCATCTCCACACAAACCCAAAAGAATAACCGCCGCTTGTTTCGTGTGCCGCCCAAGACACTCGGTGAGCGTATCATCCGGTGGTTTGAGAGTCATTGCATCCGCCCTGCCGGAGAGAAGATATTCTTTATCAAGATGACGAGGTTGGCGGAAGAGATGAATGTTAAACGCATTTACATATCCAATGCCCTCAACGAATTGCAAGACCAGCGGCTCATCCACTTATACAGAGGGCGCATTCATATTCCTGCCCTCGAAAGACTCATCAATAAATAAACGTAAAATATTAGTTAAAACCCTCATATAATAAGGTGGTCACATATTTTTTTGCTAACTTTGCAACAGATTATTATAAATAGACATTTTATGCAAGATAACAATTATACAGAGAGTAAAGAAAAAAGAGTCAACCCATTCTTCGTGCCATACAATACACCGCACGATACCGTACCCTTCGACCGCATCCGACTGGAGGATTACGAGGAGGCCTTCATGGAAGGTATCCGTCGCGATGACGAGGCTACCGACAAGATTGTCAACGACCCTGCAGAACCTACATTCGAGAATACCATCGCCCGTGTAGACACAGAAAAGGGGGAGCATTATTACGACTTGCTGGGACGAGTATCCAATGTCTTCTCTTGCATGATGAGTGCTGAGACATGCGATGAAATGGAAGAGCTTGCCCAAAAGTTAAGCCCAATCCTCACCAAGCACGCCAACGATATCACACTCAACAAGAAACTCTTCGAGAAGATTAAGTTTGTTCACGACCACCCAAACCGTGAGCTGACTCCAGAAGAGAAAATGCTGCTCGATACCAGTTATGATGGTTTCGTGCGCAGCGGTGCCCTCCTTGACGAAGCAGGCAAGGAACGCTTGCGACAATTGACAGAGGAAGCTAGCATCCTCACCCTCCAGTTCTCACAAAACCTCCTGAAGGAAAACAAGGCATTCACACTCCATATCACAAAGGCACAGCTCGACGGGCTGCCAGAGACAGCCATCGCCGCCGCTGCCCAAAATGCCAAGGAGAAGAACGAGGAAGGTTGGATTTTTACTTTGGATTATCCTAGCTATTCCCCATTCATGACCTACTCCACCCAGCGTGAGCTTCGCAAGCAAATGTATATGGCCCGAAACACGGTATGCACCCACGACAACGACCAGAATAACTTGCAGATTTGCACCCGCTTGGTCAACCTGCGAAGAGAGCTCGCCCAACTGTTGGGCTTCGAGACTTATGCTGACTACGTACTCCGTCATCGCATGGCTAGCAATGTGGAGAACGTATACAAGTTGCTCTATGACCTCATCCAGGCCTATAAGCCTACAGCCATCGAGGAGGTAAAGGAAGTAGAGGCTCTTGCCAAAAAAATGGAAGGCAATGACTTCGAGATGCAACCATGGGACTTTGGGTTCTACTCACATAAGCTACAAATGGAGAAATACAACCTCGATGCCGAGATGCTGCGTCCATACTTCCAGCTCGACAAGGTCATCAAGGGCGTGTTTGGACTTGCCAACAAGCTCTATGGCATCACCTTCAAGGAGAACAAGGACATCCCTGTATATCATCCAGATGTCAAGGCATTTGAGGTATTCGATAAGGACGGCAGTTATCTGGCCGTATTCTATGCCGACTTCTTCCCTCGTAAGGGTAAGCAGGGAGGTGCCTGGATGACAGAGTTTCAGGGACAATGGATAGACCACAAGGGCGTAAATGTTCGCCCACATGTTAGCGTGGTGATGAACTTCACCAAGCCTACTGAGGAAAAGCCAGCCCTCTTGACACTGGGCGAAGTGGAGACCTTCCTCCATGAGTTTGGTCACAGCCTGCACGGTATGTTTGCCAATACCAGATTCGAGAGCCTTTCGGGCACCAACGTATGGTGGGACTTCGTGGAGTTGCCATCCCAGTTTATGGAAAATTATGCGGTGGAGAAAGATTTCTTGCGCACCTTCGCCTTCCATTACCAGACTGGCGAGCCATTGCCAGACGAATTGATAGAGCGAATCGTGAAGAGCCGCAATTTTATGGCAGCATACGGTTGTTTGCGACAGGTAAGTTTCGGACTGCTCGACATGGCATACTATACCAAAAAGGATGCCTTTACCGCCGACATCATCCCATTCGAGAAAGAGGCATGGCGAGAGGCCATCGTGATGCCACAATTGCCAAACACCTGCATGACGGTACAGTTCTCTCACATCATGGCAGGTGGATATGCAGCCGGATACTATAGCTACAAGTGGGCAGAGGTGCTGGATGCCGATGCCTTCAGCGTATTCAAGAAGAATGGCATATTCGACCAGAAGACCGCCCAAAGTTTCCGTGACAACATTCTCTCGAAGGGAGGAACCGAGCATCCTATGGTGCTCTACAAGAGATTCCGTGGACAGGAACCAACCATAGATGCCCTGCTGGAACGAAATGAAATCAAAAAGGTTAGAAATTAAAAGTTATAAAATCCATAACAACTAAGAGACAACAAAATGGAGAACAATCTTTCTAAACAGAAGAAACTGGATCTTCGCTATTTGCGAATGGCTCGCATTTGGGCAGAAAACAGCTACTGCAAACGCCGACAAGTAGGAGCCTTGGTGGTGAAGGAAAAGATGATTATCAGTGACGGATATAACGGAACACCCAGCGGATTTGAAAATGTCTGCGAAGAGAACGGCGTCACGAAGCCTTACGTTCTCCATGCCGAGGCAAATGCTATCACCAAGTTAGCGCGTAGCAGCAACAACAGCGAGGGCAGCACACTCTATGTCACCGCCTCGCCTTGCATTGAGTGCTCTAAGCTCATCATCCAGGCAGGTATCAAGCGTGTGGTCTATGCCGAGAAATATCGTCTCACAGATGGCATCGACCTACTGAGGAGAGCCGGCATCAAAGTAGAGTACTTGAATCCGGATGAAGAAACGTTAGTATAAAGTCAGATAAGTTATGAATATGAATAAGAATAAGAACAATCGATTCATGCCCTTCATCATGGCGCTTTGCGTCGTGATAGGCATCGTCATCGGCACATTCTTCTCCAACCATTTTGCTGGCAACCGTCTGAGTGTCATTAATAGCGGAAGCAATCGCTTGAACAACTTGCTCCACTTGATAGACGACCAGTATGTGGATGCCGTAAACATCGACTCTTTGGTCGATAAGGCGATACCACAGATTCTAGCCGAGCTAGACCCTCACTCAGTTTATATCAGCGCCAAGGATGCGACCCAGGCTACCGACGACCTCAAGGGGTCGTTTTCGGGTGTTGGCATCGAATTTGTAATTAGAGAAGACACTATCCATGTGCAGAATGTCATCCAAAACGGTCCTGCAGAGAAGGCAGGACTCTTGGCTGGTGACAAGATTGTGGCAGTGGACGGCAAACCTTTCGTTGGTAAGATTGTTACCAACCAGGAAGCGATGCACCGACTCAAGGGTCCGAAGGACACCAAGGTGAAGATTGGTGTCATACGCTATGGCAGCAAGAAAGTACAAACCTTTACGGTGACCCGTGGCGAGATACCTACCAAGAGTGTCACCGCAGCTTACATGCTAGATGATACCACGGGCTATCTCCGCATCAAGAATTTCGGAGAGAACACCTACCCAGAGATGCTCATCGCACTTGCCAAGCTCTCTCAGCAAGGATTCAAAAATCTCTGCATAGACCTGCGTGACAACTCGGGCGGTTATCTTACGGCAGCCATCAACATGGCGAATGAGTTCTTGCCTGACAAGAAGCTCATCGTCTATACCCAGGGACGCAAATCTCCTCGCCAAAACTACATGAGCGATGGCAAGGGTTCTTACCAGAAGATACCTATGGTCGTGCTCATCAATGAGGGGTCTGCCTCTGCGGCTGAAATCTTCGCCGGAGCTATGCAGGACAATGACCGTGCCACCATCATCGGTCGCCGTTCATTTGGCAAGGGATTGGTACAACAGCAGATTGAGTTCCCTGACCATAGCCTCATCCGCCTGACCATCGCCCGCTACTACACCCCATCAGGGCGTTGCATCCAGAAGCCTTATACCATGGGTGATGACAAGGACTACGAGCAAGATTTGTTAGACCGTTACCAACATGGCGAGTTCTTCTCGCAGGACAGCATCAAGCATACAGGACCGGCTTACCACACAGGCATCGGCAGAGTGGTATATGGTGGTGGCGGTATTACCCCTGACATCTTCGTGCCAGAGGACACGCTGGGCATGACTTCCTACTTCAAGGAAGCAAGCATGAGCGGACTCATCCTCCAGTTTGCATTCACTTACACCGATGATAACCGTCCTAAGCTGAACAACTTCAAGGAGATGATGCAGCTTGCAGATTATCTCGACAAACAGAATATGGTAGAGCAGTTTGCCAACTATGCAGACAAGCGAGGCTTGAAGCGCCGCAATCTTTTGATTCGCAAGAGCCATAAGTTGCTCGACCGCTACATCGACAGCCGCATCATCTACAACATGCTGGATGAGCAGGCATGGACTGAATACATCAACCTGGACGACCCTGTCATCAAGAAGGTAATGGAGGTATTTGCCAAGCACGAGGCATTCCCGAAAAAGCCTAAGGCTTCATCAAAAAAACAAGGCCCATTAGCATCTGAAAAGAAATGGATAAAGCAGAAATCAGAAAAATGATAAGAAACAGAAAGCGACAGTATTCCTCAAGCCAACTTGAGGAACTGTCGCTTTCCGTTTTATCCCAATTGAATGAGGATGAGCATCTGCAAGATGCCCATACCCTCTTACTCTACTATTCACTACCCGACGAGGTCAACACTCACAGCTATATAGACCAGTTGGTGGCTGTCGGCAAGCAAGTATTACTCCCCGTGGTCGTGGATGATGAGCACATGATTATCCGAGAATATACAGGCTGTCAAGATTTGCACGAAGGAACCTTCCACATTCTGGAGCCAATCGGCAAACTATTTCCCCAAGAGCGATACCACGAGATAGAACTAGCCATCATTCCCGGCATGAGTTTCGATAGCAAGGGGAATCGTCTAGGCAGAGGCAAGGGCTATTACGACCGTTTTCTTCCCTGCATTCCTCATGCTTATAAGATAGGCATCTGTTTCGATTTCCAAAAGGAAGAAACGATCCCTACCGAACCTACAGACATAAGGATGGATAAAGTGATATAAAAAAGAAATGCTATGTTCCGAAAAAAAGTAAAATCAATAGCCGAGCTTTTGCCCGAAATCTTAAGAAGAGAAGGGTTGGAAACACCTTTACAGCAAAAAAGACTGATAAAGAGTTGGGACACTGTAGTAGGTGCTCCTATCGCAGCCTATTGCGGCGAGAAGTTCATCAAGAACCAAATTCTCTTCGTCAAGATTCTCAACCCTGCCCTCCGTGCCGATCTCACCATGAGCCGTGGTATCCTAGTGAATCGGCTGAATGAGCAGGTGGGTGCCCATATCATCGCCGACATCAAGTTTTATTAAAAAATTGACTTCTAATACAGAATACAAAAAGACTCTTGAAGCAACCGATTGCTTCAAGAGTCTTTTTGTATTTATTGTTTTTGAACCTTCTACTTCAGAAGTTTCTTATATTCCTTGTCGAAAGCCTGTGGATGCCTACCAATGAAAAGCACGTTGAGCAAGCAGTTGGCAGCCAACTCCACATCATTCAAGTCGGCTCCCTTTCCCTTCTTGACTTCCTTACCCAAGCAAACATCCCAGGTAGACTGGAAGCAACTGTCGTTGGCTCCCACAAACATGTCGTTACTATTAGGGTCTTCCACCAACTCGAAACGAATCACCTTCTTCGAAGAGATTGGCTGAATGTCGCAAAGCATATTGAAAGCTTTCTCGAAGACATCACGATGCAACTGAGCATTGGGAAACATCTCATTGACTGTAGGGAAAATCTCCTCAAACTCGAAAGACTGCAATAACTGATAAAGTTTCATCCTATATACCTTATTATATATTAGAACTTTGCCATCTTGATGGCATCGATGGCACACTCATCACCCTTGTTGCCAAGTTTGCCGCCACTTCGATCCTTTGCCTGTTGGAGGTCGTTTGTGGTCAAGAGTCCATAGATGACTGGGATTTCCTGTGTGGCATTGAGACGAGCGATGCCATAGGTAACGCCCTCACAGATATAATCGAAATGAGGTGTCTCGCCTCGAATCACACTACCTAAAATGATGACTGCATCGTAGCCCCCATTGAGAACCATCTGGTGAGCACCATAGATAAGCTCGAAGCTACCAGGAACGGTCTTCACGTGGATGTTTTCCGTCAAGGCGCCATGCTTTTCCAAGGTCTTGACTGCACCATCGAGGAGCGCCCCCGTAATCTCAGGGTTCCACTCTGCCACGACGATACCAAAACACATGTTACTTGCGTCAGGCACCTTGCTAAAGTCGTAATCTGATAAATTATGAAGTGCTGTTGCCATAATATTCTTTCCTTTCTTCTATCGAATGAACATCTAAAACCCAAGATTAGTTAGAAGCACGCTCGATATACTTGTCAATCTCAGAGCTCTGCACAAGCTGAGAGTTTACATACTTCTTTTTCACATCCTGATAGATACTCAAGGCATCAGCCTTCTTGCCCTGGCTCTCCAAGATTTCACCAGCCCTGATAAGGAATGTTGGGGAAAGGCTATTGTTGGTGTCATCCTCTGCCTTACTATCAGCCATGCTAGCAGCCTTCTTGAAAGCATCCACAGCCTGATCCAGTTTGTTGAGGTGAGCATAGACATCACCGAGAGCAGCCTCAGCGGCTGGACTAATCATCTGGTCGCCCTTAGAAGAGAATGCGTCAATGCTCTTCTCAGCCTCCGCCCACTTACCAAGGTTAGCATAGCAAAGACCAGCATAGAGGTTAGCCAAGTTACCAGCGTCTGTGCTGCCGTACTCGCTAGCAATCTGCTTGAAGCCTACATAGCCAGCGCCATCGCCATTGAGTGCCTGCTCAAACATCTCGTTGTTGAAATAGGTCTGACCCTTGCCGAGCATGGTGCTTGCCTTGTCCTCACGAGGACCTGAGATCTGAGAAACATAAACGAACACACCAGCAATGATAACGATTACAGCTACCACTGCGATAAGAATTGCCTTCTTGTACTTCAAGAAGAAGGCCTCATGAATGTTAAGGCTCTCAACTTCCTGAGCCTGTACTTTGTTGTTTGCCATTTTTATTTTTTTGTTTTTATTATTCAGTTCTGTTTGCATGTGGCGAATGTATTTGATTCGATTACCACGCATTACTACAATTTAGGTTGCAAATTTACTTATTTTTTTCGATATATTGAAAATTATCTGCTACTTTTTTCGTTTTTTCCCATTTTTCTGCTAACTTTGCATCCCAAAAGCAGAAAAAGCAACTATGATTTTAAAGAATATCTCCATATTAAACTATAAGAACATCAAGGATGCCAACCTAGAGTTGTCACCCAAAATCAATTGCCTTATCGGCCATAACGGCATGGGTAAGACCAACTTGCTAGATGCCATCTACTACCTCTCTTTTTGCCGCAGCGCCAACAATCCCATCGACTCGCAAATCATTACCCACGAGGAGGGGTTCTTCATGTTGGAAGGCAACTACCAAAACGACAATGGTGACATGGAGAATATCTATTGCGGCATGAAGCGTGGCACAAAGAAGCACTTCAAGCGCAACAAGAAAGAATACAAACGACTCTCACAACATATCGGCCTCATCCCGCTTATCCTGGTCTCTCCTTCTGATGTCTCGCTCATCGAGGGTGGCAGCGAGGAGCGACGCAAGTTGATGGATGTGGTCATCTCGCAATATGACAACTCCTACATTGAGCTGCTATCCAACTACAACAAAGCCTTGCAACAGCGCAATGCCCTACTGAAGATGGAGACGGAGCCAGACCCGACTGTGATGGAAATCTGGGAACAGCAGATGGCACTGAATGGCGAACAGCTTTTTGCGAAACGACAGGCTTTCGTGAATGAACTGGAACCTGTGTTTCAGCAGATTTACCAACATATATCGGGCAACCAGGAGAAAGTGGAACTACATTACATCTCACATTGCACCCGAGGACCATTATTGGAGGTGATTCAGCGAGACCGATTCAAGGATCGCGCCGTGGGATATTCACTGCATGGCGTGCATCGCGACGACCTCGAGTTCTCGTTGGGCAACTATGCGATGAAACGTGAGGGAAGCCAAGGACAAAACAAGACTTTCGTGATTGCCCTGAAGCTGGCACAATTCAGTTTCTTGCAGCGCACTTGTTCGAACACCACACCATTACTCTTGCTCGACGACATCTTCGACAAACTTGATGCACAGCGAGTTGAAGCCATCGTACAGTTAGTGTCGAGCGATAGTTTCGGTCAGATATTCATCACCGACACCAACCGCGAGCATCTAGACCAAATACTTCATCGCCTGCAAGGTGATTTCAAGATTTTTGAAGTGGAGAATGGTAAAATCCTTGAAATGAAACAAGGCTAGGACCATCGTTCTTATACCCCGTCCTCGTCTTCATCACCATCCGTGGCCGATGAAGAGTTAGAGTTTTTCTGTGGACCACTGTCATCTCCATCGGTATCGAGCAATTGGTCCTTGCTAATGCAAACGGCACCCATACGAGAGATTTTCAGCACCAAGGGCACATACTCATCACTCGTTACATCCGGCGAACCTACACTGGCAGCAAAGAAGAGATTGTCACCCTCTGCCTTCACATACACAATGCCAAGCAAGGCACCAGACTCCTTGGTGTGACTATCAAGATTATCCTCAAAGGCTGCCTTCGTAAAGCTGCGGTTGAAAAACTCAGTGCCATCCTTTCGCAAGATACGGACAGTGATCTTATTGTCGAAATACTTGTTGTACTCATCGAGCTTGAGGATAGGCAACGAGGTGTCACTTTCACGCTTCACCACCACTTTGTAAGTAGTGCCCAGCCATTCTATGTCTCTCACCTGCTCATAGTTACTCATTTTTTGAGTAGGCTTGTTCGGGTTCTTTACCACTGGTTTGGGAGCAATGATGACATTGCTCTTTTTCTTCTCTGCACAACCGCACAACATGCCAACAGCTAAGGCCGTCAACAGGATATAATTAAATCGTTTCATGTCACATTTTTAGTTTTGAAATACAAATTTAATCAAAAATATCGAGATAAGCAACAAAACTAGTGAAAAGTAAGTTTTTTTAATTTTTTACTCTCTAGTAAAGTTAGCTTTCATACAACTATAATAGATAAGTTATTAAAAGTTTCTTATTTTTGCTTCCACTGATGTCACAACACATATTAACAACCTAAATATCAAGATATTAAGATATGGCAGCAAATGATTATTTGCTGCCATTTGCTGTCATTTGCTACCATAAATCATCAAAAAAGCGGCTAGAAATGAAGAAAATCGAGATAAAACCAATACACCGAAGAAACCAAACCATAACATAGAACACTTCTGCCATGACGCAGAACACTTCTGCCCAACCTTATGAACACTTCTGCCCAGCTCAACGAGTACTTTCGCCCAGACTATTGAGGAAAAGTAACCAGATACTCTGGGCAAAAGTGCCCAAAGCCATGAGCAACTTTGGGCAAAGTGCAAAGTGAAATTAATCTCACCATGCAAATTTAATCTCACCATGCAGATTTCTAAGGGGATTTACTGTTATATCTCGAACGGAGAGCTGAAATTCTTTAGCAATGGGTGCTTGGTATCCTTCTCAGAAAGATTGGCACACTCGGTTGGGATGCGCCAGTCGATGCCCAGGCCCTCGTCTAGGATGGAGATGCCATCATCCGCCTCCGGATGATAAAACTCATCGCACTTATACTGGAAGACGGCTGTTTCCGACAACACAGAGAACCCATGGGCGAATCCCTTGGAGATGAAGAACTGACGATGATTGTCCTCGGTAAGTTCCACGGCTACATGCTTGCCATAGGTTGGCGATCCCTTGCGAATGTCAACGGCCACATCTAGCACCCTACCCTTGACACAACGCACCAACTTGCTCTGGGTATAAGGAGGACGCTGAAAGTGCAAGCCTCTCATCACCCCATAACTGCTCATGCTCTCATTGTCTTGGCAAAAATGCACTTCATGACCAAGGATAGGAGTCACTTTCTCAACAAACTCTCGCTCGCTGAAACTTTCCATGAAATAGCCACGCATATCTCGGAAAATCCGAGGTTCCAATATCAATAATCCCTTTATGTCTGTTTCTATTACATTCATTGCGTCAATAGTTATGATTTATCGATGCAAAGGTAACACTTTCTGGTGAATCCACCAAATTTTACACTAAAAAAGCGCCCACTCATCTCGAGCAGACGCTTTAAAAATACCTAAATACTAACTAATAAATTTCCTATTGAATCTTACACGATATAATAAAAGTTCAGTTTATGAATTCTAATCGTTACTTTGACGAAAGAAGTTTAGAAAGGTTTAATCGAAAAGTGAAAAAAAATAGTTATTTAGTATGCACAAAACAGAAAAGCACCCAGTCTAGACTTCAAGGCTGCATCCATCAAAGACAAAGTTAATTGTTCAAAAAGCTAGATTCTAAAACATTTTTATCCAAAACGTTTGGCTTTTCAAACATTTTGTCGTAACTTTGCAGCCAAATTAAAACTTTTTGGTATGAAAAAGGGGTTATTGATTATATTATCGGCTTTCGTCTTAACCCTTGTCTCTTGCACTCACAAGCAGCAAGAAGCCAAGGTGAACGTCATTGACACGATGTCTGTGTTGGTGACGCAGATACAAAAGTGCAATCGCCTTTATACCGCCGAAGCCCATGTACATAAGATTATCACCCATGATGACCAGCTCAACCTAAAGGGCTCCCTCTTCAAAAAATCCTTCAATATCCATGTGCCTGGCTCCAATCGTAAGGTGGCCATACCGATGGACGCTACCGTCAAAGCCTATATCGACTTCCAGGGATTCTCTGCTAAAAATGTGAACCACAAGGGAAACAAGATTGAGATTATCCTGCCAGACCCAAAGATGATACTCACCAGCTCGAAAATAGACCACGACGGCGTGAAGCAGTATGTTTCACTCGCCAGAAGCAACTTCAGCGATGCTGAGCTTTCGCTGTTGGAACAGCATGGCAGGGAAAGCATTATCCGCGACATCCCGAACCTCAACCTTACAGAACAAGCTCAACTAAATGCTGCCAACATGCTCATCCCAATGCTTAAGGACATGGGATTCAAGGAAGAGAACATCAAGATAAGTTTCCGTAAGAAATTCACAGTGGAGGACATCAAGAGTTTCTTCGAAGCCACTGTAAAAAATGCCTCGACCGTGGAGAAGAAGGTATCCGACAAGGAAAATGCCCCATCTACGCATTAATTAATAAGGAGAACACAAACATGAAAAGAATATCAATTATAGCGATATTGCTGCTGGTGCTCCTAGCAGGTGGAGGACTCTACTGGCTTAGTAAAGATAACCAAGTGGAAGTGGCAAAGGAGGAGAACACCACCCTCTCGCCCACTCAGGTGCAAAGCATTGAAGCCATTGGTCAATGGGAATTTCTCAGCATCAACGACGAGGAACTGGTGGACACCACCCGACATGGATTTTTCGGCGATGACCAACTGGTGCGCATATACTATGGCACACTGCGGCTTGGCATAGACATGAAGGATGTGAAGGAGGGATGGCTCACTCATGATGCAGACAAAGACTCCATCACATGCACCCTGCCGCCAGTGAAACTGCTCGACAACAACTTCATCGACGAAGCAAGGACCAAGAGTTTTTTCGAGGAAGGGAAATGGACGGGTGCCGACCGACAGGCTATGTACGAACGAGCCTATTCGGCAATGAAAAAGCGATGTCTCACGCCAGCAAACATACGGAACGCCCAGCAAAATGCCCGGAGCCAATTCATGGAAATGCTGAAGACGATGGGATTCAAGAACGTAAAAGTGGAATTCGAAGAATAAGAAGCAAGTTCCCCCTTGCCACCGGATTACAATACAGCCGAGATATTTAGTTTTCCACCATAAACACAGTACACTCTTTAACTTCTTAAAAATGGATGCAATTAACGATTTTTTCACAGCGTTTAGCTCTTTACTTTGGGGATGGCCAATGATTATCCTCTTGTTGGGAACCCATATTTTCCTAACCATCCGACTGCGCTTCCCACAGCGCAAGATTTTCAAGGCCATCAAGTTGTCGGTAAAGAAAGACAAGAATGCCACTGGCGATGTATCACAATTTGGAGCCTTGGCTACAGCCCTTGCCGCAACCATCGGCACAGGCAACATCATCGGTGTGGCTACAGCCATCGCACTTGGAGGACCGGGTGCCGTGCTCTGGTGTTGGCTGACGGGAGTATTTGGTATCTCCACCAAGTACGCAGAAGGTTTGCTTGCCGTGAAATATCGTGTGAAGACCAAGCGTGGACACATGCTGGGCGGACCTATGTATGCACTCGAAAAGGGATTGGGTTGGAAATGGCTCGCCATTCTCTTTGCCATTTTTGCCGCCCTTGCCTCTTTTGGCATAGGTAGCACCGTACAGGCAAATGCCATTTCATCGCTGGTAGAAAACCAGTATGGCATATCTCCATACATCACAGGTGCCATTGTTACTGCACTGGGCGCAGCCGTCATCATCGGTGGCGTAAAGACCATCAGCAAGGTAAGCGGCATGTTGGTACCTTTCATGGCACTCTTCTATGTGATAGGTTGCATATACATCCTCATTGTCAACCATGCCTATCTCATACCAGCCATCAAGATTATCCTTGAGTCTGCCTTCACCACGAAGGCAGCAGGCGGCGGTTTCGCAGGCAGCACATTGATGATGGCAGCACGCTATGGTATTGCCCGAGGCCTCTTCTCGAATGAGAGTGGTTTGGGTTCAGCACCTATCGTCGCCGCCGCCGCACAGACTCGCAACCCTGTGCGCCAGGCTTTGGTCTCATCCACGGGAACCTTTTGGGACACCGTCATCATCTGTGCCCTCACAGGTCTCGTCATTACCAGTAGCATCATCGCTTATCCGGACATAGACTATCACGATGGTGCCGCCCTCACCAAGCAGGCATTCAGCAAGATTCCATTTATCGGTGCCCCACTGCTCACCTTCGGACTTGCGACTTTCGCCTTTAGTACCACTCTGGGCTGGAGCTACTATGGTGAGCGATGCGTGGAATATCTCAAAGGAAAGCGCTGGATGCTCACCTATCGTGTGCTCTACATCGTGAGTATCTTCATCGGTAGCGTAATCAGTCTCGGACTGGTATGGAATATCGCCGACTGCATGAATGCTCTCATGGCTATACCTAACCTCATCTCCCTGCTCTGCTTGAGCGGAATCATAGTGCATGAGACGAGAAAATATCTTTGGCGAGACCGACTCGACAGGGATATGGACGAAAATGAAATCGAAGAACTGGAAGACTGATTTAAAGTTAGAAGTTAGGAGGGACTAACATCTCAAAAAAATACAAAAGCCTGGGATAGCATCACTGCTGCCCAGGCTTTTATTCTTAAATCAACAAAAACTAATAAAATATCTTTTTCTAAAACCTATCATTATGAATCTATGCTTCATCTAAAAAACATTTTTCTTAATCATCATCTTCTACTGAACTTTCAAGAACCATGTTTCTTGTTCTGATGCAAAGGTACAATGATTAGACTAAAGAATCTATTATTTTTTATCAATTTCTAATTCTTTTGATGAGCAAACGATTGCACGACTACACCTTCTAGACCTGAGCAAACGATTGCACATGTAACGCCCTATTATACATTGATTTGCAAATGCTTCATGGCATGTCCACCCCAAGTTGTATCATTGACATACTCGAAGCCTAAATGGGCATAAAGACGCTCTGCGTTTGGGTTGCTCTTATCGCAAAGCAAACCAACCTTAGGGATACCTAACTCACGTGCACGCTCGATGCCTGCTTGAAGCAATTGCCGGGCTACACCCTTACCACGGAAATTACTAGACACGGCTAGGCTGTCTATGTAAAACTCGCCAGCCTCGGTCTCGGCATCCATGCCCGAATAGTCTATGCCAAAACTCACAATCGCCTCCTGTATGAATCGCTCACGGAGCTTTTTCAGTTCGGCACCATTATACCCCACGAGTATACCCATCAAGATTCCCTCTGTATTGGTAGCCACCAAAGTATTGAGATAGCTATACTGACTATCCTCCATTTCCACCAATCGTGTCATCATGCGGTGAAAATCTACCAAAGTATGCTGAGGTCCCGCAAAGTTCTGGCAACACTGAGGGTTCATCGCTTCCATGATGAGCGATGCTATATGAGAAGCCATATCCGGTGTGGCCATGGCGATGTTTGTCTTTATCTTCATCTTCTATTCCTATATTTATATCTTTAGTTATTTATATTTCCTTGTTTGTAGGGAAACAAGAGGTTCCTGTAGTTCCTAAACAAAGCAAGCGAAATCAGGCTTCGTGCCGATTTCGCTTGCAAAGATAGCAAAAACAAATGAGATTAAAGAATATTTATCCATTTGTTTTTTGCCTTGTTGTGATTATAATAAGACTTTAACTAGATCTTTTTTACTGTTTTACTACTTCTATCTCGCTGCTGCCTGGCTTGTAGAGATAACCTACGCATTCAGCAGCATCGACCTTGAAAGGTTTCCAGGTGAGTTTGTCCCATTCTATCTTGTCGGTACTCTGTGCCACTGGCACCTGAGGAATCAGACTACCATCCTTCACCAAAATCACACAAGGGATTTTGTTTTCCTTGACACTGATGTCTTGGTATCCACCCTCGTAGACCTTGCCGTTTTGATAGTCTATCCATTTGCCCTTTGGCAAGTA